>CAIMWN010000001.1 GCA_903845155.1 Oligoflexia bacterium
ATTCATTTATGTTGCCAAGTGTTTCGGCAGATTTAGTAGTTACCATACCTCCTCTGGGAATGCGTCTTAGTGAACCAATTGAAACTCCATTCGGTTCAACAAAGAATGGTGATATTGCTGCAATTGCGCTCGCTGTTTCCAGTTTAAAACCAAATGGAGTTGCAGCGATGATTTCTCCACCAGGCTGGACTTGGAGCAAGGAAGGTCAAGCACTTCGTGATTGGCTTTCTCAGAACTACCACGTCATTGCCCTCCTAGGCCTTCCTCCAGTATTGAACAAGGGCACAGCGATTTCGCCTGTTGCGCTAGTTGTAAGAAATTCGGTACCGGGTCAAACAGTCGTCGGAACACTAAAAGAAGATTGGCTCACTCAATCGAGTGATGATCAAGAACTAAAGCGTGCGGTGGATGAATTACTAAAAGGTAGTTCGGAATGAGTGATATCAGTCTGATTTCTTTACATGATTTAACCAACTGGGATATGAGGCAATTTGCCAGCCCAATTCCTAAAATCAATCACTGGAATACCGAAACGGAACTAGTTTCTATCGGTGCTCTCGCTAGTTCTCGTCTGGCTAATGGCTACTCGGTAGAAAGAATTGGCTGTATCAGCCCTGCTGATGTTATTGCGCAATCCGCTTCAGTCGAGGCGAGCAATAGATACCTCACACAGCACTACTTCGATTGGTCTACCGAAGATATAAAGGTCGGGGATTTGCTTATCTCAAGAGCAGGCGCCGTCTATGTTGATCCAACATTACAAGATCTAGTCTTCTCAAATCAGTTTGTTTTGCTTAGACCTTTAAATCCATCCGATGGGTTTCTACTTTGGGCGATATTGAATTCAACTCCAGGCAAAAATTCACTTGTTGAATTTTTCAATTCAACGGACTCCTCAGACTTGAGCCAAGTGGTTGTGACAAAAGATTTTATTAGGGATTTCTCCTTACCCAAGATTAATCTGGACCAGAACTCCCTTCTTTCAATTGAATTACTAGTAAAACAGATTCACCATAGAGTAAGTAATTCTATTGATAGACCTTCTTCTTGGGTGAGCTTAAAAAGTCTAAATCTAGGCGATGACTGGTTTCGAGCCATTAGTTCAAAAGTCCAGCCAGTAAAAAACAGTGGGAAAAAACTCGAGGAATTAATTGATACGGTCATTGTTGGAAAGACTAGTCGAAATGTTGAGAATGATGGCCAAATAATCTACATGCCATTTGTAACTCCCAAATATGTAGTCCATGGAAGAAAATCTGACTTAAGACAGGAACTCCTGAGCGAATCTGCATCGGCTTTATCGATAAGCGGCGACTTGATTATCGCAACAAGTGCCAAGAAAGCATATTTTTACTTAAATGATCTTGACTCAATCTTAGGCACAGGCGTTGTGGCTATTAGGCCAAAGCCAGGAGTTACAGCAGAGAAGCTTCTTTCGATATTTGCCTCTGCTTCGGTCCAGCTAGATTTGAACTACTTACTTTCACGAGGAATTGTTGGGCATTTAAGCAAAAGCGACTTAATGAATCTAGCGATTCCTCTCGATTGGGAAACTGGGGATCAAACTCCCGCAAATATTCTCATGATCCGCACACAACTGGATGCGCTTCTATGGAAATAAATAACCATCTATCGCCCGTATCTTTTACTGGAATACTTGAAATTCTTGGAAATGTTTCAAATGCACAAGTAAAGGAAATACTGGACTCTCGCTTGGCTGAAATCGGCTTAGATTCAATGTGGCTAACTTCTATTTCAACGAAATATATAGAAGTGACAAAAACCTATCCGGATCACAAACTAGAGTACGGCGTCGAGCTACTAGATCTAATCACTTGGCTATGTGCACCATTAAGAGGTAATAACAATTGGCTTCAATTGAATGACGAGATCCAAACCAAGTATTCAGTGATTACAGGTGAGAATGAGATTCTAAGGGGGATACCAGTTTCACTGAATTGTTGGGTTGCTTGTGTTCCAATCGGAGGAATTGAAAGAAATTACCCCGTCATGTTAAATACTAAAGATTCAGATACAAATTTACACCTGGCATTTACGAATCTTATTAAGCACGCGTTAGCCCACGATTGGGAGAATGGCGGCGAAGAAATTGATTCAACAAGTATCGCTCTGCGCCTAACAGGTATTGTCAACGCAATCGACTCCACAAGTGATCTAAGAGGAGCATTCACTTCCCTGATCATTAAACTTAAGGGAACCTTGCCCCCAAATGACGATACCCTCTTCAGGAATGGTAAATGGATAAGTGACTTAATTGAAACAAGAAATATAGTTGCACACATTGGTTCTTCACCGAGCGGACTTAGTTTGCAAGACGCTTGGGATCGATCACGCGACATGGATCAAATTCGGCAGATTATTCGCCTAACAACTTATTTAGTTGCAAATGATATCCGGGAGCGATTACTTAATACTGACGGAAAGAATGCTAAAGCTTGGGCTGAAAGAATTGAAGAAGAAATTGGCTGGCTAATTGGCACTGCTGCCTAGAAACTCAGTATCTGGTTCGAAATTTAGTAACTTATGGGTAGTCAATTGAATAAAAGTCCGGA
>CAIMWN010000002.1 GCA_903845155.1 Oligoflexia bacterium
GAAAAGCATCAAATTGCTTATGAGGAGCCTGATTATGACCTTAAAGAGTCTGTGCGGGATATGAGCGAGATGATCGATCTTGGGGTGAAGTACGCCGAAGAACATGGGATCGATACCGAGTACACGAAGAGACAGAAATCCAAACTCGAGCAAAGGCATTGGGATTCAGGGGAAATGCGCTATGAAGGCTAATAAGCTGTACTTATCATTCCTGGATCTTCCCCCTAGAATTCGCTTGTGAAATTCTGTTCTGAATGTGGAGTCGAAGTCTCCGCTAATTCAAAATTTTGTCCTGAATGCGGGGCTCCTAGGGATCCCGATCAAGCTGCAAAACCTAAGTTGATTTCACCAGAAGATTGTCCTCACGAAAGTGTTACTACAGATTCTTTTACCGGTGGGAACTATTGCCCTGATTGCCAGCACTATGTGAACAGAGATACTGATGAAGTCAAGTATCTCTCGGTTTACGGAGAGAGAAATCAAACAGACGGAAGGGAACTAGCCAAGGCATTTGGAATACTCATAAAAGCTTTACTCCCAATTCTGGTGGGGGTTGGCGCGTACTTCTACTTCACTCATCATATTTCTTCTGCATCCTCAACAAATGCCCCAAGTTCTGCGAAAGCAGTTGCTATAGGTTTTCCTCAAGAGGATGGACAACTGACCTTTACTGCGAACTCAGCACCAATTTGTGGAATGATTCAAATTGGATCCTCTGGCAATTACCTTCCAGCACAAGGACAATTTTGCAAAATTAATGTAACGGTTTCTAATCATTCAAACATTGCTAGCGATTTTTTTGAATCTAATCAAAAATTGATTGACGCTAATGGAGCGCAATATGACGCCTCAGGGAGTGCCAGCATCTATACAGGAGATACCAATTTTGATATTTCTTCAATAAATCCAGGGAATTCAATCACCGGGAATCTCTATTTTGACATCCCTAAGGGAATCACACCAATTTATCTAGCCGTACATGACAGCGCATTTAGTAACGGTGCTGATATTGATTTGTCAGCACCACCAACTGCAACTAGCACTGCGGCCTGGTTTCCAAACGGATATTCTGAATTGGTAACTGGATTAGCGTGGCAATGGTCAAAAGCATCATGCAAGACCGGAGAGGCATATTGCACAACCGTAGATGTAATTTCCCAAACAAGTTGTCATACTCTCGTTTTGGAAATCAACCTGATAGCACCTAATAAATTAACCGTAGTAGGTAAACAAACACAAACCTTAAGTGATGTTTCTGCATTGCATCGAGTGACATTTGATTTTGCTTCATCTAGCTCTCAAAACGCGAAAGAACCTTACGCTCAAGTTGCCAGTATCGTCTGTGCTTAAGCGCGTATCTTGAGCATTACTAAAGCGACTCCTTGCTGAATCGTTCTCTTGCTCACTTGAAATCATCGACAGATACTCTTAGTCTGGGATTATGATCGTTTCGACTTGTTCGTAGTTAGTGGTTTTTACCCAGACAAATTAAATGATTTTATTTCTTAATAGAAAAACCTGCTGGGCATTTCGGATTAATGCCGCTGAGCTTTTTAATGACTTTCTTTTTGGAGATGCAAGCAATCCTGATTATTTTGAATTTTGAAGGCGATTGGGAAGGTTTTAGAATTAAAATAGGTGCCGCACTTGGAGTGGGTGAAGCAGTTTCTTCACTTGGAGTGGGTGAAGCAGTTGGCGTGGGGGCTGATTTTGTTTGTTTTGCGGGAGAGAGACCACAATCCTGAACAACTGGAACACCACGCGAAGCAGATCCAAGGTTGGGTAGGACATGAATCTATTTTGGAAACCATGGACACCTACGGCC
>CAIMWN010000003.1 GCA_903845155.1 Oligoflexia bacterium
CAAATGAACCAGTTGCATCCATGTAGGTGCCATGAGCATCCAATTCACAAACCCAAGCAAAAATTGAATCACCACAGCTAAAAGAAACAAGCTCCGAATTTTGAGGAGTTCAATATTTTCAAGGCGCTTGCTCCACGCAAATGCGAGGAACACCCACATCACGGCAAGGAGTGGATGCACGACTCGGAGCTTAAGCAAAAAATGCGCACCAAGCGATACGTCCTGATTAAACCCGTCTCTCAAGGATTGCGATGGAAAGAGAGTATCTCCCAATGCGGTAACGGCGCCACATACCCCTAGGAATACAAAAAAGGCGAGCGTGATTTGAAAAAACGGATGACTTGGAATGATCCTTTTCCCAAGGTGAGCATTCCTTTTCTTTTCATCTGCATGATCAAAACTAAACCAAGTGAGCGTGGTAAGGCTTGCAAGTAAAAACAAAGTGTTCACCAAATGCAAAGAAATAGAGATTGCCCGCAAGGCAGATTGATCAAACTCTACGAGCTTAAGAAGCACGAGGCCCGCTCCGAGTAATGCTTCTAACAAGATTGCGATTACGGTGCACAGAGCGGTCTTTCTGATTTTACGTGAAAGCACGGTATTTGACGCTTTAGTCAGAATACTTGCAAAAATAAAACCCGTGATGACTAGAATTAAGCTAATGCCACTCGTTGCCCGATGGGTGAATTCAATGATGGTACTGAGACCTTGAGTAGGAGGTAAAACTTCTCCGTTACAAAGTGGCCAGTGGGCGCCACAGCCGGCACCACTTCCCGTCGCACGAACAAATGCCCCCCACACAATCACCGCCAGGGTGTAAATCAGATTAGCGAGATTGAAGCGAGCAAAGTTTTTTGAATTCAAGTCGCAACCTTAGTAGCGATAGTACTCTGGCTTGTATGGGCCAGAAGCAGAAATTCCTAAATATTCAGATTGATTTGGAGTGAGAACATCGAGTTCCACGCCAATTTTCTTCAAATGCAAACGTGCCACTTTTTCATCAAGGTGCTTTGGTAGCATGTACACTTTTTTCTCATACTTAGAAGTATTCGCCCAAAGCTCAATTTGCGCCAAAGTTTGATTTGTAAATGAGTTACTCATCACGAAACTCGGGTGGCCGGTAGCACAACCCAAATTTACGAGACGTCCTTCTGCAAGGATGATCACTTGTTTTTTGTTTTCCAAAGTATAAAGGTCAACTTGTGGTTTCACAGTGTCTTTGGTGTGACCGTAGTTCTTGTTTAACCAAGCCATGTCGATTTCGATATCGAAGTGACCGATGTTACAAACAATCGCTTTATCTTTAAGCGCTAAAAAATGGCGATCTACGATAATACCTTTGCAACCAGTAGTCGTTACTACGATATCGGCTTCGAGAATGGCATCGTCCATTTTCTTTACTTCATAACCTTCCATTGCAGCTTGAAGCGCGCAAATAGGATCGATTTCAGTAACGATCACGCGTGCTCCTGCACCCTTCAGTGATTCAGCAGATCCCTTACCTACGTCGCCGAAACCAGCAACGACTGCAACTTTACCAGCAATCATCACGTCAGTTGCGCGTCTGATCGCATCCACACATGATTCACGGCAACCATACTTATTGTCGAATTTCGATTTCGTAACGGAATCATTCACGTTGATACATGGAACTGGAAGTTTTCCTAAACGCTCCAGATCATTCAAACGATGAACGCCTGTAGTGGTTTCTTCAGAAATTCCTTTAATGCCTTTATAGAGCTCAGGGTATTTTTTGAGAACGAGGTCAGTTAAATCTCCGCCGTCATCTAAAATCATATTGAGTGGCTTTTTGTCTTCGCCAAAAAACACGGTTTCATCGATACACCAGTTGAACTCCTCTTCGCTCATGCCCTTCCAAGCAAAAACGGGAATACCAGCGGCTGCAATCGCTGCAGCTGCATGATCTTGAGTGGAGAAAATGTTACATGAAGACCAGGTCACTTCAGCACCGAGTTCAATCAAAGTCTCAATCAATACTGCAGTTTGGATGGTCATGTGCAAACAGCCGGCGATACGAGCACCTTTCAAAGGCTTCGTTTTGCCGAACTCTTCACGGAGTGACATCAGGCCTGGCATTTCAGCTTCGGCAAGTTTAATTTCCTTACGTCCCCATTCAGCGAGCGCAATGTCGCGAACTTTGTATTTTAGGCGTGCAGAAGTAGGGCTATAAGTACCGGTCGAAAATTTTGTTGTCATGCCCGAGACTCTACCATCAAAAAGGCATCAACTCAAGATCGAGCTTGATTGAAAGCCCCTATTTTACGGAGGACTCAATGCTTTCCATTTGATACTGCAACCCATGGATGGAATCATGTCCTTTTCGAGGATAACTTTGGCAATGCTCCCTCTCATTAAAGCGGTCATCGCTTGTTTCAGGCTCTGCTCCCTTACCTGACTCTCCTCTTTCCAGGAATCATCTATTCTGCCGCGATACCGGAGCAAAAACTCACCGTTTACCTGTTCGTAGAGATAGGGATCAGGGGTACATACCGCATCGTAAGCTTTGGCAATATTTTGAGTTTCATCAAAGAGATAAGGAAAAGGTAGCTGCCATTCGGTAGCTGTCTTTTTCATATTTTCATAACTATCCGCGTCTTTATAAAGTGGGTCATTGGAGTTAATTCCGACCACTGCGATTCCTTGGGGGGCAAATTCGCGAGAAAGACGACTCAAGCGCTCATGAACTGCAATCACATAGGGGCAGTGATTGCACATAAACACAATCAACAAGCCCTTCTTGTCTTTAAAATCCTGCAGAGAAACCCACTTCCCATCCACACCGAGAAGGGAAAAAGGTGGAGCGATTGAACCAAGTACCGACGGGGTTGAATAAAGGAGTGCCATGAGAATGGAATTATCATGCCCCACGGTCATTTCAAAGTGCAGAGCGAATCGAAACGGGTTAAACTATTGGAATGTCATGGATCGAATTCAATAAACCCTTTCTAAAAGGTGAAAAACCCACCAAATGGCGACGTTTGGCAGTGGGCAGTTGGGGCGCACCCAATAATCCTACCATTTATGGAATTGTGGAAGTAAATGTAGAAAAGGCACTTCGTTCGATCGAACACCACAAAAAGGAATCGGGCGAGAAGATCACGATCAATCATTTTGTGGGCAAGGTTTTCGCTCAAATTCTAAAAAAGTATCCTGAAATGAATTGCGAACTTCGAATGGGGAAATTTTATCCCCGCAAGAATATTGATATTTCATTCCAAGTAGCGATCGAACATGAACACGATCATCACCCCGATCTTTCGGCGGGCTTGGTGCAAAACATGGATCAAAAGTCGATTGCCGAAATCGCGCGAGACTTGAATTCATTTGTAAAAGTAATTAGGAAAGATCATGACCCTCAGTTTAGTGGGCTTAAAAAATTAAGCGGAATGATTCCGGGCTTCATGCAGACCTTTGCGGTCGCCATTTTGAAATTTATATTGAATACACTCAACCTCTGGAGCCCAATTTTTGGTGTTCCCAAAAATGCCTTTGGAAGCATACTCGTCACGAGCGTAGGATCACTCGGTCTCGATCTGGCGATCCCTGCCCTCTTCCCGCCCGCAAACGTCCCGATGATTATTGCAGTGGGTGCCATCTTTAAAGGACCCGTTTACGAAACGAACCACGAAGGCATCGTCACACAAATTAAGTTAGAACGCTTTGTAAAACTCTGCGGCGCTTTCGATCATCGTTACGTCGATGGCATGCACGCTTCACGCTTTACCCGTGATATCAGGTACCACTTTGAGCACCCGGAGTCTTGGGGATAAGAAGCTCGGCTGCGACATCACTCGTCGCGTCCCAAGTGAGCGCTTCCGTGTTTTTATCAATTGCACCCGCAAAAGATGCCCTATAAACATCATTGTTTCCGTTCGCTCCAGACACACGACTCACACAAGTAATATCAGCTAAAAATTTGCCACTGTAATCTTTGGTCACTGCATCCACAGTGGGGGTTTCCCATCGAATTTGTGATTTTCTCAGACCCAAGCAATTCACCTTTAACGTTTTTTGGATGGTTCCAATTTCTAAATAGATGGTCCCACCTTTCAAGATCGAGACATCAGTGAGAATTTTATTTTCATGTGGTGTTTTAGGAGCATCATCTTGCTCAGAAGTTACGGTACCGGTGCTCGGCCCGGCAGCAGTACCGCTGCCCGAACCAGATTTAGAACCAGTTCCCGTTCCCGTTCCGCTCGTGGTGCTCGTTCCTGTACCGGTATTAGTTCGACTATTCGTGCCAGTCTGCCTAGGCTGATTCCTACCGGTAGTGGCATTTGCTCCGACGACTTTAGTAATGGGCGGCCCCTTCATAGTCAGTGTTGAAGGCTGATTACACGCGCTTAATAAACATACTACTCCAAATAATCCAAAACTTTTTTTCAAAAATGGCTGATCAATCATATCACTCCTCTATTTCAATCATCGTTCAAGCCAAATCCTTTAGCCCAAACAAGCTAATCGCGTTTCACTTTCTTATTCTTACTATAATCGCTACCTGCAACTCGCGCAGTCGCCGCTTTTAATTTTTGCTGTTGCTGCCATGATTCTGAATAACGCGCTTCCATTTGACTCAATTTGGAATAGTCAGATTCCAAGTCGGGAGCAATTACTGGCTTCGATTTAATCTCGGTCACGAGGCTTGGGTTAGGAATGGACGCGTGACTCAAACTCACGAGAGTGAATCCGATCGCGAATCCTCCAATAAACCAAAATACTTTATAAAGTTTCTTAAAATTCATCATCTGCATTTCTCCATAAACTAACCGCTATTCCAACCGCCTTTAAGCAAACTTAGTGCCATCTTGACACTGCGCCAATTTCTCTTTAAATGCGGCTTAATGAATCTGGCTCGGGTTTTAAAATGGACACCCACCCCCCGACTGTCTAAAATCTTTACAACTGTATGGAAAACTACCCTGACATCAAGCTTCGAGGCGTGAAGCAAAATAATCTGAAAAACATCGATGTGGATATTCCACAGCGGAAACTCACCGTCATTACTGGGCTCTCTGGCAGCGGAAAATCCACTCTCGCATTTGAAACCCTCTATGCCGAGGGCCAACGCCGCTATGTGGAGAGTCTCTCTACTTACACCCGGCAGTTTTTAGAGAAAATGCCAAAACCCGAACTCGATCACATTGAAAATATTCCACCCGCCATTGCGCTCGAACAGAGAAACCCCGTCATGAACTCGCGCAGTACTGTGGCGACTCAGACCGAGATGCTCGATTTCCTTCGCCTCTTCTTCTCTAAAATGGGCACTCTTGTTTGCCCGAATGACGGCACCACCGTTTTTGACATTACTCACGATCAACTCAAACGAGTCACACTCGAACGGGGTCTAGGTAAAAAATTTGCGCTCCTGGCTCCGCTCGTTTTTTCGATGGAGACTAAATCAAAATCAAGCACCATTGTGCAAAGTTATTTTTCGATCCTCCATGAGCAAGGCTTTAGAAGAGTATATTGGAGCAAAACAAAAGAATGGCTGATCCTTGAAGATCCCATTCCAAAATCAGTGACGCTTTCAGCATTGACGGGGGGTGAACTTTACCTCCTCATGGATCGTTTTAATTTCAGCTCAGAAAAAGAATTTAAAAACATTGATCGAGACACACTCACCCGCTTTTATGATTCCATGGAACAAACCATTAAGTATGGCCATGAAAAGGTACTCTTTCTTGATCTCGATACCCATGAACAGAAATTATTCCAAACCGGTTTCTCCTGCCTCGAGTGCGGAACGCCTTATCAGAAACCTACCCCTCAGCTTTTTTCTTTTAACAGTCCAATCGGTGCCTGCAGTACCTGCAGCGGCTTCGGCTACACACTAGAACTCAACGAACGGAAGATCATTCCGAACTCGCACCTCCCCCTCAATCAAGGGTGCATTGATCCACTCAATAAACCGTCCTCCAAAGATGAGTACCGTAAATTTCTAGCTCTTTGTCAAAAGAACGGCATTCGCCCTACTCAATCTTACGCCGAACTGAACCCTGCTCATAAAAAATGGGTGTGGGCACAGGTCAAGGCTTTCTTTACCGATCTTGAGGATTACAAATATAAATTTCATATCCGTATTTTTATTCGTCGTTATCAACATCCAGAAAAATGCACTGCTTGTCATGGCTCTCGTTTGAAACCCTCCGCTCTTCAAATCGAAGTGCGAAAAATCAATATCGCTTATTTGCTTGAACTTCCCATTTCCGATTTAAAAATCTGGTTTGATCAATTAAAACCAAACACGAATGAAAAAGCACTTTTAAAAGATCTCTATCCACAAATCGTCAAACGACTCGAGTTTCTTTGCAGGGTCGGTGTGCCCTATCTCACCTTGAACCGTCTCACTCGCTCACTTTCGGGCGGAGAATTTCAGCGCATCAATTTAGCCACTCACCTAGGAAATGGCTTGTGTGGAACACTCTATGTGTTAGACGAACCCACCATCGGACTTCATCCCTATGATACCGATCGCTTGCTTGATATTTTACGTGAACTTCGCGACCAAGGAAATACCCTGGTAGTGGTCGAGCATGAAACGAAAATTCTCGAAGATGCCGATTGGATCATCGAACTTGGGCCAGAAGCTGGAAATCAAGGCGGCAACGTAGTTTGCCAAAACACCCCCGCCATCGTCTCAAAGAGTGACTGTCGAACCGCTCGTTTTTTTAAAAAAAATGGCTCCAAACCCGTGCGCACGCACGCACTTCGCAAAGAGAAGACCGCACTCCTTTCCCTTTATGGTTGTAGCGAAAATAATTTAAAAAACATCGACGTTCATTTTCCACTCAATAAGTTGGTAGTGGTTACCGGCGTCAGCGGCTCAGGGAAGACCACGCTCGTGCATAAAACCCTCGCCCAAGCATTGAGTTCACATCTCGCTAACCAAGATTTAGAAGAGGAATTGCAAGACGATGAAATTGATTTCTCGACCGTAGGTGCGCACACCAAAATGAAGGGGCATGAACGAATTCAAAACATGATTCTGCTCGATCAGAGGCCGATCGGTAAAAACTCAAGATCCAATCCAGCTACCTACATGAAGGCCTGGGATGAGGTTCGTAAGATTTTTTCTAACCAAGCGCTGGCACTTTCTCGCGGATACACGCCAGGTTTTTTCTCTTTCAATGTCGACGGTGGACGCTGCCCTACCTGCAAAGGCGAAGGCGAGATCACCATTGACATGCATTTTATGGCCGAAGTGAAACTACCCTGCGAAGATTGCGGGGGAAAACGTTTTATTAAAACTATTCTCGATGTGAAATATAAAAACAAATCGGTGGCCGACCTACTCGCCATGACCATTGATGAAGCTTATGAACATTTTTATGACCATCCACTTTTAAGGAAGAAACTCTTACTCCTAAAGGAAGTGGGCCTCGGCTACCTCCAATTAGGTCAACCAGGACCGAATCTTTCAGGCGGCGAAGCTCAACGACTTAAAATTGCTTCAGCCCTCGATCAAGAAGGAGAAACTAAATCAAATGATCTCTATATTCTCGACGAGCCGACTACCGGTCTTCATCAAGACGATGTGTTTAAACTCTTAGAAGTACTTCACCATTTGGTAGATCGCGGAAAGAGCGTGGTCTTGATCGAACACAATATGGATGTAATTGCGAACGCAGACTACGTGATTGATCTTGGCCCCGAGGGGGGCGCCAAAGGCGGATACATCATCGCCGAAGGCACCCCGGAAGAACTAAAGAAACACCCTGAATCTAAAACGGGAAATGCGCTTCTTTAAGTTTCACTCGCTCTAACATCAAGGTTGTCTAAAATGGCACGTCGTTTTGTAGAGAACACCATTTATGTTCAACGTGAGAAGTGGAAAAGTATGAGGTGGCCTGTCATCCCATATAAAGTTTTTAAAGCGATAGAACTTTTCAGTATAAGGTACTCCATTCTCGAATTGTCTAACACTCCTGAAATTCAACATAGTGCCCAGGGTGATCGAACCATTGCTAGTAGCTCTTTCCAAGATAGGTGGTATAGGACCACCCCGATCATTTGTAGTGACAAGCTCGTATATAGGGTGGTCCATGGGAGACTGTCCTTGTGAGTTGACCAGTTGCCCGCATTCAGCCTCGTCCGCATATGCCGCTTTGCCCATCAGTAAAAGGGCGAATAGGCCTAGCAAGTATATATTCCTAGTTTTCATAGTAAGTGTCCTTTGGTTTGTTGTAGGAGATGATTCTCCGGTGATGATGGTGAGTAAAAATGGTTAAGAATCTTATAGAGGCCGAGTGCTTAAGTAGTGACAAACTTTTACAGGCAAACTTCTTTCGCCAATGGTGTGAGTAGTGGTTTGAGTGATCTCATGAAAAGATCCATTTATTTCTGCCACATAGTCATCCGTTTTTACTTCTTTAAGACCATTATTAATTTGTATAAAAGTACTTACAAATTCTTTTGGTGTTTTATATGTGGCGGATACTCCTGCTTGAAAGTGCGGGCCATGAAATACCAGCCGCAAAGGCTGAACAATCATGAGTCCATCGTCAATTTTTAATCCATCATCTTTTCCTTCAAATCTGAACTCAGGACGGAGAAGGCTTTGGCCAAAAACAGAATTGAATTGCTTTTCGCAGTCACGTTCTTGCACGCTGTAGTATCCTGAAAAGAGGGAGGCACTTCCTTGATTGAATTCATTTTCTTGAAGTTCGGCCTTCGCCTGTGAGGCGATCATCAACAAACACCACATATTTAACAGATATTTCTTACTCATATATTTTCCATTTCGTTCAGTTTTGTATTCTCATTTTTAGCTTGGTATAGCGCTTAGTTATTTGGAAGATCATTCTCCCGCCCTACTTATAATGCCTGACATAGTTTATTACTATCAGTAGCCCTCGATTTATTTGCTTTTTGCCAAATAATTAAACTAAGATTAGAAAATGACAAAAACAAGCGAGACCTCAGCCGCTCAATGGCAGCTACTGGCTAAAAATGACTGGGGAGAGATCCTCACGCTCTCTGAAAAAAAAGCCTTTCAAAGAAAATTTCAGATCGTGAACGTGTTCAAAGATCTAGTTGCAACTCAGGGCGTTTACAATGTAAGTCATATTGAACTGGCTAAAAAATGCAAGATCTCTCGACAACTCCTTGAACATCACTTCCCCAGTAGAACTGATTTGGTATTACTGACCTATCGATATGTTTTTGCCAAACTTCAAAAAACAGCCGCAGATGCTTTGGTCACGAAGAAAAGCTTTTTAGAGCAATTCAAAGGGTATATTGATTCTTGCGCAGAGTGGACGCAATCCCATAGAAGCGACGCCCTCTTTGTGATTCAGTTTTATGCCGTCAGCTCAACGGACCCAAAACTGTTTGCACTCTACAACCGCAATCGCCTCATGGGTCAAGAAAGAATGGCAGCCTTATTGCTAAAGGGACAAGCAGAAGGCTTACCGACTAAGCGATCAAAAGATCAGTTGCTGAATTATGCTTCTTCCATTCAAAAATTGATCATTGGATTTGCTGTTCAAAACTCGGTGAGTGAACTTACAAAAGTTCAATTGGATCGGGAGACAGCAGAGTTGTGGAGAAGTACTCTTGGTATCGTAGGCATTTTTAAAGAATAACTAAGGTGTGGTTACACGTTTCAAGAGAATTTCTAGAAATCGTTTAGACAATTCCTCATTTTCTTTCAACTGAATTTCGTTCAATCCAGAATAAGAGATTTGAATTACATCCCACGGTTTTTGATCAATCAAGATGGGTGCGATCGCCTTCACCCGCTCACATCCTCTGGTACCATAAAGAATTGGCCACTCTTTTGTGGGATTAAAGCTATAAAACCTTGAGCCATTGAGATTAAAATCGGGACTACGCGCACTTGGAAATGCGGCATCAGCGATAAAGCTAAACACTCTCTGCTCAGCGATTGAACGGAGTGGGCTTTTTTTATTATCA
>CAIMWN010000004.1 GCA_903845155.1 Oligoflexia bacterium
CAAACTTTCTTCAACTCGTTACCCATGATTTAAAGACTCCAGTAGCAAAGATTCAAGGTCTTACTGAATCGCTGAAACGCTCACTTGCCGAGAAATTAAACGTAAAAGACCTTGAACTCATGAATCATATTATTTCTGCGAATGAAGAACTCAACCACTTCATCAATTCTTTATTGGAGTTAACTAAATTAGACAACCAAGGCATCAGAGTCACGCTTCAATCAAAAGACATTAATCAACTTTTAGAAGCCATTGTGATCAAACACCGTTTTGCCGCACAAGCTAAACAGATTCAAGTCATCACTCATTTTGAAACACTCTTCCCCATTAAAGTTGATTCAGAACTCATTTCCAAAGTGCTAAGTAACTTAATAGATAATGCAATTAAATACTCACCCGAAAAGACCAGCGTCACGATCGAAACCCGTGAAGTGGGCTCTTTCGTAGAGATTTGCATCCAAGATGAAGGCATTGGTATTCCCGAAAATGAGCTCCCAAATCTTTTTAGCCGCTTTTACCGGGTAAAGAATGATACGACCTTCAAGGTAAAGGGAACGGGCTTGGGACTCTATCTGTCGAAGTATTTCATTGAGTCACACCGTGGAACCGTAGATGTTGAAAGCCAAGTGGGTCACGGCACAAAGTTTATCATCCGACTTCCATTAAATTTAACCGAGGCTGAGATTATTCAGCCTGAACTGAAAACAAAAATTAACCAAGAAACTTTGAAGGAGACAGCAAATGCGTAAAATTCTAGTAGTGGATGATGATGCAGAATTGAGACTCACAGTAGTATCGGCACTCACCGAAGGGCAATATATTGTTGATCAAGCTGGCGACGGCGAGGAAGCGGTAAATCGCATCAGAGCAAGTCAATATGACTTAGTGTTGATGGATGTGAATATGCCGAAAATGAGCGGCATCGAAGCTCTAAAGGAAATCAAGGCCCACGATCCCACCATCGTGGTCATTATCCTCACTGCATTCTCAAACATTCGTGATGCCATTGAAGCAACTAGGCTCGGCGCTTACAACTACTTAGAGAAACCGATTAAATCTGATAACTTGGTGTACATGATTGATCTTGCATTCAAGAGTCAAAACATGGTGAAAACACTTTCTTATTCTGCGCCGGTATTTAATCTCCCAAGTGGAAATGAGTTCGTTGGCCAGAGTAATGAGATGAAAAAGATTTTTAGCGTCATCGATCGCCTCGCACGCGTCGACACTGCAGTTCTGATCCGCGGTGAAAGCGGAACTGGCAAAGAGCTAGTCGCACAATCACTTCATTATAACGGCCCAAGAAAAGACAATCGTTTTGTGGCAGTGAACTGCTCGGCAATTCCTGAATCATTGATGGAAAGTGAATTTTTTGGCCACGAAAAGGGCGCATTCACAGGTGCGGACTCACGTAAAATTGGTAAATTCCAATATGCTGAAGGTGGCACACTGTTTTTGGATGAAATTGGTGAGATTCCTCCTTCCATGCAAGTAAAACTGCTTCGCGTTCTTCAAGAGAAAAAATTTACGCCCGTTGGCTCCAACCGCGAGATTGAAATGAACGTCAGAATCGTTGCTGCAACCAATCGGAACTTGGAAACCATGATTAAGGATGGAAGTTTCCGCGAGGATTTATTTTACCGCTTAAATGTATTGCC
>CAIMWN010000005.1 GCA_903845155.1 Oligoflexia bacterium
AGCCGCGAGACTTGTAATCGATATTACCATCCGTAATCATATAAGCAGCGTCGAACGAATCCGCTTTGTCAAGAAAAGTAAGTGCATCATTCACTTTCTCTTTGGTGCCAGGTTGTGTCTTAAGTGCTTCAGCGAAAAATTGCTTAACAGCTGCGAGGTTTTCAGGTGTGGCCTTCATCGTCTTCCCGTGATCGAAGTAGAGAGGGTGATCGTTAAAAATTGCAATCGAAAAACTTTGATCTGGGCCTAGGGTTGAAAGGGTTTTTAAAGTTTGGTCAAAAACTTTCTCACGATCGGTGGGATTTAGGGTGCCGTCACGGTTGGCTGTATTTCCAGTACCATCAATCACCAGTGCAATTTTTTTCTCGCGAGGAATTCCAATCAGAAATCTACCTTGGTAGGCCTTAATTCCGGCGTCATAATCTATGCCGGTTTTCTTATTGAGTTCCTGTTTTACTTTTTCTAAGAAGGCTTCCTCATGATGAACCTCATTCATTGCTTCGTCGTGATAGCGGTCAGCCATACCACTGGGAGCACGGTTCGATCTGTTTCCTGGAATCGGAATATAATGCCAGTCAGGAATTGTCTTTTCGCCTACTTTGACTTCATCCAGCCAGATTGCCAGATTGTTTTTATATCCGCTTTCAATAGGGGCATTGCATTTGTTCCGTTTTACAGGAGAAAAGGAGCCGCGTTTGCCAATGTGGGGTAGAATCTTCATCATGCGGTCTTCTTGATCGGTGTCGTGACTGATGAAGTGGGGATAGAGGCAGCGGATTTCAGAAGTGCCATTTGTTCTTGGTTCAAGCGAGCAAGTAACTGCACCAGGATGAGTGTTCAACACGTCTTCCATAAATTTTTTACAGATCTCAGAGGCCATACAAAGACCACGATTTTTTTCGTAATTCATTTCATCCGGATGTTTTGCCTCGGGGAATATGGCCTTAAAGCATACGTCGACATCTTCATAGGTATAATCGAAATAATGGAGAAAAGGCTTATAGTCACTGTCTTCGAGTTGCTTCGCGCGTTCAACCGTTCTCAGGTAGGCGTCCGTTGGCGGCATCAGGGTATGAACAATGAGCTTATTCATCCGCTCCATCAGAATTTTTTCGCCATCCTGGTCCGGTAGTTTCCGCCCATCGTCTTCTACCTGAGAAGACAGGCGCAAAAGACGGTCTTCCTTTCTCTCCTCCGAAGAAGTCTGGGCGTGGGCTGGATAAGACTGCAGAATTGCTAGAATCAGGAAAAGAACCATTGTATGCGTATCGACATGAGCGGGCCTTGGCTCAAGTAAATGAAGCCTATTTTAATTACTGGTCATGAGGAGAATTGCAAAATCAGCGTCAATTTAATTTCGGAGTAATGAGCGGAAATTGAAATTATTCAGCTTTTCTTCTGGGCGAGCGACAGCGGGGCGGAAATTTCATGAGATGAAAATGCAATTTAAATAAATGAATGTCATTGAATTGGTGCTCATTCTAGACAATTTTATTGTTTTAATATATCGTCTCTGTTTAATTATGGTCTTTACGTCCTATTATTTCGGAGTGTATTAAAATGAAAACAACCGCATGCCTTTCCAAAATACTTTTCACCTTCGGGACCTTATTTTTTGCAAGTACTTCATGGTCGGAAACACCACGGGAGACCATGGAAAAAATCGCTTTTGGGAATTTGCCCGACATCCATACCGATGCTGTGCTCATTATTAAGGATGGCAAGACGATTTATGAACGCTACGCTCGCGGATATACGGCGCAAACAAAACATTTGTCGTGGTCTATGGGTAAGTCCATCGCCGGCATGATTGCAGCTCAGGCCATTCATTCCGGAAAATTCGGCTTGAATGATTCTCTCCATCAGTGGATCCCAGAGTACCAAGGGGCCGCGACCGTGCTCGATGCTTTTCATATGTCGACTGGGATTAAATTCAAAGAAGAGTATTCGGGAATCCCTATCGATTCAAATTCCACCCATATGTTATACCTAGAGGGTCCCGCAAAAGGATTCGCCTCTTATGTGGCAAGTTTACCCAATCGGACCGACGCAAAACCCGGCGATCATTTTTATTATTCAAGTGGGGACGCTAACCTCATTATGGAAGTCATGAAGAAAAGCATTCACGATCAAAAAAAATACGATGAGTTTCCTTGGACCTCGTTTTTCAATCGCATTGGAATTAACGATGCGAGTTTTGAACAGGACTCAAGCGGCACCTTTGTCGGTTCATCTTATCTCTACATGACTGCCCGTGATTACGCACGAATTGGGCAACTGATGGTAAATCAAGGCAAGTGGAAACAGGATCAAATGATCCCGCAGTGGTATTTCAATATGATGAATGAAGTGGCCCCGGGGGTAATGAAAAATGCTTTACCTGGTACCTCCGCAACGCGGTCCTATTCGATGCAAACGACTACCAATCGACCGATTACTGGCAGAAGCCTTCCATCCGAATACCCGAACCTGCCCGAAGACGCGCTTCTGATGATTGGTCATCAGGGACAACTCGTGATTGCGAGCCCGAGCGAAAATCTGGTCATTGTTCGTTTGGCTACAGACAAGGTGGATCCCTTCAATCCTTATCGCCAAGTATTCTTTGCAGCGATTCGTAATTTCTTAGAAAAAGAGAAGAGTATCAAGATTCACGGAGCGGGTGATATTAACGGGCAAGCAAGTGTTGCGAGCTGGCCCGTCATTCCAAAAAAGCCAAAAGGGAAAAATTCCTTAAGTGATTATTTAAAGCTCCCGCATTTGATGCGCGCACTTTATGCAAAAGAGCTTTGCTCATGTCATTTTGTTATTCACCGCACGCTTGAGCAATGCAACGCAGATCTGAAGGAGTCCTTACCGCTTCACCCCTTCGCCAGTATTGATGACGAAGAAAAAATGGTCAGTGCGACGTGGTCGGACCTGATTAAATCTCGCGCACGTTATTATGGGCCACAACTAGGCTGCAGTTTGCTTTAAAAATACAAAATCATGGATGTTTTCTGCGCACTTTGTTGGGGCGTTATTTTCTTGCTGTATGAAAGTGATATCAACCTGATATCACTTTCATACAGCAAATAAAAATCACTAGTGATAGCCTGAACCGGCCAACCCAGGAATGTTTCGAACACTTGTAGGCGCAAAACCAGCTCGAAAAGCTCACCTCGTTGATGAAGCCACCCCAAATTTATCGACATACCCTTGCCACACATCCACGAGTGGCTGGAGTTTGCCCGCTTGAGTTCCGCCTTGAATGCAACAATTGAGATATTCAATTTTACTTACGAGTAAAATGGTCCGCTGTTGTTCCACTTCCCAACTTGAAAACGCATGCAACGCCTCAATCCATTCGCCGAGGGAATACTCGGACTCGTCGATAGAAGTTGCGAAACGCGCGAGCTCTATTTCAGTCGCGGCCATCACATCAGCGATGAGTGCCTGAGAGGTGTTTTGCTTTTGTAGTTCAAGAATGATCTTCGCCCTTAAAGCCATAGTAACTGCTTTCCTAGGCTAGATTGGGTGACAATAGAGTTCGCGCGCGTTCGATTGAGATTTTCTTTCTCTCTGCGTACGATTTCAGCTGATCTTCGTCGATGAGGCCTACACCAAAGTACCGAGCCTCTTCATTGAAGAAATATAAACCAGAAACCGAAGATGCAGGATTCATGGCAAAACTCTCCGTCAAGGTCACGCCAATTTTTTCTTCAACCCCGAGAAGATTCCAGAGTGTGGTTTTCTCTGAGTGATCGGGCGAAGTAGGGTAACCAATTGCTGGTCTGATGCCTTGGTATTTCTCTTTGAGTATTTCTTCATGGCTTAAGTTCTCTTTGATGCCCATCTCTGCACGAACTTTGGCATGCAGCCATTCGGCCGTCGCTTCTGCAAAACGATCGCCCAGAGCCTTGACGATGATAGAAGAATAGTCGTCGTGCTTTTGAATAAATTCCTTCGAAAGTTCATCTACGGAAAAACCAGCAGTGACGCAAAATCCGCCCAGCACGTCTAATTTGCCGGTGGATTCTGGTGCGATGAAATCAGCGAGTGAATAGTAATTCTGTTCGCCGACTTTTTCTTTCTGTTGGCGTAAAAAGTGAAAACGTGTGGCTTCTGTCATCTGGCTTTCGTCAGAGTAGAGCATCACGTCACCTTGAGTGTTTGCTTTAGCAGGATAAAGCCCATATACGGCTTGAAGTGAAAACCGTTTGTTTTTGATAATGTCTTGCAAAATCACTTGAGCATCATCGAACAAACGCTTTGCTTGCTCACCGTGATCCGCATGTTCAAATATGCGGGGATAAACACCCTTTAATTCCCAACTCCAAAAGAAGGGCGACCAGTCAAACCATTTCACCACTTCATCGAGTGGAATATCTTTGATCATTTTAGCACCTATAAATGGCGGTTTTACAGGTACAAATTGATCCCATTTTACTTTAAACCCACTTTGATTTGCAGAGTTCAAATTGAGGAACTTTTCTTGTCCACGCGTTTGCTCGTAGCGCTCTTTCATTTTTTTCTGCGAAGCTTTAAGATCGCGAACATAATCATCATGAAGCGTGGTGCTCTTGAGTTTAGTACAAACTTCGACCACCAAGGATGCGTCCCCCACCTGAACCATCGCGCCTTCGTAGTGCTCCGCAATTTTAATGGCAGTATGAGCAGGTGAAGTAGTGGCCCCACCAATGAGGAGCGGCAAGGTAAAGCCTTCACGTTTCATCTCTTTCGCCACATGGATCATTTCGTCGAGCGAAGGAGTGATGAGGCCGCTTAGGCCGATGAAGTCAGCGTTGTTTTCTTTGGCTGCTTTTAAAATGGTTTCACACTTCGTCATCACACCTAAATCAATGACTTTGTAACCGTTACAAGACAGCACCACCGAAACAATATTTTTACCGATATCATGCACATCGCCCTTTACGGTGGCAATGACAAACACACCTTGATTAGATGCTGAGCCCTTCGCTGCTTTTTCAGCGTCCATATATGGATTGAGATAAGCGACCGCTCTCTTCATCGCGCGGGCACTCTTCACCACTTGGGGCAAAAACATTTTACCCGCACCAAATAATTCTCCCACCACTTTCATGCCGTCCATAAGAGGACCTTCAATTACTTTAAGAGGTGCGCCGTATTTTACCCGAGCTTCTTCGGTATCTTCGTCTACGAAATCAGTAATTCCATGAACGAGGGCATGCGCCATTCTTTTCTCTAAGGAAAGTTCACGCCAGGCGTTCTTATCAGCAAGACCTGCAGCTTTTCCGCCGACACCAGCCGTAGATGCCTTCACTTCTTCAGCATAGGCAATGAGAGCTTCTGAAGCGTTAGCGTTGCGATTCAAGATCACATCTTCCACTAAGCCCTTTAATCGTGGCTCGATTTCATCGTAAACAGTGATCATGCCCGCGTTGACGATTCCCATATCGAGGCCCGCTTGAATGGCATAATACAAGAACACGCTATGCATGGCTTCACGGACGGTGTTGTTTCCACGGAATGAAAACGATACGTTTGAAATCCCACCACTGGTGCGAACACCCGGACATTGTTTTTTAATTTCCCGAACCGCTTCAATGAAGTCGTTCGCGTATGAATTGTGCTCTTCCATGCCGGTAGCAACCGTCAATACGTTTGCATCGAAGATAATATCTTCAGCGGTAAAATTTAATTTCTCGCGGAGGAGTTGGTAAGAGCGAACGCAAATGCGTACTTTCTCAGAGAACGTCGCAGCTTGCCCGTTTTCGTCAAACGCCATGACCACTACGGCTGCTCCGTATTTTTGAATCGTGCGCGCTTGCTCCAGGAATTTAGCTTCACCTTCTTTAAGGGAGATCGAATTGACGACGCCTTTCCCTTGCAGGCATTTTAAACCGGCTTCGAGCACGGTCCATTTAGAGCTATCGACCATAAAGGGGATTTTGCAAATATCAGGATCGGAGGCGAGGAGATTCAAAAAATGAACCATGCACTTCTCAGACTCAAGCAAGCCTTCATCAAAACAAATATCTAGAATATTGGCGCCATTCTCCACCTGTTGCTTTGCAATTTTCATGGCGCTATCGAAATCATTCTTTTTAATGAGTTCCGAGAATTTAGGCGAACCCATTACATTCGTGCGTTCACCCACCATTAAGAATGTTCCTGGGATATGAACCATGGGTTCAAGCCCACTTAGGCTGAGTGGTGGATTGATCAGGGTAGGGATAGGGCGCGGTTTTTTGCCCTTTACGATTTTTGCGAGCGCACCAATATGAGCAGGGGAGGTTCCGCAACAACCGCCCACAACATTCAGTAAGCCTTCTTCCGCAAAAAGATTGAGTTGGTAAGAAAGCATCGCGGGCGTTTCATCATAACCGGTAGGAGCTAATGGATTCGGCAAACCCGCATTCGGATAACAGCTGACTGCGCAATCTGCGATTTTGTTGAGGGCGAGTAAGTACGGGCGCATTTCCTTTGCGCCGAGTGCGCAATTCAAGCCAACACTAATGGGATGCGCATGTTTCACTGAATGCCAAAACGCTTCAATCGTTTGACCAGACAAGGTTCTGCCAGATTGATCGGTGATGGTAGCAGAAAGCATGAGCGGTAATTTGCGCTCAGGGTGCTTTTCAAAATAAGAAATATAGCCAAAAATTGCCGCTTTTAAATTTAAAGTGTCAAAAGTGGTTTCAAATAATAAAACATCTACTCCACCAGTCACCAGCCCATCAATTTGTTCGGTATAGGCCGCGCAGAGTTGATCGAAAGTAATGGCACGGTACTCGGGGCGGTTCACGTCAGGCGAAAGAGTTGCGGTTTTTGTGGTAGGTCCCACGGCACCCGCCACAAAGCATTCGCGTTTTTCACCACGTGCGGCGGCTTCCTTCATTACTTCCTGGGCCGCTTCTTTCGCTACTCTTGCGGCAGCGACGTTCATCTCAAACACGTGCTCCTCAAGGCCATAATCTGCCTGAGAAATACTGTTTGCTCCAAAGGTATTGGTCTCTACGAGGTCTGCGCCCTCCAGAAAATAATTTTTATGAATTTCTTTGATGACTGAAGGTTTTGTCATCACGAGCAAATCATTGTTGCCCTTCAGGTCGCGGTGGTAATTCTTAAACTGTTCACCGCGGTAATCCGCTTCAGTTAATTTATACTGTTGAACCATAGAGCCCATGGCTCCATCGAGGACCAGAATTCGCTCGTTTAAAAGCTGTTCAATACGCGTTTTCTTTATTTCAGACATTTCAACACCTCGAGTGCAACCTCAACTCTGCCGAGCGGAGCACTAATTGCAAATCCTTCGCATTCATTCCAAAGTTCACGCATCATCGTTGCCGCAATTTCGATACCCATCTTTACGGATGCAATCGGGTCATCTTGAACTTGCTGCATTTTTTCGAGCGCCCATTTAGGCACAAACACACCGGGTACTTCATTGGCCATGAATTCTGCGTTTTTATAACTGACAAACGGCCAAACCCCAACGATATGAGGGCGATAATGTACGCCGAGCTGATCTTTCCAGCGTTTGAAAGTCGCTGCTTCGTAAATGGGTTGAGTCACTGCAAAATCGGCGCCCGATTCGACCTTATATTGCCACCGTTTAATTTCGAGTTCCAAATTTAAAGCGGTAGGATTGCTGGCCACGCCAATTCCAAATTCTGTACTCGACCCGAGCTCGTCGCCCTGAGGATTGTGTCCCCGATTGAGACACTCTACCAAATAAGTGAGACCGATGGAATCGATGTCATAGACGGCGGTAGCGTCGCGGCTATTGCCGAGTTTCGGAGGATCACCCGTGACGAGTAACAAATCATGAACATTATTTACCGAGGCTCCGAGAAGATCAGCTTGAAGCGCAATCAAGTTTCGGTCGCGCGTGGTGAGATGAGGCATAATCGTGATGCCGAGCTCAGGTTTTGAATTTACATAAGCGGCAAGATGCAGTGAACTCACACGGGTGCTCGCGCGGGCTCCATCGGGTACATTCACGAACTCAACTCCCGCAGCGCGGACCTTCTCAAGCGAGACGAGAAACTTGCTCATGTCAGTTCCACGAGGGGAGGTCAGTTCAATGGTAATCGCCTTTTTGCCTTGAAGAATCTTTTGTCCAATTTTCGAAGCTTTGCGTTCAGCCAAGGTTTTATGGATGGCGTCAGAAATCACGGATGCATTATTGGCAATTTGAATGATGGGATGATGGTCGAGATCGGTCCGTTTTACTTCCATCATTTTGATGGACTTAGCGATAGCCCGAATGTCGTCTGGTCCTGTCCCGCAGCAGCCACCCACGCCAAAAGCCCCGGCTTCAATAAAGCGCTTTGCGAACTTTGCCATGTAATCGGGGCTGGTCATGTAGAAATAACGGCCGTTGATGTTACGGGGGATCCCCGCATTAGGTTGAATGATGATGGGTTTGTCTGTGAGGGGTTTCAGTACCTTTAGCGATTGAAGCAAATCGTGTGGGCCTTCGGAACAATTCATCCCTAGGGCTTGAACTTCACTTAAACCACCGATGCGTTTGGCAAATTGTTGGATTTGGTTGGTTTCAGCGCTCACTACCGTAATGGATGCTAGGATCGGGCGGCTTTTATCGACGCGGCGAATCCCTTGAATGGCACATTCGAGTTCCTCGATATTGCTAAAAGTTTCGAGATTATAGAAATCAAAGCGAGGTGTAATTTGAGCAAAAGTGGCTAATTTCTCGTATTCATTGCGAACTTCATCTTTAGATGTTCTGCCAAGCGGTTCAATCAAAACACCCATGGGTCCAAACGATAGGCCGACTTTAGTGCCGACGCCTTTGTTTAAAGAGGCCTCTGCAGCCAAATTTATGGCAGCGTTGATGAGTTCGCTTTGCCGATGACTAATGTCAAATTTCTCAAGTTGAGAGGTAGTCAGCGAAAAGCTATTCGTGGTGATCGCGGTTGCACCAGCGTCAATATAACTTTCATGAACCGCAACCACGTCCCGGGGATGCGTGGTATTCAACTCCTCAAAGGGGCGATTGATATAAAACCCACGCTCATAGAGCTCAGTGGCAATGCCGCCATCAAAAACTGCATATGCGCTTTGAAAAAGATCTTCAAATGTAGACATTAGGCACAAACCTACCATAAACTATGGTTATGGAACAGAAAAACCGCAAAACACGCTCAGTACTGATCAACCCTCGATTCCAATGGACACTGATTGGCTACGCCGCTTTCATTGCCACCCTGATATTGCTCGCAGTCTATGGGCTTTTCAGCTTTGGTTTTCATGAGTTTGTGCACATCGGAAATCAGGCAGGGCTCCCTGTGGATCACGTTTATTTTCAGTTTATTAAAATGCAAGAAGCCACTTTTTTAAGGGTGATTGCAGCAATTGCGGTTCTGATTGGCATCATTCTTACCGTGGGTGGGCTCATTATTTCCCACAAAATTGCTGGGCCCATTTATCGGATGCAAAAGGAATTGAATTCAATGTCCTCACAAAAACCGGTTGTGCCTCGTGAAATTCATTTCAGAAAAGGCGATTTCTTCCCTGAGTTATCAGAGGCCTTTAACACCTTCGTTCAGAACTGGTATAAAAATGAAAAGTAATTACCCCTTTCCCATTCCTGAAGGAGTTGCAGAAGTTACTGACGACTATCAAAAGACGCTCGCCCATTACGAGCTCCTTCATTTAAAACCAAAAGGCACCATTTTGTTTGCAAAAGAAACACGAGATATCTCGTTTCAGTTTTTTGCAGGTGAAGCCAGAGCCGATGGTATTTTTGCGCGTTTAGATGAACCCATGACTCCGCAGGTGAGACGTATATTGGATTATATCGAAAAATATCCGCGCACAGAATCATTCATCACCATGATTCTGCTCCAATTTAAGATGATTTATATTGCGAATAAAATTGGCTTTATTCATGGCGCAAAACAAAGAACACTTCACTTTGCTTTTCCGAGTCGGTTTTTAAAAACACACCGCCGGAAATTCATTCGCATTCCTTTTAACGATTCCTTTCCCGCAGAGTTACAGTTTCAAACGGACAGCGGTACTCATCTCAGAAAACTGCGTGATTTTAGTCGCGAAGGCATGCGCATCAAGCTCGAAGAAGGCGACCAGAAGTTTATCGTTCCCGGTTCTAGACTCCGGCACGCGACTCTAAAAATGCTCGGCCGTGAAGTGCCGATTGGCCTGACGGTAATTGCAGTTTACCCCGGGAATCAGGCTGGCTTGCGGATTCTAGCGATTTCAGAAGAGGATCGGGCGTGGATGAAAGATGTCATTCGCGTTCTGATGAAGCAGATTCTAAACCTTCAAGATCCACCCTTTGATGATCAAATCGAACCAGATGATGCTTAGTTGCATTTTCCGTTAAATTAAACTACGTTTTGTTCATGAAACGCGAACTTCCTAAGCTCATTGGTGTGATCCATTTACCCGCTTTACCAGGAGCGCCTCTTGCGCTTAAATCACACCCTTCAGTCGTACTTGGTAAAATTGTGGACCTCGCAGTGAAGGAAGCTAAGCTGTATGTGGCGGAGGGGTTTGATGGGATCATCATTGAAAACTTCGGTGATGCCCCCTTTTACAAAACCAAAGTCCCGCCTGAGACGATTGCGAGCATGTCTGTGATTGCAGCAGCAGTTCGCTCCGCAGTGAAGCTGCCGCTCGGGATTAATGTGCTGAGAAACGATGCCTTCGCGGCACTGGCAATTGCAGCCATGTCCGGCGCTGACTTCATTCGTGTAAATGTGCTTTCAGGGGTGGTAGCTACCGATCAAGGATTAATTGAAGGTGAAGCGGCGATTCTGATTCGTGAGCGCACTCGCCTCCATGCTGAACACGTTGGAATTCTTGCAGATGTTCACGTCAAGCACGCCAATACCATTTCGTCGCGGAGTCTTTCACAATGCATTGAAGAGACTGCGGGACGCGGGGGGGCTGATGGAGTGATTATTACCGGACCAACCACGGGGAGAGCACCTGATGCCGCAAACTTGCTCGAAGCAATTCAAGCTACTAAACATGCACGTGTTCCACTTTATATTGGTAGTGGCATGACTCCAGAATCAGTCCGAGACCTCCGCAGTCAATCGGTGCGCGTGATCGTGGGTTCAGCACTCAGAGCGGGCGGAGTGGCGGGCGCCCCCTTAGATATTAAGCGCATGAGAAAATTTGTCACTAGTTCTCAATGAACGGTAAAAAGACGAGTAGCGATCACCGCGACGTCCAACTGCATGCCCTTCTTAAAGATTGCTTTGGCTATTCTGCGTTTCGGGGTGAGCAGCTCAAAATCATTCGTTCAATCTTAGACGGAAAAGATACGCTCGCAATTATGCCCACGGGCGGCGGTAAGTCGCTCTGTTATCAAATTCCGGCCTTGGCAAGTGAGGGCGTGGCGCTCGTGATTTCGCCGCTCATTTCGCTCATGCAGGATCAAGTGGCGAGTCTAAAGGAGTCGGGGGTTGAATCCTGTTTTCTAAACTCATCCCTTACCGGAGCCGAGAAATATCAAACCAAACAAGCAATTTTAAGTGGGAGAATTAAGATCGTCTATGTATCGCCAGAGGGCATATTGTCGCCAGGCTTGAACGATTTATTCGAACAAGTGAAGGTGTCACTCATCGCCATCGACGAAGCCCACTGTGTATCTCAATGGGGGCATGAGTTTAGAAAAGATTACACCCGCCTTCATGAGCTGCGGGATCGGTTTCCGCTGGCCGCTGTGATTGCACTGACCGCAACTGCGGATCAGAAGACGCGAGCTGATATCGCAAAGCAGTTAAAGCTGAAAGACCCGGAGGTTTTCATTTCTTCTTTCGATCGTCCTAATATTCAATATTTGGTTTTAGATCGAAAAGACGAACTAGAGCAATTAGAGGAGTTTATCGAAGAGAAGCACCCGGGCGACACGGGCATCGTGTATTGCCTCTCGCGAAAAAAGGTGGAAAGAGTTGCTGAAGCTTTATCCAAAAAAGGATATCCCGCCATTCCTTATCATGCAGGACTTTCGCAAGAGGAGCGGTCAAGAAATCAAAAGCGCTTTAGCTCAGATGATCGGATCATCGTGGTGGCGACCATTGCGTTTGGAATGGGAATCGACAGGCCCGATGTTCGTTTTGTTGCTCACTTGGATTTACCAAAGAGCATTGAAAGTTACTCGCAGGAAACAGGGCGTGCGGGCCGTGATGGAAAACCGTCTTCGGCGTGGATGATTTATGGTCTCCAGGATGTGGTGAAATTATCGCAAATGATTGAGACCACCGAGGCGGATGAAAATTACAAGAAGGTAGCCCGTCATAAGCTCGATGCGATGCTGGGTCTGTGCGAATCAGGAGGCTGCAGACGTAATTATTTACTCAATTATTTTGGTGAAGCCTCACCCGAGCGCTGCGATTTTTGCGACACCTGCCAAAGCCCGCCCGTGCTCTGGGATGCGACCATCGACGCGCAAAAAATTCTTTCTACTGTATTTAGAACCGAACAAATTTATGGTGCGGGCTATTTGATTGATGTTTTAAGAGGAAGTGAAAGCGCGCGAATCAAGGAGCGAAGGCACGACCAACTTTCAGTATATGGTATTGGGAAAGAGAAAACGAAAGAGCATTGGAATCATGTGCTCAGGCAGCTTTTGCACTCAGGGTTTTTGCAAATCAGAGATTGGGAGTATCGAAATCTTGCACTTACTGCAAAAGCTCACGACGTCATGACCGGTAAAACTAAACTGCAATTTAGAAAGCAGGAGTCAGTTTTGGCCGAGAGCAAGAAAGAGAAGCGCGTAAAAACCATCGACCAGAATCACGGAAAGCCCGAACTCTTTCAAACTTTGAAAGAACTCAGGCTTAAGCTTGCCCGTGAACAGAGTGTCCCGCCCTATGTTATTTTTTCAGATAAGTCGCTTCATGACATGTGTTCCGTGCTTCCACGGAATTTAACTGAGTTCTTAATGGTGAATGGAGTCGGTGAAAGCAAACGCGAGAAATATGGAAACCTATTTTTAAGTGCGATTAAGCCGTTTGCAACTCCAAGCTGATGCCTACTACTTTTGATTGACGGCCGCGTGATGATTTCGATTCATTGATTTCAGCTGTTTCTTTACATTCTAAACAAAGTTCAGCGGTGGGGCGCGCTTCCAAACGAGAGAGTTCAATATCTTCTTCGCAACATTCGCAAACACCGAAAGTTCCGAGGCGAATTTTTGCGAGAGAAAGGTCTATTTTTTTAAGTAGGTTTACTTCACGATTACGAAGCGACATTCTCATTCCTTGTTCAATTACTGCAGAAGCATGGTCATTTTCATCAGAAAGGTCTTCAACTTTAACTTGAAACTCTTCGCTCGCGAGAAGATGAGAAGCGAGGATCTCATTTTTTTGAGTTTCGAAGATTGCTTTGAATTTGCTACTGTTGTTTTGTTGTTTCATGACACTGTTTCCTTCTGCGGTGGGGGCGGTTGGTCCAATCCGTGGAGCCTTTTGGTTATTCCATTTTTGTTTGACGAGCCATCCATTAGCTTGTCTCACGTCACAGAGTATTGCGAAGTTCGTGCCAACCCTGTTTTTGAGCAAAAAACAAGATGAGTCCCGAGAATGATTGAACTTTAACGAGCCCTCATCTTTAAATATCAAATATGTAAAAATAAGGGTGCCAATGCGCACCTTAAGGAAATTTGGTGATTCTTATGCCCGAAGCTAAGAAAGCTGAGTAGTTTCATTCAATTAGACGCACATGGTCACTTTGCACCAGGACGTACGCATTCAAGAACGCGAGGGATGAATTTAATTGACTAAAACACTCAGATATTGTAAACTCCCATCAGCCATGACCAGCAAACTACTGATTTTAATATGGGGATTGATCGCCCTTCCATCTTTCGCACACGCTCAGAGCAGCCTCAAGGTTGCACCTGAAATGGTTTTTCGTGGGTCAGGGGGGAGAGTAGCGATGCTGCAGCCCCAACAATGGATGAACAGACTGACCAGTAGCGTAGTCATAGATTTGCAAAAATTTTCAAAGGTGCTCAAAGAGTTGGGTTGTAAGGGACAGGGGGGTCCTTGTCATGGTTTCAGCACTGGCGGCGGAGGTACGTACATTGATCGATTTCCCACCCCTGCTATCGATTTTCTACCGACTGAGATTTACTTTACCATTAAAGATATTGAGTTTATCGCAAAAACTGATCCAACGGTGGTGGAGATTGTGCCTAGGCACCCGGTGGAGCTTGCGACTTGGCTTGAATGCGAACCCCTGATTCAAACGTTTATTTATGATACCGCAAAAAAAGCGGGGCTCAATCCTGCGACGCAATTTGCAAATGGAATGCATTGGAATTTGGATTACGAAAGTTTTTTTGGTGAAAAAAAGGGTTTATTCAGAAACTTCTTGGTGGATTTCTTCAATCATTCTGAACTCGTCACAGGTGCTTTACTTGAAGATGAATTTAATGCTTCTCACACCCTCCATGATGATGACAACTTGAGACGCTTTTCTGCCCTCATTCAAAAATATGATCAAGGCGGAATGACGGATAAATGGTTTTTAATGGAATCATCGCGAATTTTAACAAGAAACAGTGTTCATTACCAAGCAGTCACCATTCGTGGAACGGAGGCAACGCGAATTGAATTCAGATTTTTTCGTCAAACTGATACTGCCGAACAAATGAACCGCCTCCTTAACCTATTCGTGAAACGAATTGATTACCTGGAACGGTCTTCCAAAAAAACTGAATTGGCGTCAGATTTTCCAATTTATGGCCGCACCTATGGCGAGAATTTGTATCGCAAAGGGAAGCGCTATTTTAATTCCAGCAACTCAGACATCGACCAAGGTATTTTAAGATTTGCCGAATACATTCAGGAATCGGGGCTTGATTTTGAAGATTACCAATTTACTTTGAAAAAGAGCTGGCAAGCGCGAATTCCCAAGCTAAAAAATGAATTAGCTTCCATTAAAGCGGGCATTCCCATTAAAAGCTGCAATGAGATCATTGAAGGCTCTTAAGCTATTTCCACTTTTAAAAACTTACTCTTACTTTATGGTAATTTTGAGGTCGTCGAGGCTTTTCAATAAAACCTGAGGGTTGGCTTGGCTTGCATCCACTTCATTGAAGATGCCGGTAGCCGTGACCTCAATTCGTGTACTCACGAGTTTATTGCGGCCATTGGTGAACTCGCCCGGATGCTCGTCCCAGGCTTTTTGGAGGGCCGCTCTGATTTTAGCGAATACGGCGGGGTTGTCGAAATTAACCAAAGTGTACTGACGGTTTAATCCAGCCGGCAAAAGCTGCTGAACAGCGAATACGTTAAAAATAATTTCAGGACTTTTAGGGAACATGACGAGCGCTCCTGTTACACTGGCGGGTTTACCATGTAATGAAGCGATCGATTCAATGACAATCACAGGACTTGCCACTTTTTCATCTAAAACTAAATGGGTAGGTTGTTCGGGTTTTGCTTGAATGTTGTATTTGAGAGAAATGAGGTCATTTCGGAACAGGTCTTTGGTAAAGAACTCGTTTTTTACATAAACCGGTACAATTGAATCTTTGTATTCAAGGACCAGGATATGTCCGCCCTCAGCAACGGCATGCACGAGAAAGGTCGCGGAAGACATCTGAAGTAATTCGTCCGGCAATGTAGCTTGATGAGGGTACCCTGAGGTTGGGTTCGGGGTTTGATACTTCTTGGCAAGGGTGATGGCATCCACCGAAATGTGTTTTTGAGGGCTTGGGTTCTTTAAAAACTTCCCATGAACCAAAACCTGATCGTGGCGAGAAAGGGTAGTGAGTTGTTGAGCGATAGCTGAATTCTTCGCGACCAGGGACATTTGGACATAATCAAAAAAATCTTCTGGGTTGCGATAGGTGAAAACAAACAATTCTTGAGACTCAGAAGCTCCATGAATCCAGCCCAAGGCGCCGGGGCCATTCAATTCTTTCTCAATTTTGTCGTAATCCACTGCAAATGACGATGAAGTGACCAAAGCGGGCACCATGAAAATACCAAAGCGGAGGAGTTGGCTAATTAAGTTCATATTTAAGGTCTATCATAGCCGTTTTAGATTCTCAAATAGCTAAGTCGCGAGCCCAATTGTCTCAATTTCAAATTAATTGTCTCGCCGCATCTCTGATTTCTCGATTAAACTACTTTAAATGATATTACAACCTGGCTCGTTTATTGCTGTAGATGCGAAGTATAGAGAATAATATTTAGAATGCTCATCACAAGGAGAGAGAAATGAAATTACGTACACTTTTAGCGATGCTCGTATTGGTAGGCACAGGATCACTTGCACAGCAAGCCTATGCGACTGATTGTTCACCAGACTTAACCGCAGACCTCTTGGCTGCCATCAGTGCAGACGATTCAGGCAAGGTAGATTCGTTGATTTCCCAAGGCGCCTGTGCCAACGGTACAGACTCTTTAGGAAAATCAGCGTTGATGTTTGCCGTAGAAAAGCAGTCGTTGCCTATGGTTTCCTCCCTCGTGAATGCAGGCGCTGACGTAAAGGCAGCAACCGCAAATGTCAGTGTCCTTGGTCTTGTGAATCAAATCGCAGACCCTAGTCAAAAACTAAGCATGGCAGACGCAATCTTCGCGATGGTCGATAAAAATGGAAGAGTGTATTTTTTAACTTACACTCGAAACATTTCTCCAATTTTTGCCGCACGTTGTACCATGTGCCACAACGCTCAAATGAATCCTGCCACCAATTGGAGTGATTATGCGGCTGCGTTCAATAAGAAAGAACTGATCTATAACCGTGTGGCTGTTAAACACGATATGCCAATGCAAAACATGACCAACATGACCCAAGCAGAACGCGTACTCGTTGCAAAATGGATCGGCTCTGGAGCTGGTAAATAACAAGGATAGGAATACTGCGGGATCGGCTTCCTGTTAGAAATTATTTGGAACTTCGTCAGAAGTGAACTGCCACCGGGTGTCCTTCTGACGAACCAAATTAGGCCCGAAACGATAGGTAAACCCAAGGCGAACCGTGGTGGTATTGGGGGTGCTTCCTGATCCGACTCCCATTAGCTCCAAAATCTGGTACTGACTACTCGGGTTTGCCGGATTATTCACCAAGTTGTTTTTAATTCCAAAATTTACAGATGGATCAAAAGTGAATGTTTTCTTCTTGTTTAAATAAATACGGCCACCCAATTGGCCACCGAGTCCCCATTGCTTGAAATCACCAACGGTAGAGGTACCCGCTACCGATCCATTCACATCTAAGCGATTGAAGTGGAAAACATAATAAACTGACAACGCGTGGGTGGCGATATTCTGCACCATCTGGCCGTTCATGTTAGGGCTATAATAGGTCTGATGGTTACCGCCGATCAAATAATTGATGGTAAGAGCATCATCATTGGTGATGAGGTAAGGAAGTAGCTCGTACTCAATCCCTACGTGCGCCTGCATCTGGTTTTTGAAGTTAGAGCTCGGGTCGGTATTGTCTCTTAAAAATGCAGCAATGGCCCAGTGCTTGCTGATTGATCTCGCCACAACCAAGCCATTTTGGACGTTAAGGTTGCTCGCCATCTCCGGCACATTCACATTGGTGACTTTAGGTTTGCCAGTACTTGGGTCAATCACTACGTTGCCAGCACTATTCGTGACGACTTCAGGAACAGTAACGCTGGTAGAAATATAATTGTAGCGAGTCGAATTACTAAATTCCACTAACCATCCTTGATGATCGGGGCCAATATCGGTATAGCCAGCAGTTACTGTGGGCATGGCCATAATATTGAGTGAACTACCTTGCGAAATTAACATTCCAAAACCGGAAGCTTGAACGTAAATCGGGCTCATTTTTGCTGCTGGCGGTGCAACTGCGCCCGCCTTTGGCACTACAGTCAGCAGTAATTGTCCTTGTGGATTGTATTTGTACTCCATGATTTTCTGATAGGGCAGAATTGCGGCCATGATCGCTTTCGAAAGCTGAGAAATTTTAGAAATAGGCGTCAAGGTTGCACGTAATCTAAATTCACTGCCTGAGAATACATAAGTTGCCGGCACCACTTGTCCGGTATGATCTGTAACTTTTAGTTCGTATTTCTCAAAGGGAGAGTCTGGGAGTTCACTCAACTCCAAATCAAATTCAGATTCTTCTTTCGACACAAAGGTAACAAGTAGGTCGGTTTCCCGTAGAGACTTTTCCAAATCTGCGCAATCGACATTCACAGTGGTATCGCTAAAAATACATCCAAAGTGAATTTTAGTTGGATTGACCACTGCCTGTGGTTTTGGTTGTTCCGGCATTGGTGGTGGCTCAAATTGAGCAAGGGCAATATTTCCAGACAACACTGAAACAAGTAAAATTGGAATAAATCTCATGGGGTGAACTATAAACAGCGGGGAGCGCACGGTCAATACTATAGTGTTGCTGTGTAATAATGTTTGCTCGAAAAACCGTATTACTTCGCCAGTGGGTGAATGGTTTCAATTGAATGCTTCAATGATGAAAGTTGCCCTTCCATTCCAAGAACACGCGATCAACCAAATAGGTGCGACAAGAATCCTTTTCTTTTAATTTCTCAAGTGCCTCGCCGTACGCATGGTCTGCTTTTACATCATTCTCAGGACGTGAGTTTGGAATCGAGTTTGGGGGCAGTAGTGCAGGATTAATCCACTTAACGGTCTCTTTTAAAATCGCAAGCCCTGTTGCGTTCTCCAGGAAATGAGGATGGTACTGGCGTTTTCGTTCCTGATCTTCAGCGTATTTTTTCATCAAGAGTTTTCCAAACGCGAAACTCGCATTTAAATAACCTTGATCCTGACTGAGGTATCCAATTTCGAGCCATTGAGGAGCATCAAAACGGGGTGAAGGGATTTTGCTACTGATTGTTTTTGCCGCAAGCCAGGCCGTGGGATTGATCATTCCGCGTTCATAGAGTCGCGTCTGAATGGTATCTAAAAAAATATCAAACTCGGTGCCGTTCACTGCTCGCTCCATGGCCATCCTCACGTCGTGGTAGTTTGCCTTCATTTGTTGAAGTACGATGGCATGAAAGAAAGGAAACGCGGCATTCTTCGGATCTTCCTGTTCCAGATCGGTGAGCAGGGAGTCAGCGAATTGATAATGAGGTTGATCAAGTTTCAGTGCCGATAATTGATTGCTTGCTAAAAGTGCTTCGTAGAAACGCGCGACTTTTGATTCGTCGAGGACATGAGCATTTATTCCTCCAGCGAAAACGCCAGTCGCTCCAAAAAGCTCATTCAAGATCTGATCGGAAAGTGGATCCAGAATCGCGCCCCCCGTATTCAATAAGGCGCGCGTGAGGTGAAGTAGGTCTGGGTTCAGCTTGCTGTACAGACAGAGTTCATTTTTCTGGATGATGATATTCAGCGGGAGTTCTTCTTCCGGCTTTTTTTTAGTTTCATGGGGAGTCGGTGAAGGAGAGGGGGTTACGGATGGGCGAGCAATCACTTGATTTATTTTCTCTGGTGACTCAATTGGTGATCGAGTGATCGGTGGGTGCTGAGAAGGCGCATCACTGATCGGTAGCGTTTCCACTGGAGTCATGGCAGCGAGAGTCTCATCATGAGTGACGAAAGGCGTTACCACAGGGGGCCTCAAGTAAATGCAGAGTCCAAGGAATAATAAAATCAACATCAACCAGCGGATGCGCATGATCAAAAGGATATCACAAGGTTGATTCGCTGACAAAAAGCAGTCTAGGACTGTCCAAAACTAAAGGGCTGTGTTTAAGATGATGGAATGAAGAATTCGTCCCTACTCGCAGTCCTTTTATTATTGGTAAATTGTGCTGGCCTTCAGGAAGCAAAATCGCCGGAAGACGCGGAGGCGAAACGCTTTTCCGTGATTGCTCACAAAGCAGTGATCTATGTTTTCCGCGAGCCTGGACAAGTGTCGTTACGTAAAACGGTGACCATCAATGGCCATTTTATGGGAAAGACCGGGCCGAACACCTTCATTCGTGAGGAGGTCGAACCCGGTCAATGTCGTATCTATTCTGAGGGTGACAGCGAATTAGAACTGGATGCGAAACCTTCGCACCTCTACTATATTCGGCAAGAAATCAAACCAGGCTTTCCAGCAGTGCGTACCGTCCTCAGCCTTGCTGATGAGCACCAGGCACGTGCAATGATTCTGAAAGGGCACTTAATCGATTCTTCAAATCCTTAAGGCGTTATAGCATTCAAGGAGAATTAGTTTATTTTCTTTTCTTGAGCGGCTTGGATTCGTAGGTCAAGACTGACGTCGTCTCCCACCACTGAACCTGCCTCTACCACTGAGTTCCAGGTTAGTCCGAAGTCCTTGCGATGAATTTTGCCTTTCGCCTGAAAGGCAACTTTCTTATTTCCATAGCCGTCCACCACTGAGCCCAGGTATTTTGATTCAAGAGTAACTTTCTTGGTCACACCGTGAAGTGTGAGGTCACCTGTAAGCGTAAAGTTCTCCGGCGTACCCTTGATGGAGGTGCTTTTAAAAGTCATCTTTGGATATTTTGCGACATCGAAGAAATCGGCGCTTTTCAAATGCTCATCGCGTTTCGCGGTTCCGGTATCGACAGAAGCCAAATCGATATTGGCGTCAATCTTGGTCTTCTCAAAATTGTCCATCAGCGCTATCTTGCCATCGACTGTGTTGAACCTTCCTTCTACAGTTGAAATGACCAAATGAGGGATTTCAAATCCTACCTTTGAGTGCATTGGGTCGAGATTGTATTGCCCGGCCTGATAGGGGCTCGCGGCAAGTGCTGGGGTTCCGATTAAAACTAAACTCGTGAATACTGAATAAATGCTTTTCATGTTTGGGGTCTCCTTTTCTTTCTTTCCTTACTTTCGGTCATTTCTTATTGTTTGATAAGTACTTCAATTTAATAAACACTGTTCACAAAAGTAGAACAATGCGGTATCCTGAAGGTACAATGGAACAGCAAATTAACCTGAATCGAGTCGAGATTTTCCTCCAAATGGTAGAGTCCGGTAGCATCACTAAAGCCGCGCAGGTGCTCAGGGTTGCCAAGTCAAAACTGAGCCGCGACTTGGCCCTCTTGGAGCGAGAGCTGGGAGTGCAACTCATTTACCGCACCACCCGCGAGTTTCGACTAACGGAGCCTGGGCAGCGTTTTTTCGAAAAAGCAAACAAGAGCCTCTCTGCAATGCAGGAAGCGATTTCAGAAGTTTCAAAACAGTCGGATGAAATAGCGGGAGTGATTCGCTTTACGGCTCCCGAGGATATCGGAAGTTACGTGATGAGTAGAGTGGCGAACGATTTCAAAATTTTACATCCCAAGATTATCTTTGAGATGAATTTCTCCAATGAGATTTTGAATTTAGTGAAAGATAGAATTGATATCGCGATCAGAATGGGGCGTCTGAGTGACAGCTCTATGACTTTAAGGAAAGCGGGGCAGGTGGATATGATTTTGGTAGCTTCCCCTAAGTATTTAGATTCTCTAAAGTCGATTCCATCCATCCAAGATCTCGAGAAATGCCGAAGCGTCTGTTTTATTGCCGATGAAGAGAAGCCTCAATGGACGTTAGTATCGGTCAAAGAGAAAAAAATCATTAAATTGAAATCGGATATTATTTGCAATAATTATGTCGCACTGAAAGAAATGGTGATTTTGGGTAATGGCATTGGTTTATTGCCTCGGTTCTTCTGTGAAGATGCCATTGCAAAGGGCGATCTCGTTCATATTTTGAAAGCATGGAGGAACGAAGGGAGTGCCATTCAAGTAGTACTGCCCGAGCAAAAGGAAATTCCTCAGAAGATTAGAAGTTTTATGGATTTTACTGTTAAAAAATTATTGCTGCAATTTGGGTGAGTGCGGAGATGCATTTGAAGGAGTG
>CAIMWN010000006.1 GCA_903845155.1 Oligoflexia bacterium
GCCTCTTCACAGAATACATTTCCGGATGGTACAAAATGGTCGCGATTGTTTCCGGCACTTGAACCACCTCAGTGGGTGCAATCTCTAATTTTGAAATTCCATATAAAGCTAAAAAAGTTAAGATCAGTGAGGTCACTAAGCTTTTCGCAAGGAATGGATCACCTACGACTGTGGTTTGTTTTCTCAAAACGGGTGGTGCTACCGTCTGACTCAAATAAAACTGAACCGTACCTGTTTCAATTTTTGCAAAATCGCTATCGCCGAGCACCACGGTTCCACGAGAATCCGTTCCTAATTTCGAACGCAAGTAGTTCTCCACTGAATGAAGCTCACCGTTCAAATAAAGAACGCCCTTCATTTGCGGATCAATATTGAGAGTCCACGCACTTCCATTTTTGGTGACTAGGGTATAAGTATTTCCCTGACCAAAAGTAGATGGAATCATAAAATCATCTTGTGAACTTCCTCCCAAGACAATCTGATCTTGATCAACAAAGTGCTTCACATCAAGAATGGTGTTGTTCCAAGAATAAACAACCTCAAGGGCTTCTTTTGTAGGTGGTCTGTAATCAAATATGGTGCTTACGGTATTTCCATCAATTAATAATAGGGCCTGATCTGGCACCGAAGAAGCCAAAGTGGGTTTCTTGAAGATAAATACAAAACTAGCATCACCAATTTGGATTTGATCACCAGGCTTCACGGACTGATTAATCACCTTGTTACCATTAACAAAAACGCCGCTCGTGCTGGCTAAGTCTAATATTTTCGCTGTACATTGGGCTTCATTTAAACCAAAACGAAATTCCATGACCGCATGAATGGGTGAAACCCTAGGACCAGAAAGCTTCACATCAGCAGATTCAACGGAACCAAACACCAATCGATCTTTTCCAATCAAGAGGCTTTGCTTTCGTTCACCTTCGACAATTTCAAACTGAGCTTTTATCTCAGTTTGAGCCAGATTCTTTACCTGATTTTGTGAACCACTTTGTGTTGGTGTGCTCATCTATTCTCCATCCGTTTGGGATTCCACTTTAATTACTTTGTACCGAATCTCTTAACATTTCTCTTCTAAAATTAACTCGCCTCTTGGAGAGAGAATCAAAGCGCTCTTGATTTCTATTTTGAAAATAGAACTCACCCGGCGCCTTTAACTCTCCATCTAAATTCAATCCTTCGAAATCGAGGGTCTGATTTTCCGCGTATACGACCTTTTTCTTCGTGGCGGTTTGCTTCTGAGCAAACGAAGTGGCCATGAATGCAAAACTCAATCCCGATAAAACCAATAACAATGTCTTCATGGCTTACACCTCGCCTTTAATCGCTCATAAGATACTTTTTCAAAACCCTTGAGATCACTCAAATTGGCAATTCCATCGAGACGATCAGCGCATTCAGAAAGAGAACTCGCTCTCGCTGCTTCAATATACTTCACCGTGAAACGTTTTGAACTGAGTCCCTTTGAATCCGCATCTTTAAACTCAAGCTCACTCTCAGCAGGCTTCCCGACACCCCATTCAGCAACGCCGAGCCCATCATGGACTTCGCCAATGTTGACCTTTTGCGCTGCTTTCTCAAAATAAGGAATCGCCAGCTCGAAAAGTCTAAAATAATTAAAATAATGGGCCACATTAAAAAGGGCAGCGGAGTTATCTTGCTCGTGAGTCAGTGCACGCTTCCAAAGCGCAAGCGCTTCATTCGCTGCAAACCAATTTTCAAAACCTTGGTCGCTGACTAAGACTACCGCAAGGTTATTAAGGGCGTCAGCCGTTCTCGTTTTTAAATCAAGAGAGCGCTGATACGCGACTTTCGATAAGCCTGGTTTTCCAGTACCCCAAAGCAAATTACCATAATCGATCCAAGCCAAGGCATCATCTTGAGTCTGTGCGAGCTTCTCTCTCACCTGATCGATCGCCTTTGCGCCGAGCTTCCCACCATCAGGACTGATCCCGATTAATTTAACTCCTAAACGAACACCTTGCGCCCGATTCATTCCGGGAATACCGGCATCGACCAAACGATCTTGAATCACAGGAAGGGCTGGTGAAAGGATTTGCTGCTTGAGTGCTAATTGATAAGCAGCTTTTGAATTATCGATGGCTTGTTTTTTTAGTGTCTCAGCAACCGGGGCCAAGGCCGCTTTCAATGTATCTTTCGCTTGCGAATTTTGAAGCACTTTCTCCACTTCGGTTGCTAATCCGATCGCAAGATCACCAATGCGTTCCGTTGCAGCAATTCCCCAAGGCCCGCCTAGTCCAATTGCCTTTTGGTATGAGCTTGAAACAGGCTTAAACTCGTTCAGTCGCTGAGTAAATATTTTCACCAGTTTTTCTTCTGGAAATTCTAATGGTGGATTTTTCATTTCGCGCTCTAAAATCTGGGCAGAGCGAAATTGCGCATACGCGAGATAGGGCGATTGAGCAGAAGGTCCCTTTTTAATATTGACCACTTGATTAAAAATAATCTTGGCCTGTTTTAAATCACTCAAACGTAAATAATAGTTACCCACCTGTGCTCCACACTCTGCTTTGAGTGAAGTATTTAGGGCATAACAGGCTTTCCATTCGTTAAAAGTTGCAAGATCATCTTTCATGTCGCTCGCAACTTCCGCAGAAAGTCGATGAATTTTTGCTCTCTCTTCGTCATTTGGTGCAAGAGGTACCGTCATTCGGTATACATCTCGGGCCTTATCC
>CAIMWN010000007.1 GCA_903845155.1 Oligoflexia bacterium
AAATTCTGGAAAAAATAAAAAATGGCGAAAAATTCAAAAACTTTTTTCTAAGAAACTGAAAAGTCAGCTGTTTTTTGAGTTTTTCTGGAGCCTGTTAATAATAAGAGACTCGACATGATTGAAGCAAACAAAGACACCGTTGCTATTTTTGAAAAAATTGGAATTATTGAATGTGCCACTAAAATCCCGACACCGAGTTTGTTTACCTTAGACGCCAAAGACCAGTACACCCCCTGGCTCAGGACCACCAACAACAATCGTTCCTTGTTAAAAATGTTTGAATTATATCCAATTTTGCACCCCAAAGACACCTTGCGTGCTATTCATGCGGAGCTAAACCGGGGTCTAGCCAAAGCAATGCCTATTGGGATAGGATATTGCGCCAACGTGCTTTTTAAAAACACAAAGGACCATCCATTCTCAAAAGGCCGCAAATATCGTTCCGAGAACTTTCTTCAGCAAAAGGATCATAATGGAGTTTGTGGAATGCACGCATCTCTCGTGATCGGCCGCAGGCATCATCCTGTCTCTGGCGTTCCACAGCTATTGATTAGAAATAGTTGGGGACATTCTTGTTATAGCTATCATCAAGACTGGGATTGTGAAGCGAGTCGAGGTACGGTTTGGGTAGATGAAAATGTTTTAGTAAAAGCAATTTTTGAAACGCAGGTAGTGCAAAGGTAAATGTGACACAAAAATGGGATGCGATCATTATCGGATCTGGGCTCGGGGGCCTGACGACTGGCACTCTATTGTCAAAGGCGGGAAAAAAAGTTTTAATTCTGGAACGACATTCCGTTCCGGGTGGTTTTACGCACACGTTTAGTCGCAAAGGTTTTAACTGGGATGTCGGTGTTCATTATGTGGGACAGGTGCATGAAAAAAATTCGATTCTCAGAAAGATTTTTAATTACGTCAGTGAGGGGGCAATTGAGTGGGCGCCTGTAGGTGAAGTATATGATGAAGCCATTCTAGAGGGGAATCGCTATCTCTTCGTGAACGGTGCGGAAGCCCAAATCAACCAACTGATTCAGAAATTTCCTGACGAAGCTTTTGCGATTCGAAAATACATAAAAACACTCAGAGGAGCCGCGGCTTGTTCCGCTTGGTATTTTAGTGAAAAGACGATGCCGCTTTGGATGAGTAAGACTGTGGGGAGATTTCTACGCTCAAAATTTGAGAAGCACGCTCGACTCACCACTTATGAAGTCTTGTCGAAACTCACTCAAAATAAAGAGCTTATTTCTGTTTTGTGCGCGCAATGTGGTGACTACGGTTTACTCCCAAAAGAAAGTAGCTTTGGAATCCACGCCATGGTGGTCGACCATTACTTGGCAGGGGCGAGCTACCCGGTGGGCGGAGCCAAAAAAATACACGATGGAATTCTTGGCGTATTTCGCAAAAATGGGGGTGAGCTTCGCCTCAAAACTGAAGTGAAATGTATTTTAACGGAAAAGGGTAAAGTGACCGGGGTAGAATTAGCGAGCGGCGAAAAAATCTATTCTCCGGTCGTCGTGAGTAATGCAGGAGTGATCAATACTTTTTCATCCTTGGTGCCTGCTCAGGATGTTGAAACCTTAAAAATTCGAGAATCGTTTAAAACCGTTCGCGCCTCCACGGCTCATGTGTGTTTGTACTTAGGCTTAAATCAGTCAGATGAGGCCTTGAAGCTCCCAAAGCGTAATTTTTGGATCTATGATAATGCGAGGTTTGCCGAATTAGACAGGTTGGATGATTCGACTCGGCATCAATTGACGTATATTTCCTTTCCTTCTGCTAAAGACCCCGATTGGAATTTAAAACATCAGAATAGTGCTACGGTTCAGGTGATCACGGCGTGTTCTTATGAGCAGGTGAAGGAGTGGGAGAATGGGCCTTGGATGAAGCGAGGAGATGCCTATCTCGATTTTAAGAAAAGAATGATCGATCACCTGACCAAGAAGCTGATTGAAGCCGTCCCTGAGATTGAGGGAACCATTGAGTACCGTGAACTCTCTACGCCACTTTCTACCAAGCATTTTATGAATTACCAAAGAGGGGAGATTTATGGCCTGGATCATACACCCGAGCGATTCTCACTGCCGTTTTTGAGGCCACGCACTCATATCCCTGGGCTTTACCTCACCGGCCAAGATATTGTGAGTGTAGGGGTGGGTGGGGCACTGTATTCTGGGGTGCTAACGGCGACTTCGGTGCTGAAGAAATCGATGATTTTGCGAATCCTGCTGAGTCGCTCAAAAGTCCCTTCGTTAACTAAATAAATTCACGGTTGACAGGAACTAAATTTTAAGAGTAAATAGGTCAGCCTTAAACAATTAAAAAAAGCTTGATGATTTTTGATCTCGGCTTCAATTTAAAACAAGTTTGACGCGGGGTGGAGCAGCCTGGTAGCTCGTTGGGCTCATAACCCAAAGGTCGTCAGTTCAAATCTGGCCCCCGCAACCAAATTTGAGAGACGCAAGTCACTCAAAACTAAAAGGATTAATCCGCTTCTAGGGTTAGTCCTTTTTTTATTTATGCGATCTTGCTTTCTAGCACTTCATGAATCGGCAGCACCACTACGAATGTCGAACCTCTTCCTAGTTCACTCTCCACTTTGATCGAGCCACCATGAAGTTCAACTAGTTGTTTGGTAATATAGAGTCCAAGGCCAAGCCCACTCATATGATTTTCTTTCACCGCTCGCTCGAAGCGGTTAAAAATTCGTTCCTGATTTTCCTTTGATATACCCGGGCCTTCATCTCGGACTCTTAGTTCAATGCTTTTGTCCACGCGACGGAGCGAAACACTGACTGGCGATTTTTCGCCATATTTGAGCGCATTAGTGAGTAAATTAGTCAGTACCTGGTCTAAGCGCTGCGGATCCCACCATCCGCTTACCGACTCACATTCAGTCACCGTGAGGGGCACCTTCGCGTTCTGGAATTCGACCTGAAGACGTTGCATGACCGTATTGGTGAGTGCACCGATATCCATTTTTTGGAACTCAATGGTTAAGTGCCCCGATTTGATTCTTACCCCATCCAACATGTCCTCGACTAAGCGATTGAGTTTCTTAATTTGATTTTCATCGCTCGCCATGTTTTCCAAAAATGTTTTCTGATTGAGGTTTCCTAGGTCCCCCCTGTTCATGAGTCGCTTCCGTAGTTGATATTGAAGTAAGAGCGCCGTAATCGGGGATTTAAGTTCGTGAGATGCAACCGAAAGAAACTCATCGCGCGCTTCTAGTGCTTCACGCAACTTGATTTCCAAACGTTTTTGAGCAGTAATGCTTTCTGAAAACATGATGATTCCACCAATTTTCTGTTGATCATCTCGCCAGGGTGAAACTTTCCAACGGAGGTAATCGATCGAGCCATCTTCTCTTGGAAAAATATCCTCATCAGATTCTTCAGAGGCCCCTGCTAAAGTGCGTCGATGGATTTCCTTCCATCGCTCAGGAATCTCAGGAAACACTTCGTAATGGTTACGCCCTATGATGTGAGGGGCACCATGCACCAGATCTGTGACCCACCGTTGGCTGGCAGCAAGGTAGTTCATTTTTTGATCGAACATGGCGATCGCAAAAGGACATTGGTCGATGAAAATTTTCAATTGTTCTTCACTGTCTTTTAGTTTTTGTTCAGCGGCTTTCCTCAGTGAAATATCAGTAACGTGGACCATGATGGTTAATTTGCGATCCAGGGTGACGGGAGTGAGAGAAACCTCTACTGGGAACTCAGTTCCATCCTTGCAGCGGCCGAGCAAATCCCGACCCGCGCCCATTTGTCGCGCAGTTGGAGTTTTGAGGTATTGTCTCCGGTGTTCTAGATGTAAGTTCCGTAGATGGTCTGGAACGAGGAGTTCCACAGTTTGACCGATAAGCTCAGTGGGTTGATAACCGAAGGTTTTTTCCACCGCTGCGTTGACGTGTTGAATAATGCCCGATTCTGCATCGATTGCTAATACCGCGAAAGGACTATTTTCAAAAACAGTCCTCATGGTTGCATCGCTTTGTGCTGATGCCTCTAGGATTTTAGTATTCATACGGTAATGGGAGAGCGCTGAATTCAAAATGGAGATGGAAATGCCAGAAACGCAGAAAATAGCTAGCTTCAATGCGTCCTGTGGCGTTTGAATGATGAACGTAAATATAGGCGGAAAAAAGAAATAATTGACGAGCAGCATTCCCGCTAGCGTTGCTGCAATGCCAGAAGTTAAGCCTCCGACGAGAGATGCTGTGATAATCGCCGGATAGAAGAGCAGAAAAGAATGGGGCTTAATCCAAGGCTACGCCAGCCATTGAATCCCTGTGGCAACGATAGAAATTGCCCCGCCCATGAGTATCTCAGATACTATTTTGAAGTACTTTTCGCCATAAACGAATTTCAACCCGCACCCCCACTTGCATTAGGCGTTACCCTTTTATTTATGCATTTTTTCTGCCATTCGGAGGGTAGGGGGCTTAACTTTTAGCTCGGATTTCATTTCTTAAATAATGGAGTTGATCGATGAGGTGCAGGATGAGTGGTATGGATTCGTCATTCACGCCAAAATCATGTTGCAGTTCTTTAATGAGTTGAATGCGTGCGAGATCTTCGTGGTCGAGGAGGGCTTGGTTGTTTACATGCTGACTAGGGTTAATCCATTTTTTTTCTACATAGGCAAATAGGATGGGCTCGGGAAGTTCGGTCATTTTTGAAATTTCGATAAACGTAAAAAGTGGGGGGGCGGAGGGATGAAAAAGTTGTA
>CAIMWN010000008.1 GCA_903845155.1 Oligoflexia bacterium
AAAAAAACAGTAACAAGGATCTTTAGCAGTGATTTATTTTTCAATCTCAAGTTCCCTCACCTATTTCTTGGCTTTTTTTGCGGGGTGATGATTTATAAAACTGCTTGCGCCGCTCAGGTCTAATTGGAGTGTCTTCATAATTTGCTCGGGGGCTTGCAGGTGTTTTACGAGAGTCTCCCCTAATTATTGGGTGTGAGTCAAGTGAATTGAGCAAAAAAAATTAATACGATTTGGGTTCCCAAGGCTTCCGACTCTCCTTTTCCTTTTTCCGCTTGGTGAAAGCAGTCTCCCAAAACGCTAGTAACTCCTCTGGGCTCAAATATGGCATAGGTCATCACCCTACAAATTACTTCGAACCCATATTAAAAGATGGATTACGAGTGCGAAACTTGCCGCCAGATCTACGAGTGGATTATGCAAATATATATCCACGGCGGGCAATTTTGGATTCCCATATTTGTTAATTTCCATAATAATTAGATACTCGGCAGCAATCTCCGATGCGAACTTTAAACTTGAGGGATCACTCTTCTCCGACTTGAATGCAATCTGCAGGTACGTTTCCACATCACCTTTTACTTTAGTGATTAGCTCATCCTGGGTCGATTGCCTGGAAATGCTTCCTTTTTTCGAAGCAAAATATGAAGCAACAAATTTTGTAGTTTCATTTTTGTATTCTTGCCCAAATCGATTCGCTTTAACAGTTGCACGAATTGAATTTTCTTGTTTGGCTATTTCGCTCAGGATCTCAATAAATTTGTTTATCATGTTTATTTCCACATCTGAAACTTCCGGCCTACGAACACTCAATATTTCAATAAATGCCGTTGCAGATATGTGCACGGATAAGGAGCTAAGTTCACTTAAGTTACTAACAATGAACTCTTCTTCATTATCAACTAAAGGCCACTCGTAACTCATTTTTTGCCCTTGCAGTACGGGTATCGGCTGCAGCCATAAAAACTTCCATACCTTCCTGAACGGCGCACTAACTTAGCTCCGCATGCTGGGCATGCTCCACCCGATTTAGCAGAACTCGATCGAGATTGCTTCCTGACTGCAGAAACGGTTACACCTTTGCAGGAGCGACAGAATCGACCCATCCCGGAGGAAAGAGATGCATCCTTGAACTCCTCTATCGTGCGCACCTCTTTGCACTTTGGGCACTCTTTCATGTCACCGCTTTGGAGATTTTCAATAGTTTCATGAATCTTGAACATTAAGGGGTTGGACTGAGTATCGGGTCTAACCAACTCAGCTAAACGCCGATCCAAAGTTTCCACCTGATTGACACCTGCGTTAAATCGATTGATTCTTAGAAACTTATAACCATAGCTTTCCAGAACTTTTTGACGGTAAACATCGCCATCAGATTGATAGTGCTCATAGTTATACTCATTTACCAAGTTAGACTCTTTGAAATGCTCAGAGAAACCGTCATATTCGATAACTATCTTCTTTTCTCGAGTTTCAGACTCTCGATACGATACAAGGAAATCTACTTTGTACATAGGGTGCGTATAAGTTGGGTCGAGCTGCTTTAAATACTTCCCAATTTCGAATTGCGGAATAAAGGTTATTTTTTCCTGATTCTTCTTCCAGAAGTTCGTTTGATAGAACCAATTTAGGACTTCTGGTTCCATCTTAGAATTAGCGTCGGTTTCAGCGATGGAGCGTTCTTTCTTGGCTTCCTCTAGTTCATAGGCGTAGTGCCTTAAAGCCTCACCGATAGATCCACTGAACTTATCTAGAGGCTTACTCAACACAAAGTGAATGCACTCTTTGCCTCGGCTAAAGCCAACATTAAGTCTCTGTGCCTTAATCTGACCGTCCTCTTCAATATCTACATTAGCCAAATCCTTAATGAAGACTCCCCACAGCTTGTCACTCTGCTCAGTAGCAACCATTGAATAGTAAATAAGATCACGTTCTTCACCTTGGCAAGTATCGAAAGTCATGATTTTCAATCCCATTGAATTTTGGAAGTAATCCCACTCAGGTAACTTGCTGATCTGTTCCACAAGTAGCTTCTGTTGATTTGTATGGGGCGTGATGATCCCGACACTTAAATGGCTTTGCTGATCTTTAAGCTTTTTAAGTTCCTTAATAATGAAATCAACTTCTGCTTGATTCGTGTTTGGGTAAACCTCATCTTTTGTAGTTGCCTTAACGTAGGAGAACTTGATGACTTCATCAATACTTTTGCCACGGATCTTCATCACTTGAAGGCTGTTTCGATAGAAGTACTTATTGGAGTAAGAGATAATTTCTTTGTAGCCACGGAAATGCTTTATGAGCTGCATGTTGTAATTGCTGATGAATTCAAAGAAATCCAAAACTGATGTCTTTATATTGAATTTACCCAGTCTTACTAATTGACTCGCATCCGTAGACACATTTCGTTTAAAAGAGTTTTCAAGCCGAGACAAGTACTCCCTATTTGTATCCGATCTGGCCTGATTGGCTTTAATGTTGCTGAACTGCTTCTTATCCCCCAGGATCAGAACTTTCTTGGCTCGGATAAGGGCAGGAAAGGCCTGAGCCAAGCTCACTTGTGATGCCTCATCAATAATTAGCAGATCGAACATTTGATGATGCATTGGGATATATTCTGCAAAATCTCTGATTCCAGCCAAAATGCAAGGGAATGCCTCGCTCAACTGATTGAATTGTTCCTTAGGGAATTTTTGTTTGGATTTTATGATGTTGCGAAGTGTTTGAGCATCATTCCTATTATTCTCATAAAAATTGATGACTCTTCCATCTAGCTTATGGGCGACTTTTGTAATAACCAATTGTTCGATATTTTTCTTTCGTGCCGCATAATCAACTTCAGGAATTCGACCAAACTCTTGCCCAAGCTTTTGCTTCAACTGCACAAAACGGAGTTGACCATTGAAGTCATCAACGTCAGCATTGAGCAGCTTGTTTTCAATGAGGCTTGCCTTCTTTCCAAGATCAATTTTCAATTTCTTAAAAGTCATTGGATAGCGGGAGGCCAATTCTGATATGTCGCCAGAGGCTGAGAAATTCTCACCGCTTTGATCAATCCACGATTGCAGCTCTGCCGAGGTCATTAGTTGATGTACCAAAGCTACATAATCAAAAGAAGTGGAATCTTCATTATTCGCTTCGTCACCCGATCGCTTCACACTTATAAGAATATTGTAGATATCTTTGAGGGAACTAAGTTCAGTACTAGGTGTGGTGCCGGTGTAAGAAAATTTCGATACAAGTTTAGAATCGATTTGGGCAAGTTTCCCTTTAGAGAATGCGTACCCAACAAGTGGTTTTTTGCATTGAGCATACTCATTCAGCAGGCTCAATAAGTCTGTGAGCTCACTTTGTTTGAATGTCTTAAACGTATTAAGTGATCTTGCTCCTAACGAAAACTTGGCATTGGTTTCTTGAATGATTTTTGCCGCTTTACCAAGAGCCGCCAAAACAGATACATATTCTTCAAAACTTTCCGGTGACTCGCCTAGGAGCTTGCAAATGCGTGTAAATGACTTGTTACCTTCAATTTCTCTAAAACCAAGTAATCCGTTGCGCAAAGTGTCTAGGTCGTAACCCCCATGCGGGTCTTGGATAACTTCTTCAAAATCAAATAGAAAAGTACTCTTCTTGAATTTATCTTCGAGTTGAAAGAGTTCCGATATTTCCTGCATATCAATTTCGCCATAGGCCAAACTTTCAAGTTCAATATCTTGCTTTAGGCTATTAGAGGATTTTTCGATCGTTTCATCAATGGCGTCAATATCCTTCTTAACAGCCCGGTAATGGGTACGGATATCGGTTATAGAATTTGAAGAAAGAATCTGTGAGTATGTATTACCTGTCTTTCCAAGTCGTAAAATGGGATTCTGGAAATTTTGATCAAAACGAACTTTATTCATCGTCTCAGTAATATTTTTTTCAACGACATCTAACGCTTCTTTCTTATCTGAGAGAACCAGAACTGACTTGCCAGTAAGCACTGCATTGAAGATGATCGCTGTGATGGTGTGGCTTTTGCCAGTACCAGGAGGTCCCTCAACAATTAGATACTTGCTATTTGGCTTCTGCACAGCATTAAGAATTTGTAGCTGCTCGCTATTTAGAGGAATCGGGCTTTGGGCTACCAAGCGGTCTGAAGTCTCGGTGTCATCCCATTCCTGCTCAACCTCTGGGCCAACAGGCTCGGGATTCTTTTGCAAGAAATCTGCCAGAAGTTGGTTGAAGGCCGCAGAAAGGTCACCACCTTCAAGGGCTAAATCGCTCAAGATTTCTTCATAGTCATTAACTAGTGCTTCGTCAGACTTGTCGAATAAAGCGAATGCGAGAGCATTTGAGAGGTGAACGTCCGCACCCCTAGATTGCATTTCTTGTCCTTGAGAAAAGTTTATAGAGCCTTTCAATTCAAAGAAGTTCTCGATTTCAATAATAATTTCATTTAGAACTTTATGCAGGTCATCCTTATGTTGAGATATGTAAATTATTCGCTCGCCAATGCTTTTAAGTGTTCCTTGCGTGCCTTTGCCATTATTAAACTCTTGGACTACGTATTCAAGAGCTTTTTTGTTTATGTAAACCTGAGAATCAAACTCGAGTTGATAAGTGTCTTGTTCTTTCACTAAGTTGATTGGGATGTAGAAAATTGGGTACTTTGTGGCTTTGTAACTTAAATCTCCAAAGTATAAATAGAAATCTTGCTTATCGAGAATTGCCTTATTGTTCTCGAGTTCCTGAACCTCGTGGAATAGGTCTGCTACTCGGAGATCCTCGAAATGCACGGAGAGTGTGGATTTTAGAAAATCTAGAGATATGACTGATAGTAGCTCTTCTTCGATATTTATCGGATCTTTTGCAATTAGTCGGCGAATAATTTCCGATATTTTATTTTCAATTTGTCCAACGTAAATCCCAACAAGTTCTTGTTCGAGCATAAAAATATCGTCTTGATCACCTAATTCTTTATTCGTTAATGGCTTTTCCAAACTTGTAATGAAAGGATGAATCATTTCTGAGTAAAAAGCGATCCCTGCAGATTCCAGGGTTGACGAAACGGCAAGGTCATAATCATCTTTATGCAAAATGGCTTCTTGCTCGACTCGCAATGCAACCGCATCCAGTAATCCAGAGAACTGATTTTTCGTGATTTTTGAAATCTGAAGTTCGATGAGTTCTACGACATTCTTTGGCAGCTTTGTTTTGAATTGACCCTTTTTGATTTGCAGAGTTGTCTCTGCCGGAAAGCCTTCCTTGATATATTTCGAAATTTGCGAGTAATACGTGTCATACTTTTTGAGGGATACACCTACCAACAAATTGTCCGAATTTCGAGACCGTACTAAACGTCGAGGCAATTTTCTCTTATGGAAGTCCGTCTCGAGGAAGTCCATGAAGTATTTGGTTACTTCCCTAAAGAATTCCAGGGTACCCGAGGCAGCCTTTTGGCTTTCAGTCATTTTCAGCCCCAGCTTCGATCATGGCTAAACGATAGCTTGGAGCCCTGACAAGCCCTAGTTTTCTGGTGGCTTTGGCTTTGTGACTGATCATTTAGGCCAGCATCTTTCGTTCAGTCAGCAAAACTCGCTGGGCTTGAACATAAACCTCAAATTTGCCCG
>CAIMWN010000009.1 GCA_903845155.1 Oligoflexia bacterium
CTCCTTTAAAAAAGCAAGCGTCTTTGGATAAGAATTTCCCTTGCCTGCGCAGCTAATTTTTCAAGCACGGGCATCCCATGGTCGCATTACCCGGAATCGTCTTAAGCAGGGATTTATGTGTTCATTTTTGGATGAGAGCGTTCATCACTTTTTGTTGCCTGAATCTGGATTTTTACGTTTTCCACGCATTCACTCTCCTTAATGGGCCTCATGCGAATCTCGCCGTGCCAAGACAACTCTGATTTAAAACGGGGGCATGCCAGTCTCCAAGTGGTTCTAGCTTATCGTTAGCTGAACACGCAAATATTGGGCCTTACCCCCAATCTCAGTGAATCAACAATTTCCTATCCCCCTAATTTTCTTCGCGCTCGTTTCTAAAAAGTAGCAAGAAGAGTTAATCAGGCTGAACTTTATCCTTGTTCAATTTGATTCATGAGAAAGTTTCTAAACGTTTTCCAGATTCAATTCTTTCCTAAGTTTTACCCTCTCGTTTTGTTGTACATCATAATCGTTTTTGAACGTGTCGTTGTTTTTGAGTAAACACAAACACGTCGCCGCAATTTTTCTTGCCACTGCAATTTTTGCATCTTTATGGCTAATTCCACGTGCTTTTAGCATTTCATAGTGATCTCGCAAACTCGTTTCCGTTCTGAGAGCACTCTCTGCAGCACCTAAAAATACATCACGTAATTCGCGTCTCCCGTGAATCCGTTTATTTCCATAAATCTTTCCACCGCTCATTTGAATATGTCGAACCAGCATCGAGTAACCCCAGAATTGGTGTTTATTTCTGAATCTCTGTGGCTGGCACACTACTGCGGTGATGATACTCGCACGAATTAAATCAATTCCGGGCACAGTACTTAAATTCCGAATTGGCCGGTATTTCTTGCGATTCTTTTCAAATTTATCTTTGTACTCAGATTTTAATTTTTCAAGTGCTGCAATTTGATCGTACAAACTTTCGGCAACGAATTGTGCATTTTTATTTTCAAGATCTTTCACCCGATCACGATCTTCATAAAAATTCTTGGTGTTCGTATCCACGGCTTCTGATCTAAACACTGCTTTCAAGCGGTTCTTAGCTCGGACAATATCATCTACCAATGCCAAATAATTATTAGTCAGTGTTCGAAGCTCTATCCAGTGACTTTTCTCATGATACACGGGCTTCAAATGATTAGTGCGAAGCTCTTCCGCTAAATGAAGTGCATCACGATAATCGGTTTTTGCTCCCTGTTTTTTGGCCACATACACCGGATTGCAAACAATCAAATGATCAACGTGTTCTACCAATGTCACATATAGCCATTGCGAGAGTGTACATTCCTCAAAAGTTAAGTTTTTGACTCCAGGAATTTTTGAAATAAATTCAATAAGTTTTGATTCCGTCGTTGGGAAAGTTTCGCGAAGTTTTTGCTCTCCCTTTTCATCAACAACTACTGCAGTACATGTTTGCGAGTGGGCATCGAGTCCGATATAATAGTTCATAAGCAGCGTTTCCTCCTGATACACTGGGTTTAATTACATAAAACCAGTATACGTTACCCGCTCTGGCATTGTCCGAGCATGATCATAAGAGATCCATGTAACGGTTGCCGAGAGGGGATGCTGCTTTTTTTACATTGTCTCCAGGGACTCATTCTGCTCGGCATAGGGTTTTTCCTTTTTCACATTACTTATCTTGGTGCGCTCCTCGCATTGGTTTTTATAGTCTTGCTCGCCATTTCATTTGTCTCAATCGGCCTTTTGCTCGGCTCCTTCTTTGAAAGCTTCGAGGGGTTCCAAGCGGTGCTTTCCTTCTTCCTCTTCCCTCTTTTCTTTCTGAGCGGCGCTCTCTTTCCTGTAGAGCACCTACCCTCATGGTTAGCAACCATGGTTCGATGGAACCCCGTCACCTACGCCGTGGATGGTCTCAGAGGAAGCACCGTAGGGGTTCACGCGCATTCCTATCTCCTTAGTTTTACTATCCTTTTTAGTTTTTGCGCGGTCATGGTCTCCCTTGGTATATGGGCATTTAGAAGGATGAAGTAGCAAAATCAGGGTATTTTACCTGGTATTTTGCCGTAAGGACTATTCCCCCAATGAATACCGCTTCAATGCGTAATCAAAATTTCGCTATGAGAACAAAGCGTTCATAATAAAAGATCATCTAAGCACCAAAAATACTCCTCACAGAAACCTGAAAAACCCAATTCTTAAACGCAGTGCGCTATCGGAAATACGACTTATTGATTAATTCCAAGTTCGCGAAAAAGCAGATAAAACAGACTACCCCTAGTGTAGTAAAAAAATCACACCACTACTAATTGACAATTTAATCAGTGACCCACTACCCTAAAAGAGTAAGAGAATTATAAAAATCACATCATTTGAACAGCGAGACCGCTGGAGTGTCAAAACTCCGGCAAGGTGCTTTATTGCGCTTCGTAGGTTTCGCAATGGATCACTGGAGGATCACATGCAAGTTATTAAAAGAAACGGCACCAAAGAAGAAGTTAAAATCGAAAAGATCCTCCATGCGGTGAACCGTGCCTGTCGTGGCTTAAAAAATGTAGAAGCTATTGAAGTAGCAAAACGCACGATCAACGGTCTTCACGAAGGCAGCACCACTGAGGAACTTGATGAACTCTCTATTTCTAATGCGGTCATGCTGATGGCCGATGAGCCCAACTATTCTAAAGTTGCGGCCAGAATGCTCTCAGAAGGAATCCGCAAAGAAGTAGGCGTGGATGTCGCCTTCCGTGATTATATTAAGAATGCGGTCGAACTAGGCCTCATTGGAAGCAACGTATTTGAACTTGCTGGCCAAGACTACTTAACTCTCGAGTACGCGATTCACCACGAGCGTGATGATTTATTTGAATATTTTGGAATGAAAACGGTAGCGGACCGTTACTTGCTTCGTCATCCAAAGACTCGTAAACTGATTGAACGTCCACAATGGTTATGGATGCGCGTAGCGCTCGGATTATCGCAAACCATTCCTGAAGCCCTTGAGCTTTACGAAATGGTCAGCCAATTCTATTATACTCCATCTACCCCTACCCTTTTCAATTCAGGAACTCGCCATCCACAAATGAGCTCTTGTTACCTACTCACGGTTGCAGAAGACAGCTTAGATGGAATTTATAAGTCATTCGCGGATTGCGCGAAACTTTCTAAATACTCAGGCGGAATCGGGATCGATTGGACCCCTGTTCGTTCTTCAGGCTCCCTGATCAAAGGAACCAATGGCCTCAGTAATGGGATCATCCCATTTTTGAAAGTTTTTGACTCTTCTGTTCATGCCGTTAATCAGGGCGGAAAACGCAAAGGTGCAGCAGCAGTCTATCTTGAGCCATGGCATGCCGATATCGAAGCATTCCTGGACTTGAGAAACAACACGGGTTCTGACGAGCGCCGCACTCATAATTTAAATCTTGCACTTTGGGTTCCAGATTTATTCATGAAACGCGTAGAAGCAGATGCCCAGTGGTCACTCTTCTCCCCGAGCGATACACCTGAACTCATTAAAACTTTTGGCGAAGTTTTTGAAAAACATTACGAACAATATGAACGCGACGGTAAAGCGCTGAAGCAAGTTCCAGCGCGGGCGCTTTATGCTCGCATGATGCAAACTTTGGCTGAAACCGGAAACGGTTGGATGTGCTTTAAAGATAAAGCTAACCTTCGCTCTGCTCAAACCGGCGCAAAGGACAATGTGATTCGCAGCTCCAATCTTTGTACCGAGATTTTAGAAGTAACAGATAAAGATCAAACTGCAGTCTGTAACTTAGGCAGCATTAATCTGTCTTCCTTCATCACTGAAAAAGGCGAATTTGATTTCGAACGCTTAAAAGCGGTAACGGCTACCGCGGTCAAATTCCTAGATCGAGTCGTAGATTTAAATTTCTACCCTACTCCAGAATCAAAAGCTTCTAATCGTAAATGGCGCCCCGTCGGCCTTGGAATCATGGGTCTTCAGGATGCACTCTTCAAGTTAAGAATTCCTTTTGCTACCGCGCAAGCGAAAGCACTCTCTTCAAAAATCTCTGAAACCATTTATTACTACTCTATCAAAACCAGCATGGAATTAGCCGATAAACACGGGGCTTTTGAGGCATTCAAAGACTCTCGTTACGCCGCAGCTGAACTCCAAGTTCAATTAGCGAAGAAACACCAAGAGCTCATGCCAGAAACTCATTACGATTGGGATCGCTTAGCAAGCGAAGTCAGAACGCGTGGACTCAGAAACAGCCTTCTGATTGCGATCGCTCCTACTGCTACCATCGCTTCAATTATGGGAAGTTACGAAAGTATTGAACCCCAAATTGCAAACGTCTTCAAACGTGAAACATTGAGCGGAGAATTCCTCCAAGTAAATCGCTATTTGATTAACGATTTAAAACGCGCAAACCTTTGGAACGTAGAAATGCGCTCTAAGATCATCGCTGCTGATGGATCAATTCAAACCATTCAAGAAATTCCTGAAGAAATTAGAGAGCTGTATAAAACTGTATGGGAAATTCCACAAAAGGAATTGATTGATATGGCCGTGCTGCGCTCAGCGTTTGTTTGCCAATCTCAATCGTTGAACCTTTTCATCGAAGACCCGAATATCGGCAAACTCTCTTCCATGTATATGTACGCATGGAAACAAGGGGTAAAAACCACTTACTACATGCGCTCACGCGCGAAGACCAGAATCAAGAAAACCACTATTGAATCACAAGATGCTTTAGCTGTGGTACCAGAGAAAACAGTCACGGCTGAAGAAGCGGTGATGTGCTCACTTGAAAATCCTGCTTCTTGCGAAGCATGCCAATAATATTCACTACCAAAATTTAAACTCATAGCGGAAGGAACCACTCATGATACTCAATCCAGAACTCGACCTCACCTTGCGTCCGATGAAATATCCTCAATTTTTTCAACTGTACAAAAATTCAATCAAGAATATTTGGACCACAGAAGAAATTGATTTTTCAATCGATTATCAACACCTTCGCGACAAGCTCACTCCCCAAGAAGCGCATCTAGTAAAGCGCCTCGTGGCATTCTTCGCTACCGCAGACAATATTGTGGCTCATAATTTGGTGATTAATTTCTATAAACACATTAACTCACCAGAGTTTAGAATGTTCTTAGGGAAGCAACTTTTTGATGAGATGTTACACGTTGAGACCTACCTCCTCCTCGTCGACAACTACATCCCCGATCCTGACGAGCGGAAAGATGCGTTCACCGCATTTCAAAACATTCCATCGGTAAAACAGAAAGCCGACTTTTGTTTTAAATATATGGATGCGATCGAGAAAATCGACAAACTAGATACCGATGAAAAACGCGCACAATTTGTTGAAAACCTCATGTGTTTCGCTGGCTGCGTAGAGGGCCTCTTCTTTTTCGGATCTTTTGCCTATGTTTATTTCTTACGCAATAAAGGCTTACTCCCGGGCTTAGCGACTGCCACCAACTGGGTATTCCGCGACGAAAGCATGCACATTGAAGGAGCAATGCTTGCGCTTGATTCAATTAGAAAAGAATATCCACAAATTTTCAATGCCGCTCTTGAAACGCGTATTACTAACATGATGAAAGAAGCAATCGAAGTAGAAATGAACTTCTGTGACGACGCTCTCTCTCAGGGCGTAACCGGCCTATCAGGCACGCTCATGCGCGAGTATTTAGAATACGTTGCAGATCAACGCCTTGTACAAATGGGCTTTAAGAAGATCTATCATTCAAAAAATCCATTTTCATTTATGGTGCTTCAAGATGTTCAGCCACTCACTAACTTTTTCGAAAAGCGCGTGACCGAATACTCCAAAGGTTTTGATTCAAGCCGTGGATCTGTCAGCTTCGACGAAGCTTTCTAAAAGGTCGTCCCGATCTTTATGTTGAACTTTGCGTTATGAATAACGCAAGTCTCAACATAAAGATCGGGACGACCTTCATGCGGAGACCTTCTTATTGATGAAATACATCATCACAATCGTGACTGAGACCGCGAACACTACACAATAGCCTAAAAGGTTAAAACGTTCTAAGTGTCCGTCCACGCCCTGCAGTACGATAAAACCTGCAAGAATAGAGGCAAAGCCGCCTGAAACCTGCTGAATGGACGAATTGACTGCCATAAACGAGCCCCGACTCTCCATTGCAGGAATCGCTGACATGAGCGTCTGAGCGGGAATCATGCGCGAGAACATTCCGGTAAACATCACTGCGTTCACCACCATTGCCACCGCAAGCGAAGTCACACCTAAGTTGGTGTAAATTAAAACCATCGCGATAGTGAGTAGCGACCCAAAAACATAAACTTTGAACTTACCGACTCGATCACTGATCCTACCTACCATGGGGCCAGCAATAATGGCTGAGACCCCAGTTGTAAAATACAAAAAAGGAATTTTATCTAAGCTAATCCCCATATTATGCAACATGAACGCACTGCTAAAGGGCATGAGCATAAACCCGCCTGTACTCATAAAGGCGGTCGTGGCAAACGCTTGTAGATACCGTGGCGTCGAAATGGTTTGAATGAGATGATGAAATGCATTTTTATCGGGGCGAAGTTTGAGATGAGCATCAATGGGCTCCATTTTTCGCCAAATCATAACACCCACGCCTACACTCACCGCCACAATCAGAAAAAAGGGCATGTGCCAGCCCCAGTGATTCGCCAAAAAAAGTCCGAGAGGTAGGCCAAAAATCTGGCTTGCTGCAAATGCGGTTTGAATCACACCCATTACTCGTCCCCGCATTTGAAATGAAAAAATATCCGTGGTGATTGCAAACACCACCGATCCAATCACTCCTCCAAAAAAGCCAGTAATCATGCGGGAAAATAGAAGAAAATGGTATGACGGCGCAATGGCGCAGAGAAACGTTCCAAGTACAAACCCGGTATAAAAAAACAACAAAAGTTTTTTGCGATCAAAACGATCCGCAAAACCTGCAGCCAAAATTCCAGATGCCCCAGCACTAAACGCATAAACCGATACCAGTAAACCAAACTGCGATGGAGAAATTTGAAGAGCCGGCATCAGAATTGCGCCCAAAGGCGACAGCACCATGAAGTCTAAAATGATGGTGAACTGTAAAAACGCAAGAACGGCGACAATAAATTTTTGATAAGGCGTGAACGCAGAACTAACTTTCGTTTCTGTCATGATGTCTTTCATTGGACTGCAATCAATTAATTAGAAATAGAGTCCAAACCTGAGTTTAAACTCACTTCAGTATTTGACGCAAGCATCAACATAAACGCACATGTGGGAGTCGATACGCTGGCCAACCGGACGAGCTTTTAAAGGGAGGCAATATCAATCACAAAGCGGTAGCGAACATCACTCTTCACAACTCGTTCGTATGCTTCATTTACTTTTTGAATAGGAATCAATTCGATATCGCAGGAAATGTTGTGTTTACTGCAAAAATCAAGCATTTCTTGTGTTTCTTTGATTCCACCAATCAATGAACCCGCCAGGCTTCGTCTCTTCATTACCAGAGGAAAGGCCATCACAGGTACCGCTTGGTCAGGAATTCCAACGACGCACATGGTGCCATCACGATTCAACAAGTTTAAATATTGATTCCAGTCAAGCCCTGCAGAAACAGTGCAGATGATGAGGTCGAAGTAGCCAGCGAGTTTTTCAAAGGTCGCGGCATCTGAGGTCGCATAAAAATATTTTGCGCCCATTCTTTTTCCGTCTTCCTGTTTTTTTAACGAGTGGCTGAGCACCGTTACTTCGGCACCCATCGCACTTGCAATTTTTACACCCATGTGGCCAAGGCCGCCTAAACCAATAATCCCTACTTTTTTACCAGGTCCGGCGTTCCAATGATGAAGTGGAGAGTAAAGCGTAATTCCAGCGCAAAGCAGAGGAGCCGCTTTATCAAGCGGTAAATTTGCCGGAATTCGAAGTACATAATTTTCATCTACGACGATTTGGGTAGAATAACCGCCTTGGGTCGGAGTCTTTCCGTCTTGTTCAAGACCATTATAGGTTCCACTCATTCCCTTTTCACAAAACTGTTCTAGCCCTTCTTCACAGCTTTTGCAGGAGCGACAAGAGTCAACAAAACACCCCACGCCCACTCGATCGCCCATTTTATATCGGGTCACCTTGCTTCCTACTTTTGAAACAATCCCCGCAATTTCATGCCCTGGCACCATGGGGAAAGTTGAGCCACCCCATTCATCCCGTGCTTGGTGAATGTCGGAGTGACAAATTCCTGCGAATTTAATATCAATGAGAACGTCATGAAGACCGACTTCCCTTCTTTAAAATGAAAAGGGAGCGAGAGGGGCTTTAGCAGTCATTGCGGCGAAACCTTTAACTTGAATCATATTCATCTCCTTAGATTTTAAATTTCCGACATTTTAAGGCAAGTCAAACACTATAAATTCTGACGAAGGTTGCCAATCAAATTTTAGTTCGCTGACTTCAGCAATCGCGGCTCCGTCGCCTGCAGTTAACTCAACACCATTCACTTTCACTTTTCCTTTAATTACTTGTGCCCAATAATGGCGCTTCATTGAAGCTTCTAAGTTTTTATTTCCTGCTTGTTCAGATTTCGCAACATACATATTCATATCCTGATGAATCGTCACGATTCCACTCCGTCCGTGCTCTGAAACGGCATGAACAAAACAATTTTTCGCGAGTGCTTCGCTTATCGATTTTTGCTCGTACATCGGTGTGAGTCCGTCTTTACTGGGCAAAATCCAAATTTGGAGTAAGTGGGTTTGATGGTTGGTGAGTGGATTAAATTCAGAATGCCTCACCCCAGAGCCTGCGCTCATTACCTGAACTTCACCCGGTTTAATGACTGCGGAATTACCCATTGAGTCTTTGTGTTCTAAGGCCCCATCAATAATATAGGTGATGATTTCCATATTTTGATGTGAATGCGTTGGAAATCCGGCACCTGCCGCGACCCGATCTTCGTTGATCACGCGAAGAACACTATAGCCCATATTCTCGGGATCATAGTAGTCCGCGAATGAAAAACTGTGACGGGCATTCAGCCAACCGTGGTCTGCATGACCACGCTCATTTGATTTTCTGACTTTAATCATAAGATTTCCTTTCTTGCTTCAATCTCACCGTTGATTCGAACGGTGTAAAATAAAGGGACACTTTTCTTCAACATGGCGACGATCGGGGAGTATTTCGAAACCGATTTACGCACACATTCCTGAAACCATTCTTGATCCACCTTTTCACCCTCGATGTCATAAATCATTTCGAGTTCACTAAATACTCTTGGATGCTCTTCTTTCGGATCACCCACCGTGGTTACCGTGAAGGATGAGAAGGGAAAATCCTTCTTTTTGATTAAACTGATTACGTCCATGCCAGTGCAAGTAGCGAGGGACATGAGTAAAGCTTCCTTCGGAGAAATACCATCGAATATTAGGCAGTTATTGCCCGATTTTGCTTCAAAAACCAGTCCATTTTTATAAGTGCTCGTTGCTTTCATTTTAATCTGAGCTTACTATATAAGCACCGTACAAAATAGAGTCTTCCTAGACTTATTAAGGAAACTTTAATACCTGGCTATTCATGGCAAACAAATTGGCCTTATAGTCTACGCACTGTACCTAAAGGAAAAGCGACAACAATGTTTAAATGGCTGAGCGATCAAACTCGAATCAAGGGAACTATTTCCGATTTTGATGACCCCTTTCGTCGACGAGTGATCGCCGAGACGTCCATCGGATTGGGATTAGTAATTATTGTCGCATCCTTGATCCGACAGATGATTGCGAATGGTAACCCAACTGTGGTCGTATGGAATATTTTTTTAGCGCTCATCATCCTGACGATTCCTGTATTACTGAAACGCGCAGTGAGCATTAGAAAATGTGGCCTCCTCCTCGTTGCCTGCATCAGCTTACTTGGACTGTCATCAGGGCTAGTGAATGGAGGAATGAGGGCGCCAGCGGTGGTAGTATTTGTGATGGGGCCCATGATTGGTTTTTTTACGGCTGGTTCCCGTGGAGCGAGGCTGGCACTTTTTCTTTCCATCCTCGGGATCACCTTACTGCAAGTTGCCGAACATTTCTCCCTCAGTGGGCCAGTGGTTCATCCTGAAAAATACACTGAATATAAATCGGCAATCTATATCTTTGCCACACTCGCCACCTACACCATTGGGGCCGCCTATGAACATTCCCGCCGGATTTCAGAAAAGATTTTATCAGATCTCTCCATTAAAGCTCTGCAGGCATCTAAAATGTCAACGCTCGGAGAGATGGCTGCGGGGATCGCACACGAAATTAATAACCCCCTCGCGATTATTGTTGGAAACGCTTCAATGATTATTCAACAACTCGACTCAGATCAGCCCGATCTGAGTAAAATTAAAGAACAAGTATTAAAAATCAATAATACTTCAACTCGTATCGCAAAAATTGTAAAGGGGCTGAGAACTTTCTCTCGTAACTCAGACGTTGAGCCTTATGCGCCCACACCCATTGCACAAATTATTCAAGACACCCTCGACCTTTGTAGTGAACGGTTTAAAGCACAGGCCATTGAATTGCGGATCAATTACAATAAAGACCTGATCATTCAGTGCAGACCGATTCAAATTTCACAGGTCATTCTCAACTTACTCATTAATGCATTTGATGCAGTTCAAGATTTAAAAGAAAAGTGGGTGGCTCTTGACGTAGTGGATTCGGGAAATTCGGTAAGGGTGAGCGTGACCGATAGTGGACCTGGAATCGCCCCAGCGATTGCAGAAAAAATCATGGACCCATTTTTCACTACGAAGGAAGTGGGTAAAGGTACCGGGCTTGGCCTCAGCATCTCACTTGGAATTGCACAGGCTCATCAGGGCAACCTCAGGTATGACCCCCAATCGAAAAATACGCGTTTCGTGCTAGAACTTCCAAAAACGCAAAGCGACTCACAAAGCTAAAACGATTTGCTAGCTGTTTGCTTTATAATGATCTGCGGGAGCAATTTCCTGATACTTACCTTTGAACTTACCTTTATAGACCGTTTCTTCCAGCCATTTTATTTCGTCGTTCAGTAAATCTTTTTCAATTTCTTTTGCCCAATGTTTTTGAGCCGCATCCCAACGATAGTTTCTATTTTTCAAATGATCTTTTGATTCGAAAGGAGAATTACTCGCCATCATATGAATGGTAGTCTTGCGTGCTTGATTGAGAAGCTCGCGCAAATAAGGAAACCCAGTCATTTCGTCCTTGAAGCTCAAAAGGTGCAATAAGGAGTCAGCGTCGCTCAGTGCACGATGAGAATCGTTAAAAAAACCATGAAAAATAGCGAGGACTTCTAACTTTTGAGAAGTGAGTCCCTTCTTAGACCAATCCACCTGCCTGAATGAACAGCCCCAAATTTTCCCTGACGAAACGGTTGTCGCGCGGTCAATAAAAGGTCGATCAAATCCAGCATTGTGTGCAATGAGAATATCGCAACGACTCAAGCACTGATCTACTTCTGACCATTCAATTTTGTGTCCCTTGACCATCTCGTCGGTGATCCCTGTGAGTGCGGTGATCTCAGCAGTAATAGGTTCGCCTGGGTCTTGAAAAGAAGAGTATGGTTGCTCTAATGAAAGTAATTCACCTGTTTCGCGATTGAATTTAAAAGGTCGGACTCCGAGCTCAATCACTTTGTCTTGCCCATGGGCCAGACCTGTAGTCTCGACATCGAGAACGGCGCCGGTACGAATCACGTCGGCGTGAGCGCTCGCCCACTCACTGTTAAAATAGGGGGGAAATTGGAAATGAGATTCTTCCAATCTTTTTAAGGTAACTTCTTTTCCATCTGCTGACTTACCGATCCACTTAAATGCCATGGGGGTATCTTGCTCTGAACCTTCCCTCAATTACAAGTGTAAAATCCCATTGCAAACTGTGAGTATTTGCACGCAAAAGCAAAACGATCACCATAGGTCTTCATGATCGTCTTGATCGCAGGGAGATGCAAAACAAACGTAACACATCGCAAGCCCCTCTCGTTTTGTTTTGACGCTTTTGAAGAACAAGTTCTGACCTAATGCCTTGTTATCAAAGGTGTATTTAAAAGACCTTCGCAAATATAATATTTCAGAAATTCTTAAGTTATGACGAAAAGAGAGAAGTGAAACGTCCCCCTCTTCAGCAGATCATCTTCATCATTCTCACTTTCCTATTTTTGATGGGTCCCCCCTCCTTTTCGCAACCTAACGGGAAACCCATGGTTCGTGATCCTCGGCAGTTTCTACACGGAAATGAACCCACGCGAACCAGCCCTTGGATGATCTTCGATTCAGTCAAAGCGATCCTC
>CAIMWN010000010.1 GCA_903845155.1 Oligoflexia bacterium
ACTGGGGGATCCTGCTATGCATCGATTTCAAATTCTCATGGGCATTACGACGTACTTGAAGTCATCCTGTCCGGGTACCGTAATCAGAACGCTGCTGTTGCTGTCACCGAAATGGCATTCAACTTGTTCGACTGATAGGTGGTTAAGGACGTCTAGCAAGTAGGCAATATTAAACCCTATATCAAGAGCTTCACTAGTATACGCGACTTCCAGTTCTTCCTGCGCTTCTTCTTGCTCATTGTTAGAACAAACCACAGCTAGACTGTCTTTAGTCAAAAGTAAGCGCACACCTCTTATTTTTTCATTAGATAAAATTGAGGCTCTTTGCAATGCTTGTTGTAATAAAACCCTGTCTACTAAAATTGTTTTTGTATGAGTGGTTGGGATCACGCGTTTGTAATCAGGAAATTTACCATCGATCACCTTGGTAACCAGGTCAATCGATCCAAACGCAAAACGAACCTGATTTCCATGAATTGTTACCTGAACCAGATCATCAACGGGTTGTAAAAGTTTAATGAGTTCCTGAACACTCTTACGCGGAATGATGACTTCTGCGTGCGCGTCGTTTCCTGCTCCCAGATCTTGATGGGTATAACTCAGTCTATGGCCATCCGTTGCAACAACGGTAAGTCGTCCGTCTGCGATCGAAACTAATGTTCCGTTCAAGTAGTATCGAATATCCTGAACAGCCATCGCAAATTGCGCACGTTCTAATAATTTTTTTAATACTGCCTGGGGAATACTAAACGATGCACCCTGTTCAGGATTCAGTGCTATCTGAGGAAACTCTCTCCCAGGAAGGGTTTGCAGATTAAAACGGCTTCTTCCTGCTTTTACCGTCAATCGGTTTTCATTGGCTTCAATAACCAATTCGGCCCCCGCTGGAAGCGCACGCAAAATATCATGTAATTTTCGTGCTGATAAGGTTACGGATTCTTCAGCAGGGGATTCTGAAACAGAAGTCCATGTTCGCACTTGAACTTCTAAATCGGTTGCCGTGAAATCCAGTCTATCTCCTGATGTTTCTATCAGGACGTTAGATAAGATCGGAAGGGTATGTCTACGCTCGACAATGCCAATAACACTTTGCAAAGGAGCGAGCAGTCGATCTCGTTGAGCTTTAATTAATAGCATTTATATATAACCTTAATACTTGATAATAGGAGCAAGCGGGTTGACGTGGATAAGTGTAAATAGTGTTTAACATTCAAGTTGTTAGCTTACATAAAACTCAGGGGATAAACAGTACTTCAGGTGTAATGATTTTGTGGATAGTTTTTTTTGTTCACGCTAAATATGTCTTTATCCCCAAATCGTCCACCCTTCATACACGACCTTATCAAGATATTCACGCCTTTCATTTAACCACTTAAAGTCTGAAGCAGTGTTTGGAAGTCTTTTTGCATTAAGGGATCTTCCTGTTTTAATTCCGCTATTTTTCGACAAGCATGGAGCACTGTTGTATGATCTCTTCCCCCAAACGCATCTCCTATATCAGGAAGACTCATGGATGTTAGTTCTTTGGTAAGAGCCATGGCGATTTGCCGCGGTCGAGCTAAGGCTCTGCTGCGTTTTTTTGAAAACATATCTGCAACCTTTATTTTATAAAAATCGGCTACGGTTTTCTGAATGTTTTCTATAGAGACTTGCCTTTTTTGAACAGCGATGACGTCCTTAAGTGCTTCTCGAGCAATATCCAAATTAAGCGTTGCGTGGTGGAAGCGAGCATAGGCTTGAATTCGTTTAAGTGCGCCTTCTAATTCACGAACATTAGAACGAACATGTTTAGCGACATAAAAAGCTACGGATTCATCAATTGGCGTGCCATCCATATCCGCTTTACGAAGCAAAATGGCGACACGCATTTCTAATTCTGGAGGTTCAATAGCAACAGTCAGACCCCAGCCAAATCGAGAGATGAGTCGATCTTCCATGCCAATAATTTCCTTAGGGAAACTATCGCAAGTAATAATAATTTGTTTTCCTGTTTCGACTAATGCATTGAAAGCAAAGAAAAACTCTTCTTGAGTTCGTGTCTTCCCACCAAAAAACTGAATGTCATCAATCATAAGCAAGTCAAGCGAATGATAGTAGCGTTTGAAGGTGTCAAAAGACTTATGTTGGTAAGCCCGAACAACGTCCGCAACATATTGTTCAGCATGAACATAGCGAACCCGTGCAGACTCTTTTTCTTGCAAGAGGTGGTTACCAATAGCATGAATCAGGTGTGTTTTACCAAGACCCACCCCACCATAAACAAACAGCGGGTTATAGGCTTTACCAGGGTTTTC
>CAIMWN010000011.1 GCA_903845155.1 Oligoflexia bacterium
AACCCATCATTCAAGAAAAACTCACTCAAGCCTCTGTCATTGTAATACAACAACCAAGCCCCGTACCTACTCCCGCCCCCGTAGTCCGTCGAGAACCCAGTGCTTTTGATCTTGCAATCAGCAGGCTTGGTTTTGCCCTTGATTTAGGCTATTTTGCAGTGAAATAGCAAGACTTGAGTACGGGAGAGCGATCTACTATGCTTTCGCGACTGAACCCAGGAGCGCTTGGATATTGGAAATTGGAATGGAATGATCAGTTTGAAACCAAGGCAACTTTCCGATACCAAAATTACACCATCGTGCAATTTGAAGATTATAAATCAATTCAAAATCCAAATGGCAGCCGACTCTCTACTGAATTGTTAGGCACTTATCATTTTCACAATTCATTTTCCTTGGAACTTGGATTTGGAACTGAAGAGGAACTTTTTAATCGCTCGCTTAACACGAGTCTCATCAAAATAGATACCATCGCACTTCCCTATGCTAAATTGGGTGTGAATTATCGCTGGTTGAGTTATCGCGGAATTACGCTCGACCAAGATGTCTACGGAAAATATTTTTTCTCGGGCACCACTGCCGATTATTCGATTGCAAGCGGGACTGAATATGGTTCATCCGTAACGCTTTCCCATCGCTTCGATACTTTGGAACGTAAAAGAATTTTCCTAAATCTTTACTATCAAAGTTACTCACAAAACACCTCCATTACGAACAACCAATTCACAGCAATTGGGATGATGCTCGGCCTCGAATTCAAACTCAACGACGACAATTAGCCAAAAAACTTGCTTCAGTTCCCCATACCCCAAAATCGCGTTGAGTCGCTTGACGTTTTTCACGTTATTTACGCCATTTAAATGCTACTTTTTGTGCAGTCGTCAAAATAAATCCTCTGTGGAATTCCCCTGTAATTACCGACAAGTCTTTAGGAAAGCTTGGGTAAATTGAAACAAATTTCATTGAAATTACAAACGAAGAAAGTAGAAAGTGAGTCTCAAAAGACCCATCTATCACAGCTCTCTTTCTTAAGAGAAAATTGTGCTAGAGGTATTTTGTTTAATTTTTCTTTAGCCATCGCACTACTACTCACTGCTTGTTCGAACCCACTTGGTGGAGGCAGCGGTGTATCTACCATCAGCCAAGTTTACAATCCCGGGCTCCCAGTAGGCGCTTCCCACTCTGATCCTCAATATTCAACTATCGTTGCGAACAACACCAATGTCGTTGCAGATGGTGTTTCTAAAGTGAATGTGACCATTACCCTTCAAGATTCAAATCAAAATCCCATTCCAAATGAATCTCCTATTTTTATTGCAACCGACACTGGAAGTACAAATCAATATGGCGCTTGTACCAAAAGCAATATTTATGGAATTTCAACTTGTACCTTTACCTCCACCAAAGCGGAAACAAAAACGCTAAGTTTAGTCAGTCCCGCTGCCATCAGCGGGAACAGCATTACTTTTATCAATGGAGTTGCCACTTCAATCACCTACCTCACTCAACCTACTGGAGGTGTCGCACCGAGCACAGTACTTCCCTCTCAACCAAGTGTTAAAATCATGGATGCGTTTGGAAATACCGTGACCACCGGAATCGATGCCACTGCACCCATTTCACTTTCGCTCACCAGCGGAACTGGTGCACTCACCGGAACCACGACCAGCAATGCGTCGGGCGGTATTGCCACTTTTAGCGGAATCGCTATTGACACCATGGGCGCAAATAAAGTCATTACTGCAACTAAGGCTGCAACTGCCGGAAGCGGGAGCTTGTCTGTTGCTTCTCAAAATTTTGATGTGAATCCAAATATTCCTGGAGCATTTACCATCACCTCTGCCACTTCTGGTGGCGGTCAAATTACGCTTGCATGGGGAGACGCGAGCAACGCGGCTTCGTACACGCTCAAATACGGAACTGCATCTGGAACTTACGGCACCATTGTATCCACGAGTGCAACTTCACCGTATGTCATCACCGGACTCAACAATGCAGGCACGTATTACTTTATGGTGACCGCAGTAAACATTTCTGGATCGACCAATGCTACCTCTGAAATGGTAGCGACTCCTTCCACTCCCCCTTCTGCTCCTACACTTACGCTCGCCGCGACACCGGGAACAGTGGGGCTTTCATGGACTGCAGCCACAGGAACAGGCCCTATCACCTATGCAGTACGGCGATCCAGCACCAGTGGGTCAGGATACACCACTCTCACTACGGGACTGAGCTCTACTTCTTACAACGACACCACCGTCGCCAACGGAACTCAATATTATTATATTGTGGACGCAAGTAATGCTGGTGGAACTTCGAGTTCGAGTGAACAAACAATCAAACCAATTAACAACTTTACGATCTCTAGTCTTACTCAAACAGGAAATGGTCAAATACAAATAGCATGGGGAAATGCCACTGGGTCCTCTAGTTATACTGTAAAATATGGAACGAGCACTGGGGTGTATGGCACCACCGCTACTTCCAGTGCAACTTCGCCCCTCACAGTGAGTGGCCTTAGTAACGGAAACACTTACTACTTCATGGTCACCGCCAATAACAGCGTGGGATCTGGCACAAGCCTGAATGCGAGCGGCGAATCATCCATTTCACTTCTCGCTATTCCTTCTGCGCCTGCTTCACTCACGGCAACTGCAACTCCGGGATCAGTCGCACTTTCATGGACACTCGTTTCAGGCTCAGGCACGCTCACCTATAATGTTTCTCGCTCCACGACTTCCGGATCTGGTTATAGTGTAATTGCAAGCGGGCTCACCTCAACTTCTTATACTGACAGCACGGTCACTAACGGAACCGCTTATTATTATGTCGTCACCTTAAGTAATGTTTCTGGAACTTCTCCTTATTCAAATGAAGCGGCGGTAAAACCAATTGGAACATTTACAATTTCAGCACTTACCGTGAACGGATCAGGCGGATTACAAGTAACATTTGGAAGTGCGACGGGCGCATCTACTTATACTGTCAAATACGGAACCACCACTGGCGTATACGGATCAACTGCCTCTACGAGCGCCACTTCTCCTTACTCCATCACGGGTCTGAGTCCCGGCACTCCTTACTATGTCATGGTGATTGCAAATAATGCTATCGGTGCTGGAACTTCTCAAAATGCAAATATAGAAATCTCAGGCACTCCGCTTGGATCGTTTACTATTTCCTCGGCAGTTGCATCCTCAGGGCAAACAGCCCTTTCCTGGGGATCTTCAAGTGGAGCAACTTCCTACGATGTAAAATACGGTACTGCAACCGGCGTTTACGGAACTACATTCGCCAATACTACTTCTACCTCAAGCACAGTGACTGGTCTCACCAACGGCACAACTTACTACTTGATGATCACGGCTAAAAACGCAACTGGTTCTCTGAATGCCACGAGTGAAGTGACTACCAATCCAATTGCAATTCCGACCATTCCTGCTTCGCTCACTGGAGTAGCCACCCACAATCAAGTTGCACTTTCTTGGGGAGCATCGACTGGCTCTGGAACCATTACTTATACTGTCTATAAATCTACCACTTCAGGCTCCGGCTACTCAAGCATTGCGACTTCTCTTTCTAGTCCAAACTATACAGATACATCCGTGACTGATGGAACTGTTTATTATTATGTTGTGACGAGCAGTAATGCAGGGGGCACGAGCAATAATTCAGCTGAATTCGATGCCGAACCAATTAATAACTTTTCACTTTCTAGTTTATCCACCGGGAACAGCACCGCACTTCTAAATTGGGGGGCCGCTACGGGTGCTACCAGTTATGACATTAATTATGGAACTGCAACGGGCGTTTACGGTTTAACAGCAAGTAACCAGACTTCGCCCGGAACCGTGTCGTCACTCACTGCGGGCACCACCTACTACTTCAGAGTCACTGCAAAGAACTCCCATCATGGTTTAGTCACCTCTAACAATGAACTTTCAGGAACACCGGTAAGCGGATTTGCGATCACCGGGTTAAATCAAAATGGAATTGGTAGTGCCGCCATCTCTTGGAGCGCCTCTTCTGGATCCACGAGTTACGATGTAAAATATGGTACTTCTAGCGGTGTTTACGGCACCACTCTCATGAATCAAACGTCACCATTAAGTGTTGCACCTTTAGCTGCTGGTCAAACTTATTATTTTATCGTCACCGCTAACAATGGCTCAGGTTCCACAAACAGCGCTGAATCATCCGTTTCCTTGCTCACCATTCCAGCAGCACCTTCGTCTCTCACCGCAACAAGCGCTCCCGCTTCAGTAGCATTGTCTTGGAGCGCAGTCGCGGGGCCTGGCACTATTTCATATGATGTTTATCGTTCTACCACTTCTGGTACTTATGGATCAGCGCTTACTACTGGACTGACAAGCACCAATTATACCGATACCACTGCTAGCAATGGAACCACTTACTACTACGTCATCACTGCTAATAATATTTCGGGAGAATCTGCGCATTCAAATGAAATCTCAACTCGCCCTATTTCTGCATTTACCATATCAGCAGTATCCATCAATGGTGCGGGCGCATTACAAGTATCTTGGGGAGCGGCAGCTGGTGCTGCTTCTTACACTTTAAAATACGGAACCGCTACGGGAGTATACGGAACTACGGTTTCAACTTCGGCGACTTCCCCTACTACTATTTCTTCTCTCACTGCAGGAACTACTTATTACTTCATGGTCGTTGCTAATAATACAGTTGGTGCAGGAACCTTAGTGAACGCAACTGAAACTACCGGCGTCCCAATGAATAGTTTTTCGATCACCGGCAACACTGCAACTACTGGCCAAGATGCTCTCGCTTGGGGAGCTTCAACAGGCGCTACTTCTTATGATGTAAAATACGGAACCGCCACTGGCGTTTACGGAACTACTTTCGCCAATACCACTTCTACTTCAAGCACCGTGACCGGGCTCACCAACGGTACTACTTACTACTTAATGGTTACTGCAAAAAATGGAAGCGGCTCACTGAACGCAAGTGCAGAAGTAGTTGCAAACCCAATTGCAATCCCCACTACGCCTACTACTCTAACTGGCCAAGGCACTCATAATAACAGTGCTCTTTCCTGGACGGCATCTACTGGCTCTGGCTCTATTACTTATAATATTTATCGTTCAGCGACTTCGGGATCAGGTTATTCAAAAATTGCGAGCGCTGTTTCTACCAACTATTACAACGATGCAGGTGCCACTGATGGATCTGTTTATTACTACGTCGTCACCGCGCAAAATGCAGGCGGAGAAACCGCTTATTCAAATGAGTTTGATGTCGAACCGATTAATAACTTTTTACTTGCAACTGCCGCACCAGGCAATGCACAAGTGGCACTCTCTTGGGCGAGCGCAACCGGGGCTACTCAGTATGATGTAAAATACGGAACCGCAACTGGTGTTTATGGCACCACCATCACGAATCAAACTTCACCAAAAACGGTGGGCACGCTCACTGCAGGCACTACTTATTACTTCAGCGTCACTGCGAGCAATGCTCATCATGGCTTAGTGATTGCGACCAATGAACTGAGCGCCAAGCCATTTTCAAGTTTTACAATTACTTCAGTTACACAAAGCAGCGGCACTCAGGTTCAAGTAGCATGGGGCGCTTCAACAGGTGCGACGAGTTACGACATTCAATACGGAACCACGAGTGGCACTTACACCACTACCGTCAGCAATCAAACTTCACCTGCAACCGTGACGGGCCTCAGTGCAGGCACAACTTATTACTTCATGGTCACGGCGAATAATTCAAGCGGTTCACTGAATGCCTCGAGCGAAGTGGGAATCTCACTCATTATTCCACCGTCTGTTCCCGCTAGCCTCACTGCAGTGGCCTCGAACACACAAGTTGCACTTACGTGGGGGGCGTCGAGCGGCGCAGGAACCATTACCTACAATGTACTCCGCTCTACCACTAGCGGCTCTGGTTATTCTGCTGTCTCAACCGCACAAAGCGGAACTACTTTCACGGATACGGGATTATCAAATGGGGTTGCTTATTACTATGTGATTCAATCTTCAAATATTGCTGGAAATAGCGCAAATTCTGGCGAAATATCTGGCAAACCCATTGCAGCGTTTAGTATTTCTAGTGTCACCACTGGCATCACCGGTGCTACGGTTGTGTGGGCAGCACCCAGTGGCGCCTCCACTTATACCGTCTATTACTCTACCACTTCAGGAAGTGCCGCTAGCGGAACTGCTGCTTGCGCTGCCACCTCATCTACATCTTGTGTAGTCAGTGGCCTTACAGGCGGAAGCACTTATTATTTTACGGTACTCGCTAGCAATGCAAACAACGGCGCACAATACGCAAGCGCCGAGGGCTCCACTACCGTGATGAGTGCAGTTACCTATAATTGGACTTTCGATACCGGCACCGATTCAAGTTACACGTTTGATAGTAGTAAAATTGCACTCCTCACCGATGGCTCTGCTCAAGTGAGTTCGCTACAGAATTTAACTCCAAACGACGCTAGCAATTCAAACACCACAGGCTTTGGTGCGGGCACCATGAGTGGCGTGCAATGGAACTCAGGCAGTTCAAAACTCACGCTTAATTCTAGTCTAGATACTGGGGAATTAAACTCCACTTGGACTCCGCAATATTCTAATATTGTGGGTTATTGGAAACTTAATGGCACCACAGGAAGCTCCATCACCCAAGGAACCGATATACCAGCAACGATTGGCCCGGACGGAATTTTTCAAAATGCAAATGCTTCGACTTATCCTTTAACTGGGTTTACAGCAGGACAGCAAAATCAGGGAATTACTTTTGATGGAACCGATGATTACATTACCTTAGGAAACACGAGCGCTCTTGATTTTGGAACGAGCACTAGTTTTTCAGTTCAAGTATGGACGAAGTGGACCAGCACTACACTTGGAAATTTCCGCGTTTTCAGCACAGGAGTGAGTGGTAACTCGAATGGTATTTTAATTTGGGCGAATACCACCTCCGGAATTGCCGGTAACATTGGCTTAACCTTGGGTGCGGGAGGCGTCACTGCAAGCGCCGTTTCTATTTATACTAACTCCGCGTACAATGACGGAAATTGGCACCATGTGGTCGCAACGGTAAACCAAAGCACTACTTTGGCAACACTTTATGTAGACGGTTCTCCTGCCGCCATTTCTAAATCAAGCGGTACCTGCGGGACCATTAGTGGAACCACCATTAACTTTAATGGTTGCGCTATCAATGCAAACCACAGCAACGCCTCAAGCACAATCGGGGCACGCTTTGATAGTTCTTGTTTCTTTCCGGGATCGCTGGACGAAATTGCTGTTTGGAAAGGAGCGCTCGCTACCAGCGATGTCAAAACCATTTATGAACGCCAGAAAGCGGCCTACACTGGCACTCTCTTATCACGCGTCATGAATCAAGGAGCATCTTCTTCTTGGACCGCACTCAATTGGTTAAGTACACTTCCGTTTGGGAAAGAAATTCCAAATAAAACTACCTATGAAGATGACACCAATTACGCCGGCATCTCTTCGCTGACTCGAGGGTTAACAGCTTCGTGGAGATTTGACGATATCGCTGCGTCTACCAGTGTTGCCGACGTTTCACTTAATGCAATTTCAGGAACAGCTACTAGTGTCACCTTCGGAGGCAGCGGAAAAATCAATACCGATGCGAGTTTTAATGGAACTTCAAGCTACATTAATATAAGCAACCCTTCTTCGCTTACTAATCTTGGCCCCATGACTGTTTCCACCTGGATCAATCCAAGCACCACTTCAGGGATGATATACTACAAGTGTGTAAATAATGGCACCAGTGGTTGGGATCTCTACCTCACGAACGGGAAAATTGGTTTCGAGAACTGCGCAAACGGACACAATAACGCGGTTGTCACTTCGAGTACAGTAAGTACAGGGGCATGGACTCACTTACTGGTCACTTATGATGGTTCACTCACTTATGGTGGCGTACATATTTACATCAACGGAGTAGAAGCAAGCTACAGCATTCAAGTTTCTGCGGGCGGATCACAAACCTCAGATTCATCAAACTCCCTCACGATCGGGAAAGGTGGTTCAACAGATAAAGCTGGAACTGTCGCCTATTACAGTGGGTATTTGGATGAAGCTAATATTTGGAATCGAATTCTCACCAGTACTGAAATCTCAACTCTCTATGCGCGTACCACCTCAGTCGATCCTGCACTCACCTCACAACTAGTTGGGCTTTGGCATTTAGATGAAGCGTCAGGCTCCAGCACAGTCACCGATTCCTCGGGAAATGGAAATACAGGTACCGTCGTCAGTGGAACAACTTTAAATACAACTGGGAAAGTTGGCACAGCAGCGACGTTCAATGGAAGTACTGGTTTTATTAAAATTCCAAATAGCGCTACACTAGACACCAATCCAACTCAGTTAAGCATCGCTGCGTGGGCACAAACTTTAACCACTAACACCTATAAAATAATATACTCAGCTGGAAACGCGGGGTCACATTCTGCGCAAGTGTGGATCAATGGGGGCACCGCAGAGCTTTTCGGAAACAATACAACTTTAACTTCGTCAAAATCAGTTGCTGATGGAGCATGGCACCACATCGTTGGAGTATTCAATGGAACCACTGGGATGCTTTACGTAGATGGGTCGCTCATTAATTCGGCTACGATGTCCATTAGCGCACTAGGCGCATATGATAATCAAATCGGCGGACAATGTGCAGGCCTAGGCAGCACTTCCTGTAATGCTTTATGGAACGGCTCTATAGACGAAGTCGGTGTCTGGTCCCGAGCCCTCTCTGCCACTGAGGTCACCCAACTCTACCAACGCGGGGCGAATCGCACTAAATTCCAAATGCGCGTGTGCACAGCCGCAGATTGCAGTGATGATTCAACCCAAGCCAATTGGAAAGGCCCGGACGGAACCAACGGAACTTATTTTAGTGAATTATTTAATATGGGAACCCAAGCCACAACTCCAAGCGGTAACGTACTTGCAACATCTCCCGCCATGACATTTGCAAATTTCACTTCTCTCGGAAATCAAACGTCTCAATATTTGCAATATAAAGCCATTTTAGAAAGTGATAGTTCTTCTTACTCGCCCGACATTACTTCTGTATCAGCTGGCCCTGCCCGTTTTGATGGCTCAACACCTACAATCATCCCAGTGAATGGACCCGCATATCAGGCCTTAACAGGCTTTAGTGCAACAGTGGGTCCCGCTTTATGTAGTGGAACCGCGAAGTACCAACTTTCACGCGACAAAACTACTTGGTATTATTATAACAGCGGTTGGTCCTCTACTACTGGTGGATATTCAAATGCAAGTGACGTCGCCACCATCAACACCAACATCGCCTCATTCGCGACCGGTGTCGGCACCGGCACACTTTATGTAAAAGCATATCTGCCTTCTGACACCACCACTGCCTGTGAAATTGATTCTATTACTGTCAATGCAGGTGATACCAGCCCAAGCAATTCTTCAAATCCAGGTGCATTCCAACTTTCAAGTATTACTGATGGAACGAGCCAAGTTATATTAAATTGGAGCGCTTCGAGCGGTGCAACCTCTTATACCGTTTGTTACGGAACCACACAAGCACTCGCCAATGCGTGTGGCAGTACTTACTCGGCCGCTGCGGCCACTTCGGCCACCATCACAGGACTTACCAATAATACTCAATATTATTTTACGGTCACCGCTAACAATGCTTCGGGCTCAACGGCATCGAATCCTACCTCTACCATTATTAATTCAGCCACACCCATGGCAACTCCGAGCGCTCCTACTGCACTTGCAGCAACGGGAGGACTTGCAAACATCGGTCTTACTTGGACTGCTTCTACTTCGAGTGGTACTGGTGCCATTACTTATAATATTTTACGGTCTACCACTTCGGGATCGGGCTACACTACACTTGCAAGTGGCGTTGCGACCCCGGCTTACACCGATCTTACCGCACTTGCTGGAACCACTTATTATTACGTTGTTTCTGCAAGTAATCCGGGAGGCACTTCGGCAAATTCTTCGCAAGTCTCAGCCGTGAGTATGTCTACATTCGCTATCAGTGCCGTAGCCACCAACACCACTGCAGTGATTAACTGGACAGCTGCCACCGGTGCCAGTGCCACCAATTACACCGTACAATACGGTACTGCTTCAGGAATTTATACTACCTCGGCAACTGCGCAATCGCAGGCTTCTGGTTATACGATTCCGGGTCTCACCAACGGCACAACTTATTATGTGTTAGTAACTGCAAATAACACCACGGGCACAGCACGCGCACAATATGAAATTCAAGTAAAACCGATTGCAAGCTTCAGTATCGGAAGTGTTACACTTGGCACGAGTTCAGTAAGTGTTGCGTGGACTGCACCCACAGGCGCTTCTACTTACACGATTAAATACTCAACGACTTCGGGGCAAGCATCTGCGAGCGGAACCGCTGTTTGCGCAGCCTCTACCACTTCTCCTTGTTCTGTAACTGGGCTCACCGCCGGCACTACTTATTATTTTGTAGTTGCAGCCATCAACACTGCTAATGGTGCTTACACCACTAACGAAGTGAGTGCTGTTCCTTACCAACCTTTTACTTACAATAATTCGTTCGCTTCTGGTACCAGTGCCACTGACACCATCATCAGCAGCAACATCGATGTCAACTCATCAAATGTGTTGGAGCTCACTCCTGCGTATCAAACGGATAATAGCAGTAGTGCTACTGTTGGGTTTGCGGCCGGCACCTATGTAGGGACTACTTATGCATCAGTTGCGGATGGAATCGGTTCTGGGTCTGCGCTTCAAATGGGAAATGATGGAACTTGTAATGGAAAGACTACGAATTGTAATGAGCTCAGTTCAACCTGGACGCCTGAGTGGGCAAGCATTGTCGGTGTTTGGCATTTTGATGGAACCACCGGATCCGTAAGTTCTGGTACCACGACCAGTGATAGTTCTGGAAATGGAAACACAGGAACTTGGACAAACACCGGTGGATCTTATGTTGCGGGTAAATTAAATAATACCGCTTATTTTAATGGATCAAGTCCCTATATTAATATTCCAAATGTACCCAATGTTTACAGTTTTAACGGCGCGTTCAGCGTAAGTGCATGGGTAAAACTTTCTTACCTATCTCAAGAGGACATTGTCAGTAACTACACTAGCACCAATTCAGGGTTCTTTTTGGAATTAAACACTTCAGGTCAAATTCGATTTACTTATAAAAATAGCGGCACTGCAATTTTTGATTTCACACAAACCACTGCGCTTTCTACAGCTCAGTGGTACCACATCGTTGCTGTTTATAATCCAAGCTTAGGCACCCAAAATGCAGTGGTCTATTTAAACGGATCACAAATGAGCGTCACTGCAAATGCAACCACATCGATTAGCATAACAAACCCGCTCGTAATTGGAAGTATCGATGGCGGAGCCCAAAGTTTAGGGCGATATTTTTTTGGAGACATTGATGAAGTTGGAATTTGGAAAAATGCTTTGTCTTCAAATGAGGTTTCTCAAATTTATAATTCTCAACTTGCAACTTATGGCGGATCGTTTGTTTCTAGGGTAATGGACGCCCTCACCTCACAATCGTGGACTTCACTCGCCTGGACTCCGACACTTCCGTTTTATAAAGCACTTCCTGACTATGCAAGCGGCGCAATTCAGAATGAAACCTCAACCAGTTACTCATCACTTGCTACCAACACCTTGATGTCAAACATCGCCGGACTTTGGCATTTAGATGAGACCAGTGGCACAAGCATCAGTGACAGTTCTGGTAATTCCAACACGGGCACGGTCACGAATGTAACACTCGGGGCTTCTGGAAAACTAAACTCGAGCGCCTATTTTAATGGAACAACCAGCAAAGCCGTAATTGCGAACTCAGCTTCACTCAATCCAAGTACCTCACTCACGATTAGTGCGTGGGTGTATCCAACCGTAAGCTCTCAAAGTACAGGCATTATGTACAAGTGGGGAACCGGATCCAGCAATCAATTTGCGTTTAGATTAAATAGTGGTGCCGCCCGAATTACCGTTGCTCAAAGCAATCAAAGCGTTGTGGCTGTTAATGGGGGCACCACTCTCCCTATTAATCAGTGGTCGCATGTCATGGCGATTGCAAATTCAGCCGCAGGCACCCTTACTCTCTATGTAAACGGGGTAACTGATGGAAGCACTACTTACAACGGAACACTTTACACCGGTGGCGCAACGCCTGTGCCTTTGAGTATTGGTTGTCAAATTGATGATGCAGGATCTGTTTGTTATAATTTCCTTGCTGGAAATTTAGATGAAGTCGCTCTCTGGTCTCGAGCCTTAGGTACAACCGAAGTACAACAGCTTTACCAACGCGGAGCAAGCCGCATTAAATTCCAAGCTCGTTCTTGCAGTGATTCAACCTGCACTACTGGCTCACCAACTTGGAAGGGGCCAGACGGAACTGCGAATACTTATTTCTCAGAATTAGATAATATGAGCACACAAGCTGCTACCCCAAGCGGAACTGTGAATGCAACTGCTCCATCCATGACACTCGCCAACTACACTTCTGCAATTGGTTCTAATCGCTATTTCCAATACCGCACTATTTTTGAAAGTGATTCAGCGACCACAACACTCATGCCAGAATTAAAAGCGGTTACCGTTGGTCCAAATCATTATGATACCAGCGACCCGGCAACTATTCCTATCAATGGTCCACAATTTACTACTCTCTCTGGTTTCACTGTCACATTAGGTACAAACGGTTGCTCATCTACGCCGCAATTTGAACTCTCTACCGATAAAGTGAATTGGTATTATTGGAATGGATCTGCGTGGACCGCTACCGCTCCTTCTTTTGCAAATTCAAATACAGCCGCCGTTGTTAATACAAACATTGCCTCGTTCGCAACTACCGTTGGAACCGGCTACCTGTATGTGCGTACTTTCTTGTCATCCACCGGGACGAGTGCTTGTGAAATTAGTAACATCGCGATTGCAGGCGCAAATACAACTGTTTCAAATTCCTCTGATCCGGGAAATTTCACTGCAACCGCTACCGCTGCCAATACTCAAGCCACTCTCACTTGGACTGCATCCACCAGTGCAACTTCATATACCATTAGATATGGCACCGCTACCGGAGTGTATGGAACCACACTCACTAATCAAACTTCTCCTGTAACCATCACCGGATTAACTAATAACACTCCTTATTACTTCATGGTCTATGCAAATGATGCCACGGGATCTACTCCTGCAACGTACGAAGTGAGCGCGACTCCGATTGCAAGCTTCAGTATTTCAAGCATCACCGTTGGCGTGGGAACTGCGACCGTGAATTGGGGAGCTGCAAGTGGTGCGTCTTCTTATGCCATACAATACGGAACGACAAGCGGCACCTACACCACTACTTTAAATGCACAAACTTCAGGTACAACCATCTCCTCTTTAACTGGCGGCACCACTTACTACTTTAGAGTGCAAGCAAGCAACGCCAATAATGGGCTCACAAACTCAGCAGAAGTGAGTACTGTTCCACTTCAAACTTTTACTTTCAATGATGCCTTCACTAGCGGTACGGGTTCTAGCAATACCATTTCAAGTAGCAATGTAGATGTGAATTCATCGAATGTATTGGAACTCACTCCTGCGTATCAAACGGATAATAGCAGTAGTGCTACTGTTGGATTTGGAGGTGGCACCTATGCCGGCATTTCAAGCTACGGAACTCTTACTGGTGAAAGTTCATCTAACGGATTAAAATTGGGCAGTGATGGAACTTGCGATGGCCGCCTCAACAACTGCGCGGAACTGGCGAGTACCTGGGCACCTCAATACGCAAATTTGACAGGATACTGGAAATTGAATGGCACTGTCGGAGCAATTGCGAACTCGGCGAGTATTCCTGCTACAGTGGGAAATAATGGTACAGCAGTAGGAACCGGTATGAACTATGCTGCTGGACAACTTTACCAAGGTGTTTCATTTAACGGAGGCGCAAACGGGATTAGCGTCAACCCAGCACTTGCAACTACTCAATACAATATCAGCGTTGCAGGATGGTTTAACAGTACCTCTACAGGAGCAAGACAAGGTCTCTTTGATTTTCTCACCACTGGAGGAACTTCCTATTTTCAAGCATATTTAGATGCCACCGGTAAAGTAAATATGCAATTAGGAAACGGTTCTGGAACATGCACGTACACATCCCTCGTTGGTACTGTTGGCGGTTATGAAGACGGAAACTGGCACCACTACGTATATGTAAGAGATTATACCGCCCAGAAACATTACTTGTACATCGACGGTAAATTAAACAATTCAGCAAGCGATACCCGCACCTGCAATTTATATACGACCACCGCTTACATTGGGCGAGACAACAACCCTTATCAATTAACAGGTATGGTGGATGATTTTGCAATATGGAGCACCGTCCTCTCAGCTGCTGATGTTTCAACCCTCTACGGTTTCCAAGCTTCCCAGCGGAGTTATGGCGGAATGTATACCTCCCGCGTAATGGACGCCCTCACCTCACAATCATGGACTTCACTCGCCTGGACACCGACACTTCCGTTTTACAAAGCGCTACCTGATTACGCATCAAGTGCCGTACAAAATGAAACTTCAACAACGTACTCTTCTTTACAGGGAGATACTCCGGCAACTGGCGATAATAATTTAATGACCGGGATTGTGGGGCTTTGGCATTTAGATGAAGCGGCTGGAACAAGCGGCACCGGAAGCGTGAAAGATACTTCAGGACAAACCAACAATGGAACACCGACCAGTGTGACGCTTGGAGCGAGTGGTAAATTTAATACTGCAGCAACATTTAATGGAACGTCATCGAATATAGCTTTAGGCACCCCTAGTTCTCTCGCGTTCGGAACCACAACTAGCTTCACTGCTTCAGCTTGGTTCAAAACTACTGCGACTTCTGGCCGAATAGTAGGCAATGGTCCTGGTGGTTATTCTACTACAGGATGGGGCATGATCTTAAACGGAAGCACTGGCGTTGCCATACTTTTGGGTGCAAATACGGGTGTAAATACTGATTCAGTCAGTATTTATACTTCACCAACCACGAACGATGGTAACTGGCACTTGGTCACTGCAACTTTTAATCAATCCACTAAGAAAATCATAGCCTACATTGACGGTTTACAGAGTGCTATTACCTTACAGTCAAGCACTTGTGGTTCCATCACTGCAAATGTGGTAGACTACTCCGCTTGTACCAAAGTAACTGCGAACTATGATTCAGGCGGCGGAACTTCTGCGAATATTGGATCTCATAACACTTCATCGGGTTACTTTAATGGCTCCATCGACGAAGTCGCTGTCTGGAACAAAGTATTAAACGCCACTGAAGTGAAACAACTCTACCAACGCGGAGCAAGCCGTATTAAATTTCAAGCACGTTCTTGCAATGATTCAACCTGCACCACCGGTTCACCGACCTGGAAGGGGCCAGACGGAACTGCGAATACTTATTTCTCAGAATTAGATAATATGAGCACCCAAGCCGCCACTCCAAGCGGTACCGTAAATGCAACGGCTCCATCCATGACACTTGCGAATTATACTTCTGCAATTGGGTCTAACCGTTATTTCCAGTACCGCACCATTTTTGAAAGTGATTCAGCGACCACAACACTCATGCCAGAATTAAAAGCAGTCACCGTGGGTCCAAATCACTACGACACCAGCGATCCTGCGACCATTCCTATCAACGGTCCACAATTTACTACTCTCTCTGGTTTCACTGTCACTTTAGGTACAAACGGTTGCTCATCTACGCCGCAATTTGAACTCTCTACCGATAAAGTGAATTGGTATTATTGGAACGGATCTGCATGGACAGCAACCACGCCTTCTTTTGCAAACTCAAACACAGCCGCCGTCATCAATACGAATATTGCTTCGTTCGCTACCACTGTTGGAACCGGCTACTTATATGTGCGCACTTTTCTACCTTCTACCGGCGCAAGCGCATGCGAAATTAGTAACATCGCGATTGCAGGCACGAATGCAACAGTTGCTAATTCATCAGACCCAGGTAATTATACAGTGAGCGCAACTGCTGCAAATACACAAGCAACACTCACCTGGACTGCAGCAACGAGCGCCACCTCATACACCATCCGATACGGCACTGCGAGTGGTGTGTACACCGGCACCGCACTCAACCAAACTTCTCCTGCTACGATCACAGGATTAACCAACAACACGCCTTACTACTTCATGGTCTATGCAAACGATGCAACAGGCTCTACCCCTGCAACTTATGAAGTGAGCGCAACTCCGATTGCAAGCTTCAGTATTTCAAGCATCAGCGTTGGTGTGGGAACTGCGACCGTGAATTGGGGAGCAGCAAGTGGCGCGTCTTCTTATGCCATACAATATGGAACCACAAGCGGTACCTATACTACCACCGTTTCAGGGCAAACTACAGGTGCAACCATTTCTTCGCTCACTGGCGACACCACTTATTATTTCCGTGTTCAAGCAACAAATGCAAATAATGGGCTTACGAATAGTGCGGAAGTAAGCGCAATTCCAACACAAACATTTACTTACAACTGGCCATTCACCAACGGCACCACCGCAAGCTACACACCTAGCAGTGGAACTTGGGGTTCTTCTACTATGGACTTCACCTCGGCAGGTGTCTGCGAACTCACTCCTGCGTATCAAACAGACAGTAGCAGTAGTGCCACTATCGGCTTTGGTGGTGGTACCTATGTTGGGACTACTTACACTACAGTTGCGGATGGAATAAGTTCTGGGTCTGCACTCCAAATGGGAAGCGATGGCACGTGCAATGGCACGACTACAAATTGTAATGTGCTCAGTTCTGTTTGGACACCTAACTATTCTAATTTAGCCGGATATTGGAAATTTGATGGCTCAGGATCAATTGCTACAGGATCAAGTAATATTACCGCAACCGCGGGCTCAAACGGTAGCTCAAGCAATGCAAATGGCTCAGGCCTTGCGTATGTCAGCGGTAAACTCGGACAAGGAATTAGTTTTGATGGAATTGATGATTCCATTTCTCTCGGTACTCTAGGAAACTTTGGTTCATCTCTCAGTTCAGCATCTACTATTTCACTTTGGGTTAAAACCTCGTCCACTAGCAGTACCTCAAATTTTGGCTTTATCAATTCAGGTACCGCCACTTTGGTGAAAATAGATTTCAATGCTACCACCAACCTTTCTTACAGCGCAGGATCAACTGCATTTGAATTACGTGATGACACGGGTAAAGGTATTAATGGATCTATCGCCACCAATATCTACGATGGAAACTGGCATCAAATCACATGGGTGATCAATGGCCCAGCTAACACTTTCACCATCTATGTCGATGGAACAAACGTTACCTTTACTTATGGCACTAAGACTACTCCTAGCAGTTTTTCGAATCTCGGGTATGCGTTTACAATAGGCGCAGAAAACAACAGAGGAGCAGTGCAAGGATTTTTTACAGGCTCCGTCGACGAAGTGGCGTTTTGGAGTGCCGGGCTCACCGCCACTCAAGTTGCGCAACTCTACAACAACCAAGCCGCTACCTACGGCGGTTCTTTCACTTCCCGCGTGATGGACGCCCTCTCTTCACAATCTTGGACTTCACTTGCGTGGACTCCAACGCTTCCATTTTATAAAGCACTACCTGACTACGCAAGCAGCGCCGTTCAAAATGAAACATCCACTGTGTACTCATCATTGAAAGGTGATACTCCGGCAACCGGCGATAATAATTTAATGACGGGAATTGTCGGGCTTTGGCATTTGGATGAAGCAGCAGGAACGACTGGCGCAAATACGGTAATAGATCATTCAGGGCAGGGCAACAATGGGACACCGACAAGTGTGACTTTTGGCGGAACCGGAAAACTTAGCACTGCTGCAAGCTTTAATGGAACCAGTAGTTCGATCGCCATGGGAAGCGGCCCGGCATTAAATACTTTTTCAATATCAGCGTGGATAAATGCCTCCTCTGCAATTACTGCAACATCAGTCATCGCGGGGAGAATGCAAGGTTCTGCTGGTGGAACCAAACATAACTACTATCTACTAATCGATGGGACCACAAAAAAACTTGATATCGGCTTTAGCAATGGCTCTACTTGGCCAACAGTCCTTGGAACTAATACCACTTGGACTATCGGCACCTGGTATCACGTGGTTGGCACTTACGATGGCACAACTTCCTTACTCTATATCAATGGTGTATCAGACCCAACAACATCAGGTGCGGCATCTGGAACGCCCAACACCGCCGGCTCATTCACTCTAGATATCGGAGCAGATACACCTGAATCAGCTTACTACTTTCCTGGCTCAATTGATGAAGTTGCTATTTGGAACAAAGCTTTGAACGCCACCGAAGTGAAACAACTCTACCAACGCGGAGCCAGCCGCTTAAAATTCCAAGTCCGTACCTGTAGCGAAAACACTTGCACCACCGGCTCTCCAACCTGGCAAGGTCCAGATGGAACAACTGCAACATACTTCTCAGAGTTAGATAATATGAGCACTCAAGCTGCCACACCAAGCGGAACCGTGAATGCTGGAGCTCCATCCATGACTCTACAAAATTATACAAGCCCAGTCGGTACGAATCGCTACTTCCAATACCGCACCATTTTTGAAAGCGACTCTTCAACTACTGCGCTCATGCCAGAATTAAAAGCAGTGACAGCAGGGCCAAACCACTACGACACTTCCACTCCTACCGTATACGGCACGAGTGGCTCTGCTTATGTCACACTGACTGGCTTCACGGTTACTTTGGGCGGCAATGGCTGCGCCGGCACGGCTAAATATCAACTCTCTAAAGATCAGTCTACTTGGTATTATTGGAATGGCTCTGCTTGGGTAAGCGGTACTGCGTATGCATCCGCAAGTGACGCTGCCACCATCAATACCAACATCAGCACATTCCCGACCACCGCAGGTGTGGGCACCGGCACTATTTATGTCCGCGCGTACTTGCCTTCTACAGGAACCGCCGCCTGCGAAATTGATAATATTAATGTGACGGGGACGCAGTGAGATTTACATCACTTAAGGATCGACTGAAGCATCGCGCTCAAACCCAACATTTTAAGATTTTGAGCGAAATTTTGAGTTTCTGTTTTAGGATTCACAATAAAAACTTTAGCTTCAGGGAACTTCTGAAGAAAAGACTGTGCGCTCCCAAGGGCTTTAGGTGATGCCTCTTCGTCAGGAACAAAAATGAATCCATAGTGAAACTTTTTTGTTTTGAGGACCAAATCAACCTCGGCTCCCCCACGCGTTCTGTACTGATAAAATTCATGCGCACCGGGAAATTGAAATTGTGCTGATACTCTTAAATTCGACCACGTGATCCGAATTAAATCCTGAATCACCTGCGGAGGAGTTGAGGCCATGAGAAAACTTGCCTCACCCGCATCTTCAAATAAAACGGTGTAACGACCACTACCACCCATAATAGGAATTAGGCGAATTAAAAAGAGAGCCTCAAACGCACTGACTAGCTTTCTCACTGTTGGAATAGAAACTCGGGTTATCCTAGCAACAGAACTATAATTTAAAGGCGAACCCTGCCCGTGCGCCAACTCTGCCAATACGCGCCTTGTTGCCGTAGTAGACAATGAGGTTTGAAGAACTAACTGCAGATCTCTACCTAAAAGTGTATCCAAATATGCAGAAAACAATTGATTCCTCATTGAAGGAGTCCTCGTAAACATGGGACGCGGTAACCCCCCACTTTCAAGGTAATGAAGTGGGTTCTTAAAACTCCCACCGGCCTCTTGAATTGAAAAGGGCAAAAGTTCTTGAATTAAAATCCTACCGGTCAACGACTCTCTAATCTGTTTTCTTGACGTAAAGCGAACGGAGCCCGACAAAATAAATGATCCCGGCTTTGGATTTTTACGAATAAACTCCTTAATGGCCGGAAACACTTCGGGAGCAAACTGACACTCATCAATAATCATGAGCCCATCCTTTGCTTGTGCGATGAATGCTTTAGGATTATTTCTCGCCACGTCCAAGGTAGCACCATCATCAAAAGTAAAATATTGGGCATTTTTAAATTGCCCTAGGAGCGTGGTCTTCCCCACTTGTCTGTGGCCAAAAAGTGCTACAGCAGGGCTAAAACGTAACATTTTCTTTAGGGATTCCCCTACTAGTCTTGCTCTTTCATGCGGCATAGTGGTTTCATCTTAATGAATGAGAAGGCACCTGTCAAATCGTAAAATACCATTGTCGATTTTACATAACTAAAATATTGTCAGCACCCCTCCTCTGCCGGAGGCAGAAATGATTATATTCGGGCAATAGAGTTCGGAAAACTATTACAATATAGCCCCAAAGGACTTCGCCGATTTCACTTAGGTGATTACAGTGTGAGTTTTCAAATTGATGATAGAAGTAAGATCGTTTTGATTGTCAAAATTGGTCATCAAAAAGAAGTTTACGAAGGATAGTACTCCTTCAAAAAACCCAAAACCAACACGCCCATTAACGCACCAATCGCTCCATAAACAAAAGTAGCCGCCGACCCGTAATGATCCCAAAGTAAACCCGCAACAAAACTTGCGAAGACTGTAGATACTCCGGTCACGGCGCCCAAAACCCCTACGCCCGTGGCCTTTAACTCGGCCGGAACCAAATCAACCGCAAGCGCCTTGCCTACCCCGTCTGTCGCACCCATGTACAAACCATAAACACCGAACAACAGCCAAAATTGCCACAATTGTATCGCCTGCGAAAACCCAAGGTAAACGAGTGCAAATACAAATAAGCCACCCATCAAAACATATTTTCTCTTCATTTGATCAGAGAGGCGGCCAAGGTAGGGGCTCGAGAGTGCATAAACCACATTGTAAAAGCAGTATAAAAAAATCGTAGTTGAAAGTGAAACTCCGCTTTGCTTGGTGCGAAGAATTAAAAAAACATCACTCGAGTTCGTCAGCGAAAATAAAGTCCAACCCAGGAAATAAGTTTTAAACCCAGAGTTGCGAAGCACATCGCGTGCAGGTTTCTTCACGGCCTGTGTTGATGTTGGTTTTTTACTTGTGCTCTCTTTAATGAAGAAAGTAATCAATACAGCGAGTAGTCCAGGAATTAAGGCCCAAAAATAAAGTGAGCGCAGAGAATGAGGACTCGCCGCCAAAAACAAAACTGCAATTAAAGGCCCAATAATGGCGCCCATGGTATCCATGAGCCGGTGCCAACCAAAAGCTTCGCCCTGTGAATCGGCATCAATGGAATCAGATAAAAGCGCATCACGAGGGGCATTTCTAATACCCTTCCCTGATCTATCTAATCCACGTGCGAAAAAAACGTGAGTCCATGAGCTCGAAAACCCAATGAGGGGTTTTGAAATCGCGGCGATAAAATATCCCGCAGTAATGAAAACTCGCCTCTTCCCGGTGCGATCAGACCACACTCCACCGTAGGCCTTGAATAAACTCGCCATTGCCTCAGCAAACCCTTCAGTCAAACCTACCGACACCATCGAGGCGCCCAAGGTTGCAGTCAAAAAGATAGGCGTTATAGGATAAAGCATCTCGCTCGATACATCGGCGAAGAAAGAAATAATCCCTAATTTAATAACCGTTTGACTGAGTGCTGACTTACGCCAAATGTCCAAGAACAATTCCTGTGGCGACGGAAACATTGAGTGAGGTCACGACCGAACCCTTTGAAGGAATGGTGCACATCATGTCGCACGATTTCTCAGTCAGCTGGCGAATACCTTTTTCTTCATTTCCGATAACGAGCAACCAAGGACGATCATTTTTCAATTTAAATAAAGACTCTTTGGTATGTTCAGAGGTTCCCAAAATCCAAAGTCCGGCCTCTTTTGCTTTTTCAAATGCACGCTGAAGATTAATCACTGGTACGAAAGGCACCGCCTCTACACCACCAGAAGAAATATCGTAAACGGTTCCGGTCATGGGCGCTGAGCGCTCAGTGGTAAACAGCACGCCCTTTGCGCCGAAAAATGCTGCCGATCTAAAAATTGCGCCAATGTTTTGAGGATCTTGCAAACAATCCAGCGCAAGCCATACACCCCTTGAACTCGCATCAATCCCATCAAACATCTTCTCGAGTGAAGTCGAGGGCTTCACTTTGATTTGCGCTCCATGAGAACTTTCTCTGCCGGAAAAAGGAATCTCACCCTTCTCTTGCTTGCGAATATTATTCCCACGGTTTTTCTTTCCACCATGAAGACTGCGATCGGCCGGTTGGTAGTCGCGCATTTTCACTTTGTTTCGTTGTGCGTGTTCTGCGATCTCTTCCCACACCCCATCTACATCACGGGGGAAGATAATTTCAATCACGTCCCTGGGTCTGTTGATCACGGCTGGGAGAATACTATGGGGGTTTTTTACAAATACTTCATTTAAGCTCATTTTAATTCCTTTAATATTGTTTCAACTATTTTAAGTGGATCAGCTGCTTGGGTAATAGGACGTCCGACGACAATGGCCGATGCCCCTAAAGAGGATGCATCTCTTGGAGTCATCACTCGGTTTTGATCATGTGCTGATGTTCCCTCAGGGCGAATTCCCGGAACCATTAAAAACAGTTTAGGAAACTTTGAGCGGATGGCGGCAATTTCATTTGGCGAACAGACAAGTCCATGAAGTGCTGGATGATCATTCGCAAGGGTTGCAAATCTCATCACCGTTTCTTCAATACTTCTGATCGAAGTTAATTTTGCCATATGAGAAACATTCGCAATCCAATCGGCCTCTTTAAAAGAAGTTAGAACGGTTACGCCCAGCACCTTAGCTCTTTTAACAGGCTTACCCGAAAGCTCTGCCTCTCTAAATTTAGTTTCAATTTCATCCATCATCTGCTTACCGCCCGCAAGATGAATCGTGGTAAATTCCGCACCCAATTGCGATGCCTGAAGGACCGCATGTCCAACGGTGTTCGGAATATCATGAAACTTCAAATCAAGAAAAACGCGAACTCCTTTGCTCGTGAGCTCTTTCACCCAATCAGGACCAGCACTGAGAAACAACTCAAGCCCCACTTTGTAAATCAAGGGATAGTCCTTCAAAGTGTGCATGAGTGCTTCGGCTAATTCCTTTTTAGAATAGTCGAGAGCGACCACGAGGTCGGTTCTCATCAATAAGACCTCGCAAAAATAGCCATTACATTGCCTTCTTTTTTGCCTGTTTTAAAGCAAGGAAGTGAAGTGGTAATCGGCTTGAAATCATCATCGAGAAGAATGCAACGAAGCGTGGCTTTTGTTTCTTCTTTCACCAACTCTTCTGCCGCACGATCAAGTCCCCATGGAACTCGGTAAAAACCGCCTTTTTCTTCGAGAGCGGTTTTGAATGTTTCGTAGTCATTCACTTCATGAATATTTTGATCCCGGTGAGCGCGCGCTTTAGCGAGCAACTCCGCTTGCATGTCCGCGAGTTCTTTTGCCACCTTTGCCGGAACATCTGCGAGTGGAATAAATTCTTTCACGCCCTTGTCTCGGCGAGTGAACACGCATTGGTTTTTATCTAGGTCACGTGGTCCAAGCTCAATTCGAATTGGGATTCCAATCAATTCATATTCATGGAATTTCCAACCTGCTTGCTTCGTGTCGTCTTTATCGACTTGAATTCCAGTAACATATGGAAGTTTTTTCACGTCCCCGTTTTCACGAATACTCGCAGCCAGTACATCAGCGGCTTCATACACACGTGGCGCCATATCGGCCTTGGGAGTGATCGGCACAATCACGACATGAGTTTCAGCAAGCATCGGAGGAAGTACCAAACCCTTATCATCTGAATGGGTCATGATCATTCCACCAATCAAGCGAGTCGAAACTCCCCAACTCGTTTGGAACACATGTTTTTGCTTTCCATCTTTATCTAAAAAGTAAGTATCAAATGCTTTTGCAAAATGTGACGAAAGATTATGAGAAGTTCCTGCTTGGAGGGCTTTTCCGTCTTGCATCATCGCTTCGATACAATAAGTGCGAAGCGCGCCCGCAAATTTTTCAGCTTCTGATTTCATTCCTGCGAGAACCGGCATCGCGAGCACGTTTTCAGAAAACTCGTGATAAACTTTGAGCATTCTCTGAGTAAAAATTTCGGCGTCTTCAAGCGTGGCATGACAAGTATGCCCCTCTTGCCACAAGAACTCAGTGGTACGAAGGAAAAGACGCGTTCTCATTTCCCAACGAACTACGTTCGCCCATTGATTAATGAGGAACGGAAGGTCGCGGTAACTTTGAATCCACTTAGCAAACATGGAATTAATAATGGTCTCAGAGGTGGGTCTCACGACGAGCTTTTCTTCGAGGTCTTTCCCACCTGCATAGGTGACCACCGCCACCTGAGGCGCGAAACCTTCGACGTGATCGGCTTCCTTTTTAATGAAACTTTCAGGGATAAACATAGGGAAGTAAGCATTTCTCACCCCCGCAGTCTTTATCCTGAGATTCATTTCTTGCTGAATGCGTTCCCAAATGGAATATCCATTCGGACGAATCACCATACAACCTTTTACAGGGCTATAATCAGCCAATTTTGCCTGTAAAACGATGTCTTGATACCATTGTGAAAAGTCTTCTGTGCGGGGAGTAATTTTTTCTGCCATGCCCAGTAGAATAGTTCGATTTAAGCCTAAAATCTATGATAATCTGAGCTTGAAGTGGAACAAAAAACCGAAACAAAAGAAGATTTTAAGGAATCCGTCAAGCGGAAGCGCGAACGCATCATTATCCTTGGGCTGGCGCTCGTTTTCGGCCTACTCACTGCAGTCGAGTTTCGGCTAGGAAAGATCTCGGCCACCCTTCCTTTTGTGAATTCCATCTTCTTTTTTGGGCTCATTAACTTCAATATTGTGATCCTGGTGGCCCTCTTGTGGCTCATTTTTAAGAATGTGGGCAAGATTTTCTTCGAACGAAGGAGCCGCCTCCTCGGGTCTCGTCTCAAAACAAAGTTAGTCACGGCCTTCATTGGGTTTTCCATCATTCCAACCCTCACCATTTTCTTCATCTCTGCTCTCTACATCAATCAGAGCTTCGACAAATGGTTCTCGATCAAGATTCAAAATACACTCCAATCTTCACTCGAGATCACGAGCCTTTATTACAAAAATGCAGAGAACATTTCTACTCACTTTGCAGATCTCATCAATAAGCAAGTTCACTCGCAAATTAGTCGCCAAGCATTTCATCATCCCAATTATGAGAAAAAATTAATCGAACTCTTAGAGCCGCTTCGTGCCACCTATGCGCTGAATGCGGTAGAGGTGTATACCGATCCTCTTGAGGATTCCATTTTGGTGATGGACCCTGAGTCTAGAATAAATAACCCCCACGCCTATGTAAGACTCAGCTTTGATCGCCTTCAACAAGCATTTCAGGGCACGCGGTTTTCCTTTATTCAAAGTATTGGCCACGCAGACCTGGTGCGTGCCTCCTCTCCGATTATTGATTACACCTCTGGTAAAGTTCGCGCAGTCATCGTCGTGAGTATTCTCATTCCGGTGAATCTCACTTCGCGCGCAGGCCAAATCGCCCATGTGGCCGAAGATTATAAAGACCTAAATCCACTGAAGTACCCCATCAAAACCACTTACTTTGTGATTTTGATTCTAATCACTCTTCTTATTGTGTTCGCTGAGATTTGGCTCGGTCTTTATCTAGCAAGAGAACTCACCGTTCCTATCGAGCGCTTAGTGAAAGCGGCCCAAGACGTGGGACGCGGCCGATTAGATGTCACCATCGAGAAAACAGGGAACGATGAAATTGCAATGCTGGTTGAGAGCTTTAACAAAATGACCGCAGATTTGCGAGAAAATCAATCAAAACTCCGTCAACGGACTCAACAGCTCGAAGCGATTCTTTCTAACATTGCAACCGGAGTGATCCTCGTCGATCACGAAGGAAAAATTCTCACTCTTAATAATTCCGCACTCAACTTACTTGAGCTTTCTCCGGGTGACTACTTAGGCACTCCCATGCACTCACTCTTTGCATCAGAAACACATCATGCGCTCTTGCATGTTCTGAGCGCAGGGCTAAAAGACCTTCCTAGGCCCGATCGCGAACAAACCTGGGCCACAAAAATTAAGGGTGAAGCAAGAAACTTAACTGCGATTTCTAATGCACTGAAAGAAAAAGGTAAAATTTGGGGAGCGGTAGCCGTGCTCGACGATTTAACTTACTTAGTAAAAGGTCAGCGTGAAATGGCGTGGCGAGAAGTTGCAAAGCGAATCGCTCATGAAATCAAAAACCCACTCACCCCGATTAAACTCTCAGCGCAACGACTTCAACGTCGCCTGAAAGAACTTCCTGGGAAAGATGGGCAACTCGTAAAAGAATGCACCGGCGTCATCATTCAGCACACCGATGAGTTAAAGGAGATGGTGAATGAATTTTCTAATTTCGCACGTTTCCCAGAAGTGTCTCCACTTCCACACCAACTCAATGACTTGATTCGCGAGACCATGCAGCTTTATTTATCCGCTCATCCTGAAATTCATTTCGTCACCAAACTTGAACCCAAACTTCCAATTCTAAACCTAGATAAAGATCAAATCCGCCGAGTAATTTTGAATCTCATTGATAATGCAATTTCCGCGATTAAGGCCACCGACCTCACTTCACCAGGGCGAATAGAAGTTGAAACCCATTTCAATGAGAAATTAGAAATGGCTGCGCTCACCATTCGCGACAACGGCCCCGGAATGCCAGAGTCAGTTCAAGAGCGCGCTTTTGAACCTTACTTCTCGACCAAACAAGAAGGAACAGGCCTTGGACTCGCGATTGTGAAACGGATTATCAATGACCACGGCGGCTACATTCGCCTCTCATCCCAGCTGGGCGCAGGAACGACATTTATGATTGAACTCCCCACTAAAACCGCTAAGCTGGTCTCATGAGCCGCACCATTCTCATCATCGACGATGAAACTTCCATTCGACAATCACTTGCAGGCGCCTTGAGCGATGAAGGCTATCGTATTCTGAGCGCATCGAATGCGACTCAAGGAATGGAAATTTTGAGGAAACAAAGCCCCGACTTGATCCTACTCGACATCTGGATGCCTGAAATGGATGGCCTTACTGCCCTGAGTGAAATGAAAAATCAAGGCAATGAAATCCCAGTAATCATTATGTCGGGTCACGGCAACATTGAAACCGCAGTAAAGGCAACCAAATTTGGTGCCTTTGATTTTCTAGAAAAACCAATTGAACTCGATCGCCTTCTTGTCTTAATCCGCAATGCACTTTCTGCTCGCGATCTCATCGAAGAAAACCAAGCACTCCGAAAACAACTTTCCACCCGTAGACCCATTATTGGTGAATCATCTGCAATCAAAAATGTGCAAGAAGTGATTCGAAGAGTGGCGCCCACTTCAGGTTCAGTTCTTATCACTGGTGAAAACGGGACGGGTAAAGAAGTCGTGGCACAAACAATTCATGCCCTGTCCAATCGTTTTAAGAAGCCGTTTATTGAAGTCAACTGTGCCGCTATTCCTGAAGAGCTCATCGAAAGTGAGCTTTTTGGCCACGAAAAGGGTGCTTTTACAGGTGCCACGCAACTCAGACGCGGCCGTTTCGATCTTGCAAACGGTGGAACCCTATTTTTAGATGAAATTGGCGACATGTCGTTAAAGACTCAAGCAAAAATTCTACGAATTTTGCAGGAACAGAAATTTGAACGCGTCGGTGGAAACGAAACTCATTCTGTCGACGTAAGAATCATTGCGGCAACGAATAAAGATTTAAAATCTGAAATGAGTCGCGGGGCATTTAGGGAAGATTTGTATTTTAGGCTAAACGTCGTCCGCATTCAATTGCCAGCACTTCGCGAACGAAAAGAAGACATCACCCTTCTCGCCCAATATTTTATTAAAGAGTTTGCGACCCTTCACCAAAAACCAGTGCGCCCCATTAGCGACGACGCTATTGCAACGCTCACTAAATATCCTTGGCCCGGAAATATTCGAGAACTCAGAAACTTACTCGAACGTTTAGTGATCCTTCAAGCTCCTGGCGACGAGACCAATCCTATTCCTGACGCTGAAATCAAGCATCATCTGGCCGACATCTCTTATGATGGCGGCGTTCATGATGAACCCACTCAGACTGACCTTTCTACCTTAAATGCAGTTCAACTTGCCGGCGGCAAGCCGTTGAAAGATGCGAAAACTGATTTTGAACGGGAATACATCGTTCAAGCCTTAAAAGAAAATGGTTGGAATGTCTCAAAAACAGCCCAAGTGCTCGGTATCGAACGAAGCTACCTTCACCGCCGGATGAAATCGTTTGGGATCGACGAAGAATAAGTCTATGTTCCGAAACGTATAAAAGTTTCGTGTTTTTCTTCTTCCTCGATATTTTTAAGCCTTGCCTTTAGCAAATCGCGAATCGTAATCACCCCGACAGCATGACGAGATTCGCCGAATGAAATCACCGAAAGCGATTCTACACCTAACTTTGCCATTCGATCGGCGGCAACACGGCAAGACTCTTTCCCATTTACAGTACTCAAAAAGCTTGTCGATATTCCTGTACCCAAATCATGTAATTCACTCATTACTTCTTCAACTCTGACCCGTTCCAGCGGGTCCACTCCATACTCGCGAAACAAATCATATCCACGCCGGGCAACCTTTTCGGTTAAAATTGATCGTTTCATGACCAGCACTGTGACGGCGTAGGCGATGATGGAAGCAATCATCAAAGGCAGGAGCGCATTTACATCATGAGTAAGTTCGAACGCAAAAATAATTGCGGTAAAAGGCGACCTCATCATTCCACCTAATACCGCTGCCATACTAATTAAGGGCCATATTCCCGCAATATTCCCCGGCAAAAACGAAGATTCTATCACACCCAATCCTGCGCCCATGATCAACAGCGGCGCAAGTACGCCGCCCGAAGTACCCGATGCTAAAGCGATTACCCATACCAATGCTTTCAGTGAAACCAATATGATTACAGTCGAGGGAGTAAAATCTCCTTTCAGTAAACTCGCGATCACGTCATAACCCACACCCAAAATGCGCGGCTCAAAATAGCCCCCAATTCCTACCGCCAGTCCACCCAGTGCTGGCCACCACATCCAATGCATAGGAAGGCGAATAAATGCATCTTCAAGTTTGTAGAGAAACTTACTGACTCCGGTTGCAAAGAATCCAGCGATCAATCCAACCAATACACTCCCCATTAATCCTGAAAGCCCTAAGGATTCATGGAAAGGAATTGGAAAAAGTGGCCCATTACCGCCTAAAACAAACGGCCTCATACCGCCTGCAACCATACTCGCAATGGCCACAGGAACCAAACTACGCGGCTTCCATTCAAACAATAATAGCTCAACTGCAAGCAGCACCGCGGCGATCGGTGATGCAAATACGGCGGTCATGCCGGCGGCCGCCCCTGCGACCAATAAAGTTTTCCGTTCCGCCGAAGTCAGATGAAAAACTTGCGCTAAAATAGAACCAAAAGCTCCGCCCGTCATAATAATCGGCCCCTCAGCACCAAACGGTCCGCCGGAACCAATAGAAATGGCCGAAGACAAGGGTTTAAGAATCGCCACCTTGGGTTGCATTAAACTTTTTCCAAAGAGAATTGCTTCCAATGCTTCAGGTATTCCATGTCCACGAATTTTTTCGGATCCAAAGCGCGCCATCAAACCAATGATGAGCCCCCCCAACACCGGCACAAGAATACCGAACACTCCCCAGATGGCGTAAGTGGGTGCATGCGCTTCCAAGGAAAACTGATGATAATAAAATAGGTTTGTAAAAAAGCTAATCATTTTAAGAAGTAGCACTGCCACCCATGTGCATATCACACCGATGATCACGGCAATGCTCGAAAGTAAAATGAGTCTCTTATTAGCGGCGAAATCGCCTCTTAAACTGACGTGATTTTTCATAAGTGACTATGCTTTCTTTTGTGCTTTTTTGTTCGTTTTCTTTACAATTTTGTTCGTTTTTTTTCGTTGCTTCTCATCTTCAAAAAATAACGATGCTGGCTCCTGAGCCAAACCTGCCTTTGCAACAACCGATTGCAAGAGCGTGGATAGTTGCAGTAAATTTGTAACTTTCATTTTTTGGAGTGCTATCACCAAGTTCTCTTGTGTAGTAGGTGGAATTTTCTTTAATTGGGCGTGACCTTTTGCAGTTAATTCTAATTCTATCCGTCTCGCATCGCCCTCGGACTGAAAGCGAACTACGAGCCCCTGCTCCACCAGCCGACTCGCCACCACCGACACTGAACTTTGATGAGTGAGCGTACGCTCGGCCAATTCATTTACGGAGAGTCTCTTTGCTTGACTCAGCTTCTGAAGCACAAAGAGCTGTGCCCCGCTAATTCCCAGCTCCTTTTCCGCCATTTTTGACGAAATACGCAATCCGCGCACGATGCGCCTAATTGAATCTAGAACATTCTGTACTTCTGGACTGGCATTTGTATGGGATACCATATATAATTCATACATGGCAACACGCACAGAAATCAAGCTCTTAGTTCAATCCAGAGATCATCGAGATCTGCCCACCACCCATGCGAGCATTACCAAGGTGGTGTGGGATTCCCCCGAGCGAACGAAGAACGCACTCCGCACCTTGGGAATGATGCTCACTTTTACTTTTCTTTCCATTTTTATCCCCCTACTTCATTTCATTTTGGTACCCACTCTTTTCATCGCAAGCTTTGTTCTCGCTATGGATAAATTTGGTGAAAAAGTCAGAAACGAGGGAGGAACGGGTGAGTGTCCAAAATGTCATCAAACTTTTAAGGTTCAACCGTCAAAATGGGGTACTCGAATTACCAATGTATGCGATCACTGCCCAGAAGATTTAGAAATGATATTACCGGAATCAGGATAGAGTCCTAAAAAGTCTACCAGTTGTACGTCGGAATTTGTGAAGAGTTCACTTCAAAATACATATCTCTCAAACCAGGAGTGTAGTTTCGGCTAGCAGCATAGGCGTTCACAAAATCAATTTTCGATTTATAAAGTTGATTCAGAACTTGGAACTCACCTAAGAATGGAACCCGACTTGCTCGCCACGCAAATCCGATATACTCGGTTCTTTTGTCTTTTTTTCTTAAAAATCCATCAGACCACGACCCACCTACAATATTGTGGTCTTTGTCGAGTTCCAGCCAGTAAAGTAGCTGTTTAGTTTCCTTATAAACGTGTTCGTTTGACTCAAAAGTGGGATATCCCTCCAGCACATACCAAAGGGTGGTCGAAACCAAAATCTTCTCCACCGCTTCATGAGAAGCTTCATCTGCTCTTTTTAATTTTCTAGTTGCGAGCACTTCGCTGTCATACCCGAGCACCGGCTGGTTCCAAACTTGATTCGTTGGATCCACATTGACGACGAAGGAACGGTGGTAACGGCCCACCAAATTTGCAATGGCTAAGTGAAACGCAGCGGGATTCATATTCGAGCCCTTGCAGTTCGGATGAAAGCCATCTCTGTTACAACGATTTCCAAGTTGACGATAAATAAAATAAACCATTTGAGGATCGCGCTGAAAATAAACTTGTTTACTCGGGTCAACCGAATCTGTCTTAAAACCCCAGTTTTGATTCCCCACTTGATCAACGGCTGCCACTTCCCAAGCGTAATAATAAGAAATCAGTGCCTTAACATCTGATGACCCGAATTCAATGGTGATACCATCTTTGTTTTTAACCGTGACAGGCTCGGGTTCCGGATAATTAATGGAAGCGGGTACCCAACCATGACAAATTCCCCACCAAAAAGGGCTCTCTTTTGAATAAGTTTTAAGTACCTTATTCGTCAGAGGGTAATCATAATTCGATTTTAAAATATCAAACTTCTCTGCAGGAGAAAGCCCTTTCAGTTGATCAGGCTTCAGGTTTCTTAGTTCAACTAGCGAATAATGTTTTGCCGAAAAAGCAGCATCACCTGGTTCCGAATGGTGATAATAACGGACTGCAATTCCACCCTGTTTTGCTGGCCAAAAAGTTTCACTCCACGGAGCAGGGCCGCCTCCAGTCGTCACTCTTGAACTGGTTTTTAATAAATCGAAATTGGTTTCCAGTCTTTCATCTGAGTAAAGGAACTTGCCCGGATCTTCCCCCTCATTCCACTGCTGGGCGTGGGCCTGAGTATGGGATAGTTGAGCTATAAAAAACACACCTAATAAAATGGTATTCTTAAAAACGTAAGGTTTCATGTAGCGCGCACGCTAGCACACTGCTTCACCTAAACCAATGATCATCCTCATGAATAGATGAATCTTGTCCACCGAGAGCCACGCGATCGGACCTTACAAACGATGGATATTCTTAATTTTTTCCTTGAGCTCAGGAATTCCAGCTTTTATCCGGGCTACAAAAAGTAATTCCTGAAGCAAATACACAAGTAAACCCATTACGACCCCAGCCCCCACATGTGCTAACAGCACATGTGCATAGGATGAACTATCGCAATGAAAACCAAGCATCAAGGTGCCCGATAGGCCTGCCAGAGCCGAGATCAACATTCTTGATTTTCTCAAAGGCAGCGAAGAGGCAGTGAACGAGACGAACGCTAAATAAACTCCTGCCACAAATGTAGTCAATCCCCCCTTTAAGAAACAACCAAGAAACTCATGAAAGAAGGCGGCGTCCGATGAGTAAGCGGTTCTCTCAGCGATCGGAAAAAACACTCGTTCCGTTGCTAAACCAAGCGATAATAAAAATAGAACAAAATAGAGACGTATGTTTTTAGCGAAAACAAAATTTTGTTCAAAAAGTTTTTTGAAAATGAATCCCAAGAATACGGTGGCAATCATATTTGGTAGAAGAAGGCGCGAGTTCATCGAATCATCTAACCCCTCACGCATCCCCAACCCCATAAACACAGGGATCGAGATCAGTACAAAAACAAAAAATGTGCGCGCCAAGTTCGTCGTTCGCTTCTGGCGATTTAAATCATCTTCAATCCACTTAATTGCGTCCATAAATCTCCATGCTGAGCTGAATGAGGGCTAACATAACTAACAATTTTCTCAGTTCTTGATACGCCCGATGTGCCCTAATTTTCACTGCCCCCTCTGAAATGGAATGAATCTCAGCAATCTCTGCCATACTCAAGCCTTCAACCCCATAGAGGTATACGATCGAGCGCTCGATTGGTTTCAAAGCGATTAATCCCTTGTTAATATCTTGATGTAATTGGGTTTTTTCTTCTGGCGTCAACTCTATTGAAGCGAGCGAGTCGTCGTGATCATCAATCTCATCTGAAACTTTCTCTGCATTCGAATGAGCTCCGCGCCAGTGATCAATCAAGGTTCTTGAAGCGATCGTAAAGACCCAGGTCTTCAATGCAAGTTTTGAGTCGTAGCGGTCGCGAGAAAAATGAATCTTGAGGAGTGTGGCCTGAGCTAAATCCTCAATATCTTCATCTTTCCCCATACGTGCACGGAAATAACCCTTCAGTACTTTTAAAATACCCTTAAAAAGTTCATTCGATGCGCTTGCACTCCCATCCATATACTTCTGAAACAGGCTCTCCAGCTCTAACCAATTTAAGGCATTTTTAGGATTTTCGGTTTGCACGTGAACTGAGTTTATTCTTGAAGGGAAGACGAGGAAAGAAAAATCTTTGTAACCAAGCGCGCAAGGTCCCGTACTACCTCACAATCGATGCTGACATCGACTAAAACCAAAACCTAAAGAAAGACCAGTCATGAAAACTACCAACACTCAAATACAAAAAATCACTCTCGCCATTTTAGTGGGCACACTGTCCACCCTCACCGCTTTCGCGGGTGACAGAATACATTCATCATTCTCAAGGACTTATTACGGACCCATGAGCGCCGCTGAAATCACTGGGGCCGTGGAACTTGCAAAGAAATCTGCCACCAGCAAAGCCGAACTCCAATGCAACTCCACGGTCACTCTCGTATCCGATTTTGCAATCAACAATAACTCGGGCTCGGCAGGAAGATATGGAGTGTTCACTAACATTGGCGTATCGGCAGACTTCGAGTGTGCAAACTCTTATCTTTCTGAAGAAGAGGCAACAATGAAGACCGCTCAGAACTATCACCGCGGAACGCTGAGACACTTGGTTACCTTCAAATTCAAACATGGCATCACTACCGCTCAAGTTCTAGAAGTGAAAAATAGATTTCTTGCACTCAAAAATAAATCATTACGAAATGGGCAACGGTTCATTCAATCCATTGAAACAGGGGCTGCTAATAGCTTTGAAGGGGCAGATCAAGGTAAAGAAATTGGCTTTCTAGTAACGTTCAAGTCTGAAGGCGACCGAAACTATTATGTTGGACAACCACTCATCAATCCTGCGCATCAGAATCTTTACGATGCTGCCCATTTAGATTTCAAAAACTTCGTAGGCCCGCTTCTCGCCACTCCAGTAGTATCAGAAGGCGTATTCGTTTTTGATTTCACGGTAAATGATAAAATTTAGGCTTTCAAGATTACCCCAATGAGGCGCAGCACCTTAGCCAACTGAACTTGCTACCCCATCTGCAATTGCGCCTAAAAAGCACACTGTCAACAAACCTTAATTTTGTGCTTTTCAGGCACAATTGCAGATGGGGGATAACAACACAACAGTCCTGGCCTGGATCTATGACCAACACCCAGCAGCTGCTAATGAATGCCGTAAATCTTTCCGTATTTTTCACGAACATAATCCATGAAATAGTTGAATTTTAACTCACTCCCCGTAATGCGAGTCAAAAGTTCGCTAGAAGTATAACGGCGGCCATGAACATGGACCTTGTCATGCAACCACTTCAAAAGCGGTGCCATACTCCCGCTTTCAACATCATTGATAAAATTGGGGAGATCCTTTTTCATCTGAGCGCAAAGTTGGGCTGCATAGAAACTTCCAAAAGAATAAGTCGGGAAATAGCCAAAACTGCCATAGCTCCAGTGAACATCTTGCAAACAGCCTTGAGAATCTGAAGGGGGGCGAATACCTAGGTAATCCTCATACCGATCATTCCAAAACTTAGGAACATCACTCACCTCAATGGATCCATCAATGAGCGATTTCTCAGTCAGATAACGAATATAAATATGAGCGTGATAGGTAAGCTCATCCGCTTCCACGCGAATAAAGGATGGCTCAACACGATTCACAGCCTTATAAAAATCTTCCATTTTGACCGTGCCCAAATTTTCCGGAAAGGCAACTTGGAGAGTCTTGAAGTTTGCTTTCCAATAGGAATGAGAGCGCGCAATATTATTTTCCCAAAGTCGCGACTGTGATTCATGAAATGCGAGTGACAACGCCTGCCCGAGCGGTAAGCCATATTGGGTAGCTTGATTCAAACCCAACTCATATAATCCATGACCCGCCTCATGAACGGCTGCAAAAAACATTTGGTTAAAATGATTTTCATCTACTCGGATGGTGATTCGCACATCACCCGGCGCAAAGGTAGTACAAAACGGATGGGGAGCGTAATCTGCTCGACCGGAATCAAAATCATAGCCCATTTGTTTGACCATTTTTTCAGAGAAGTTCCATTGTTTGTCTTTTGCATAATGTTTATGCAAAAACTCACTCGCTGGCCTTACCTTGCCAGTAAGCTGTTTAATGAATGGAAAAAGCTCAGCTTTCACCTCGTCGAACACTTCATCAATTTTTTTCACCGTGAGGCCAGGTTCGTAATCTTCTAACAAGGCCTCATAGGGATGCTCAGTGTAACCTAGAAATTTTGCTTCAACGCGCTTCAATTCAACTATTTTCTTTAGAGTGGGTTCAAACAACGAAAAATCGTTCTTTGCTCTCGCTTCTTGCCATCCAGAAAATGCGTCCGCACAGACGCGTGCATGCTCCTGAACAAAAGAGTTTGGATACTTTTTCTTTCGCAAGTAATCTTTTGTTACGAGTTTCACATTGAGCTGTTCACTCTCACCCAAAGTATCGTCTGTAGATAGTTCTTGGAGTAAATCACCGAATTTTGAATCGACAAAAATCTCATGCGCAAGCGCTTGCAAGGTGGCCATTTGCTGTCCACGAAACGCAGCTCCATTTTTAGGCATATAGACTTGTTGATCCCAGCCTAATACTGCGCCAGAAAAAGTAATGTCGGCGACTTTTTGTAAGTGTAATTTAAAGGCTTCGTATTTTGAATTATTCTTCATCCATATAAGGGTACAACAGGCCCTTAGGTGGAACAAAGTTTTCTTTAATCGTGCGAGGGCTCATCCAGCGAATCATGTTCAAAAAACTACCCGCTTTATCATTAGTTCCCGATCGACGAGCACCGCCAAAAGGCTGCTGGCCCACTACCGCTCCAGTAGGTTTATCATTTAAGTAAAGATTTCCTGCAGAATACCTTAACTCATTCGCCATCGAGTTCATTGCTTTTGCGTCTTGCGCAATAATCGCTCCGGTTAAGGCGTAAGGCGAGGTCTCGTTACAGAGCTTCAAAGTTTCTTGTAATTTTGCATCCTCGTAAACATAGATGGTCAGCACAGGTCCAAAAATTTCTTCGCACATCGTTCTCGCTTTTGGATCACTCGCAAGAAGCACCGTTGGTTTCACGAAGTAACCTTTCGATGAATCGCACTCACCACCGACTAATATCTTAATTTTCGGATCTGCTTTAGCACCATCGAGGAAACCCTTAATTTTATTGAATGAACGCTCATCAATCACGGCGCCCACCATTGTTCTAAAGTCACGAACATCGCCAACGCGCATACCTTCAACTTCTGCGACGAGTTTTGGCTGAAGTTTACCCCACAATGAGGCCGGAATGTAGGCACGGGATGCAGCAGAACACTTTTGGCCTTGGTATTCAAAAGCGCCGCGAATGAGTGCGATATTCAAAACTTCAATATCGGCTGTTGGATGCGCAAATACAAAATCCTTCCCGCCTGTTTCGCCAACGATTCGAGGATAACTTTTATAAATCTCCACATTGGTGCCAATCGTTTTGTAGATGTGATTAAAGGTAGCGCTCGATCCAGTAAAATGAACACCTGCAAGTTCTGGATGTTGAAGCACCACTTCCCCTGCAACTGGCCCCAGAGCAGGCACGAAGTTAATCACGCCAGCAGGAACACCAGCTTCCATGAAAAGTTGCATCGTGCGATAAGCAGACAAACACTGCTGTTCTGATGGCTTCCATACTACCGTATTGCCCACCATCGCTGGCGCAGATGGCAGGTTTCCTGCAATTGCTGTAAAGTTAAAGGGAGTAACGGCAAAAACGAAGCCTTCTAATGCACGATAATCTACCGAATTATGAATATTATGGCTTGAGAGCGGCTGCATCGACAAAATGTTTTCATAAAAGTGGGCATTGAAGCGTAAAAAGTCGATTAGCTCGCACGCAGAATCGACCTCAGCTTGAAATGCATTCTTGGACTGCCCATGCATGGTTGCCGCATTTAAAATATGGCGCCAAGGGCCCGCAAGTAAATCCGCTGCCTTTAAAAAAATCTTAGCCCGCTCATACCAAGCAAGAGATTCCCATTCTTCCTTAGCTTTTAGTGCCGCTTCCACTGCGAGCTTCACTTCCTCTTTTCCTGCAAGGTGCACTTTTGCAATGATGTGGCGGTGATCATGGGGCATTCTCACTTCAAAAATATTTCCGGTCCGAACTTCTTTACCGCCGATGATGCACGGAATGTCGACCACTTCATTTTCAATTTTCTTTAGTGCCTCTTTCAACAGAAGTTTTTCTTTGGAACCTTTCAGGTAGCCATAGATGGGTTCATTTACGGGAGTAGGAATACGAAAATGAGTGTTTTGCATACCTGTAACCCTAAATGATAGGCAGGGTATTCGCAAGTCGCGCCAATTCAAAATCTTTGGCCGTTAGTCCACCCGAGTCGTGTGTAATCAATGCCAAACGCACTTTATTCCACTGAATCAAAATATCAGGGTGATGATTTTTAGATTCTGCAAGAAGCCCCACCGCAGTCACAAAGAGTAAGGACTGAGGAAATCCTGTAAATACATAGGTTTTCTCAATTTCGCCACTCGAATTGAGCTTCCAATCCGGAAGTTCTTTCAGAAGAATATCCAATTGTGTCGGCGTCAACTTTGATGCTTTGATCTGATCGTTACTCATTTACTCACTCCCATTAGTCCATTACCGCGAGTAGGAAGAGGCGCATCACTTGGATAGTGACATGCGGCCTCATGAATGCCCGCGCCACTTACTTCATTTAACTCAGGAATATCAACCCTACACTGATCTTGTACTACCGGACAACGGGGATGAAAAAAACACCCCGAAGGTGGATTGAGCGGTGAGGGCACATCACCTTGTAAAATCACACGGTCCTTTTTGTAATTTGGATCAGGCAAAGGGATCGCGGAGAGCAGCGCCTTGGTATAAGGATGTTTTGGATGCGCGTAAAGCTCTTCTGCATCCGCCACTTCGGCAATTTTACCTAGGTACATTACCGCAACCCGATTAGAAATGTGCTCCACTACTTTTAAGTCATGGGCGATAAAAAGGTAGGTAAGCTTTAACTCCTTTTGCAGATCTTGCATCAGGTTAACGATCTGCGCTTGAATAGAAACATCGAGGGCAGATACCGGTTCATCACACACTAAAAATTCTGGCTGCACCGCTAAGGCGCGCGCAATACAAATACGCTGACGTTGACCACCTGAAAACTCATGTGGATATCGGGCAATCGCTTCGCGACGAAGGCCAACCAGATCAAGGAGTTCAATTATTTTCTTTTTTCTCGCTTCTTTATTGGGAGCCAAATGATGAATAATCAGGGGCTCACCCAAGATTTCCTCAATGGTCATTCGCGGATTAAGCGAAGCATAAGGATCTTGAAATACGATCTGCATATTGCGGCGAAGCTTGCGCATTTCGGTGGGGTTAATCTTGGTGATATCTTGTCCCTTAAATAAGATCTGCCCGCTACTTGGCTCAATTAATCGTAAAATACAACGGCCGAGCGTCGATTTACCACAACCCGATTCACCCACTAGCCCTAGCGTTTCACCTTTGTAAATATCAAACGAAATATCCTGAACGGCCTTTACCGAACCCACTTCACGGCCGAGGATGCCTCCCTTGATCGAAAAGTGTTTTGTTAAATTCTTTACGGATAATAAAATTTCTTTACCTGGCGGCTTCACTATCTCTGCACTCATTTTTTCGCTCCTGCTGAAATTGCTTCCGCATGTATACAACGAACTTCTCGTCCCTGATCAATCACTCTTAAGCTAGGTTCTACTACCTTGCATTCGTCTGTGACATACTTGCATCTCTCTTGAAAGCGACACCCCTTGGGCAGTTCAAGTAAGTTAGGAACAATTCCTGGAATAGGCTCCAGTCTCGATTTTTTAATTTTACCGGTGGGATCGCGATTCAGAATGGGAATACTATTGAGCAATCCTTGGGTGTAGGGATGTTTGGGCGATGCGAAAATTTCATGCACAGGTGCACGCTCTACTACGTTGCCGGCATACATCACGACTACTTCATGCGCCATCTCAGCGACTACACCTAAGTCATGAGTGATCAGCATGAGCGAGAGGCCCACTTTTTGCTGTAAATCGCGGAGCAAATCGAGAATTTGTGCTTGAATAGTGACATCAAGAGCGGTGGTGGGTTCATCGGCAATTAAAATTTGAGGATTACAGGAAAGCGCCATCGCAATCATCACTCGCTGGCGCATTCCACCCGAGAGCTGATGGGGGTAATCTTTAATTCGCTTATCAGGGGCGGGGATTCCAACCAACGTTAACATTTCGACGGCTTTATTGATGGCGTCGCCTTTAGAAAGATCTTGATGTAATTGAATCGCCTCTACGAGTTGATTCCCTATCGTAAATACCGGATTCAATGAAGTCATGGGTTCTTGGAAAATCATGGAAATTTCGTTTCCACGAATTTTTCTCATTTCTTCCATACTCAGATTCAATAAATTTTTGCCTTTATAAAGAATTTCTCCGCCTACAATTTTTCCCGGCGGATTCGGAATCAGTCTCATGATCGAAAGGGAGGTCACCGATTTCCCACATCCCGACTCTCCTACAATACAAACGGTTTTCCCTTTATAAACATCAAAACTCACGTGGTCGACGGCCTTCACTTCGCCGCGTTCCGTAAAGAATGAAGTTTGCAAATCTTTTACTTCTAGAATTTTCTCAAACGCTTCCATCTCGGCACTCTCCGTCGTTAAATTTGGGCTTTGGGATCAAGCGCATCACGCACATAATCACCCAAGACATTGATCGCAAACATCAATAAAAACATAGCACACGTGGTAGCGGTGAGCTGCCACCAAACGCCGGTACTGAGTTCACCTTTGGCGTCATCAATCATCTTGCCCCAACTAGGTAAATTTTGAACCCCTAAACCTAAATAGGAAAGCAAAACCTCTGAACGAATCGCAATCTCCACCATAAAAGTCATACTCAGGATAATCTGATGCGCAACATTGGGGAGAAGATGCTTAAAAATCCGCCCACCATGGCCCACACCAATGCTTTCGGCCGCAATCAAATACTCTCTTTGTTTGTGCTTAATCACTTCGCCCCGTAAAATTCTGGCGAGAGTAATCCAACTGGTTGCGGTCAACGCGATATAGACTGCGCCCATCCCGCGTCCCATGCTGTAACTAATCGCAATCAATAGAAGAATATTAGGAATCGAAGAAAGGGTGGCGATCAACCATACTATTAAATCGTCGATGATACCGCCAAAGTAGCCGGAGACGCAACCAAAGAACACCCCAATGGGAGCACTCAAAACCGCAGTGATGATCCCCACACTCAAAGCCACGCGAGTCCCTTGAATGACTTTATAAACCACACTTCTTCCTAAAACATCCGTGCCCAACCAAAGATTAAATGCAGAAAAATTTGGCGGTAGATACTGAACGCCTACGGGCACATCCCAATTGGAAGCGAGTCCAAAAAACTGAGCGGCAAACGCAATGAACACGAAAATCATGATGATCACGGCACAGAGGAGAGCGATTTTTTTCTGAAGTATAGTTTTAAGTACTTTGCTCCACATACCCTAACCCCTTTTTCCAAAACTCATGCGTGGGTCGACCAAACGGTAGAGCACGTCAGTGAGGAGCGTCGTTAAGATATAGAGAAGTGAAATCACTGTAGTCATGGCCTTCAGTACCGGAAAATCACTGTTGTTCACGGCTTCTACCGTCATCCCACCTAAGCCCGGGATGGAGAAAAAACTTTCTAAGAGAAGTGAACCTAAAACCAAGTATGGAATTTGAATGACCACATAGGTGATCACCGGGATCATACTATTCTTTAACACGTGCTTTAAATACACCCATTTTTCGGCAAGTCCTTTTGCCCGGGCAGTTCTCACATAATCCTGCCCCACCTCTTCAATAATCGAATTTCTGAAAAAACGAATATCGGAGCCTAAATTAAGAAAAACAGAAATGAGCACCGGGAGTGCCAAATAATATGCGCGTTCTGACCAAGACGAACCATAGCCCGATATGGGGAACCAACCTAATTTTGAGGCCAAAATATACTGACCAAATAGAATGTACGCGAGCGCGGGCATGCTCATCAAAAACACAAAAAAGATAATTGAAAGCCGATCAATCATTCGCCCTCGATAATAAGAAACGACGAGCGCAATGAGTAAGGAAATGATGGCCGTCAGAAAAAATGCTGGAATAGTTAAACACAATGTGGGACCGAGACCATTTAAAATCTTAGTGCTAATTTCTTCACGGGTGGTGTAACTCTTACCGAAATCAAAGGTCACAATTTGCTTTAGGTAATCGCCAAACTGCACCACCATGGGGCGATCTAATCCTAATTCGGTTCTGACCATCGCCACGCGTTCTGCAGTCGCGTGTTTTCCGAGGAGCAATACTGCGGGGTCTCCGCCCACTAAATTAAAGAGTGCAAAAACAACTAGAGCAACCCCGAAAAGGATAGGAACAGAATAAATCAATCTACGGATGATGTATGCCCACATGTTCTATATAAAGTACTCGATCCCTAGGCAAAATTAAACAGACTTTGGTGTTTATTTGATTTCCCGCGTTCTCCACGTCCATTTCAACTCACCTTCGGGCGAGTGAACGGTGACCTTCTTGGCATAGGAAGCATCGACATCCCACCCTTCAATACTCATTTCAATTTGATCTTTTATGCTTGCGCCTTTTGCCTGCGGAATTAAACGAACATGAACGGGAACTTCTCTTTCATCTACGCCTCCCCGCTCAAAAATCCATTTCCAATTTGCAGTCTCCATCACAATCCTTGCTCCCTCAACTCCGATTTTATTACCGGCCTCAACGGTCGGGCAAGGAAGGTCCCCATGAAGAAGCTCAGCCAGCACAGATAACTCCAAACCTAGATAATGAGTGATCCCCGTTCTGCTGTATTTGGGTTTGGATGGAACGGTTATCGCTAGCGCTTGATCATTCCCTTTCAATTGCACGAGCGTTCCTCCAATAATATTGGTGACCTCCAACTGAAATGCTCCACCTTGATCAAAATGCAAAGAGGCCGGATATTGGCCTTTGAACTCTTGAGTATTAGCTTTCATCACCAGGTTACCGAGAAGCTCAGACTGAGGATGCGGTTTCGCACAATAACGACTTAGCCACTTTTCTGCTTCCGCTTGGCTTGCCACTTTAATGCTTATTTTAGGTGTGCTGGAACATGCCGTCACTAGAACGAGCAGACTGAAAATTAAAATCGAGTGAATCAAGGATGAAGCGTAGCTCTTTTGCATACTTTACAGCATGCCGGAAAGCTTACTTTTCTTCAACTGATGCAGGAGCTCTGGCCGTAGTTGCGTTAAATTCAGGGTCAACTGCAGCCGATAGCCTTTTGATCTTCTCCTGGGTGACCTGAGCACGATCTGGCATCTGGTTTTTAGCATAAACCTCAACCAAATGCTCTAGAATGGCCACTTCATCTGACTTAAGGCTTGCAGCCTTCTCCAGGTAAACAAGCGCATTTTGATTCTTACCCAACATAAACTGATTCCATCCATAACTGTCCATAATAAATGGACTCTCAGGTTTTAACTTCATTGCACGCTTCAGCATTTCTTCTGCGTCATGGAGACGAACCCCCTGACTGGTCCAAGTGTAAGCAATATAGTTTAACGCCTCGGCAAAGTTTGGATTTTGTTTCACTAATTTTTCCATCTCTACAATCGCTTCATTTTGCTTGCCCAAGCGATCGAGAATCGCTCCGTAAAAATAGCGCATTTTTTCATGATCTGGGAAAACTTTGAGACCATCATTCAATGTACTAGCTGCACTCTTTAGATCTCGCTGATCTTCAAACAAGCTCGCGAGCACCAAATAGAAACCTGAATTTTCGGGTGACTTTTGGATCGCAGTCTTGATTACATTAAACGCTTTTTGGGATTGAAGTAATTTCCGATAGAGCGCCGAAGCATGGATATTTGCATCTTCAAATAGATTTGAATCCGGCATCACTTTTAAGAGATGCTCGATCGAATTTTCGAACTTACCTTGCTCCTCTAAGACCGCTGCAATGTAATAGTTCACTTTATCTGAATCAGGAACCTTTGCCAGGATCGCTTCAAAGATTTTTCTAGATGGCTCCCATTCTTGCTTTTGCATATAAACCAAGCCGATTTTCATTTGCGTATTTAAATCTTCAGGATCGAGTGCCGCCATGACATCAAGCGTTTTGAGCGCAAGATCGAGTTGATTCAATTTCAGATAAAGCGTGGCCAGGCGTCCAGCGACCTGCAAATCTTGCTTTTGCTCAAGTTGCTCTTGGTATACTTCTAGAGCTTTGGTCGTTTCGCCATGAGTCTCAAAAATCATTCCGAGTGCAATCGTTGCTTGAGAAAATCCAGGACGAATTTCAAGAGCGATCCTGTAGTTTTTGATCGCCTCATTCACGTTGTTTTTTGCGTACTCTAGCTTACCCGCGTAAAACCAAGCCGCTGCCGAGTCTTTCACTGTGGCAGTGAAAGAGCGAATGAACTTCAGTGCTTCGTCTTGACGTTCACTCTCCACGAGCACTTGGGTTTTAAAAACGGCTGCCTCATCATTCTTCGGATCCATTTTCAAAATTGCATCATATTCCTTCAATGCATTTTCCGTTTCATTGCCAATGGAATAAATTCCACCTAACATTAATCGGACGTCGGCATAACTTGGATCGAGTTCGATTGCGCGCTTACATTCTTCAATGGCAAAACTACTGGAACCTTTTTTCAAATATTCGGCCGCAACTTTTGCGTGGAGTACTGCTGAATTTGGATCGTAAGCAAGCGCCGCTCGATACTCTTCAATCGCGCGATCTGCCTTGCCTTCATTCGAATAAGCTTGAGCGAGAGCGAAGTGATAATCGGCAGTGGCAGTATAAGGGTGAGACTCCCACGCGGCTTGCGTTTTTTGCTGAAAATTACTTGGCTCGTCAAAGCTGGTGGGAGTGCGTCCAGAACTGAAAGTTGCGCACCCTGAGGCCATAAAAACAGCCCCCAGCGCTAAGCTTAAATTTCTATAAATTAGCAATAGTTTCAAAGACCTATAATATGAACCCATCATGAACAGCTCTCCCTCAATAGACCTTTCGTCATCGGTTGAGAAAAACTATAGAAAAGGATTTAGACTGCACGGCAGCGAAGTGCTTGACTTTACTCAACCTCATTGCTAACAAAGTGAGGTGCTAGTCACTATTGCGGCATGTCAAATTCCGTTATAGTGGTGGCCAACCTTGATGCAGGAACGTCAATTTTTTGATAAAAACGGGGGTTTGTTTTAGTTTTTATTAGAAAAGTTTCTGAAACGAGGGGGAATAATAATTAACCTCAGACCTATATTTAGGGGGCAGTATGAAAGAAGCAAAAGTAATTAAACGTTATCAGAACCGTAAGCTCTATGACACTCATGAGTCTAGTTATGTGACTCTTGATGAAATAGCGAAAATGATTCGCGCAGGCGAAGAAATTCGTGTCATCGACAACAAAACCAAGAATGACATCACAGCAGCGACTTTGACTCAACTTCTCTATGAAAGTGAGCGCAAAGCTAAAACTCAGCCTTCTGTGAATCTTCTTAAGACGATCATTCGCAGTGGCGATGGCTCTTTCTCTGGTTTCATCCAAGAGAAACTTAAGGGTGATCTAGCTGCTATCGAAGCTGAAGCAGCTGCAGCGATTGCTGCAAATAATGCGAGCACTGCTAACGTAAGCAATGCTCCGACTATGAATCAATAATAGCGAATCATAATCGGATCCTCAAACGATTCAATTAGAGACCTCGTCAACGGGTCAGTTAAAATACTGACTCTTTATTCACAATTTATCTGCGAATTCTCATAAAATTTTTATGTGTAGTTCACATCTAGCTTTGCTTCTTTTCAGACACCGAATACACTCTAACCATGGAGTGCATAACACTTAGAAACCTCGCGACGTTGAGTTTTACTATGATCCTCTTTGGAGTGTATTCGGTCTCTACTGAAGCCCAAGCATACCCTCTCAGTAAAGCCCCGCCTCAAAGCGCTGAATCGGCGCCCGTTAAAGACACCCGCAGCAACACGCGAGAAAATAAAAAAACTCAAAATTATAACGACACTTCCTCATCTGGGCCCCTTTCACCTGGAACACATAATCTTTCTATCGGCATTGGCCAGACTTTCTTATTGGGTGATCTAGGTAATAGATATGAAAACGCCCTAGGAATGGACCTTAACTATACTTATGGGGTTAGTGATTTATTTTCATTTGAAACCGACTTTGGATACAGTTCGCATTCGGGCTCAAGCGGACAATTCTCTGCAAGCCACCTCACCGTGGGAGTTCGCACCAACCTTGTATATTTTGACCAACTTGTACCTTATTTTGATGCAGGCGTTGGATTTTATCGTCCATCTTATACCTATCCCGGCTACACGCTCAATGGACTGCTTTTTGGAATTCAAATGGGTGGAGGAGTAGACCTTCTCATCAGCAAAAATCTTTTCTTTGGCCCGAGCCTTACTTACAACAATATGTTTACCTCTACCAAAACCGGGTCCGACAATTTACAGCATGAGCTCGGTGGAGCGTTCATTTCATTTTTAGTACATGTGGGAATGACATTTTAGAATTCAAATCAACTCAAGATAAATGGATTAAGTGCATCTCCACCTCCGGAACCATTCGCGCGGTTGCAGTGACCGCAACCGAAGTTGCAAGACAAATGGCTCTACGACACCACACTTCAAAGGAAGCCACTAAAGCATTGGCGGAAGCAACGGTAGCTGGTCTCATACTCTCTTCCTACTGTAAGTCAGGCGAAAAAGTGAATTTAAACATTCAAGGCTCAGGTTGGTGCAAACAGGCCATCATTGATGCAAATGCGGACGCAGAAGTTCGAGGTTATATCGTCGAAAGACCAGAAATTGACATTCATTTAGCCCGAAATATTGGCCCTTGGGGAATTGGTCTCCTTTCTGTTCTTCGCACTAAAACAGAAGAGTCTCAGCCTTATATCGGAACCGTCCCTCTCCTTACCGGTCACTTAGCGAAAGACCTCACCTTTTACTGGCTCCAATCCGAACAAGTTCAATCTGCAGTTGGAATTGAAGTATTCATGAATGGTGATGAAATCGTTCTAGCAGAAGGATTTTTGATTCAGGCACTACCCGGAGCCACCGACGAAGACATCGCATTGATTGAAGACCATCTGAAAAAGATTCACACACTGAAGCTTGAAGCGGAGCAAAGAAAAACGCCACTTAATTTAATTTCATATATCTTGGACAATCAATCTTTCAGTGTTTTGGATGAAACCAATATCAGCTTTAAATGCCCTTGTTCTATTGAGCGTGTGAAACGATCACTCTGCTTAATTGGAAGCGAAGAGTTACGCTCCATGCTAGACGAAGGCAAAGACGTTGAAATTTTATGTGATTTTTGCTCGGAGAAATACATCTTCAAAATAGAGATGATCGCAGAGCTCATCAAAACCAACGAAACGTAGAATCCTCAGTTCTGGTATGATATAAACAACTAAAGGGGAACTCACATGAAATCATCAACGATCGCTATTCTTTCCGTAGTAGGAGTATTGGTACTAGGCACACTTTGGTACATCTCAGCGGGTAACGGACTCGTGGCTCAAAACGAAAATGTGAGCAGCGCATGGGCCCAAGTTGAAAACGTATACCAACGACGTGCCGATTTAATTCCAAATTTGGTGAACACGGTAAAAGGATATGCAAAGCACGAAGCGGATGTTTTAGAGGCGGTTACTCAGGCTCGCGCCTCTGTCGGCCAAATTAAAGTAAACTCTCCAGACGATTTGAAAAAATTTGATGCCGCTCAAGGTCAACTTTCCACTGCGCTCTCTCGCTTGATGGTCATTTCGGAAAAATATCCAGAACTCAAAGCCAACACCAATTTTCTTGAACTTCAAAGCCAACTCGAAGGTACAGAAAACAGAATCACCATTGAACGTCAGCGCTTTAATGATGTAGCTCGTTCCTTTAATACCGCTATTAAACAATTTCCGGGATCCATCGTTGCAGGCAACAAAGGATTTAAAGAGAGAGCTTACTTTGAATCTAAAAAAGGCTCTGATGTTGCACCAGAAGTAAAATTCTAATGCGTATATTAAGAATTAACTCCAAATTCATTCAGCAGCTGTTGGTTCGTTCAGTATGGACCACTACCGTTCTTATTGGCCTTTCGATTTTCTCGCCAGCACAAGCGGCAAAACCTTTTCCGCCTGAACCCACTCAGTATGTATATGATGAGCAACCCCTACTTTCTCCATCAGCTCATAGCCAATTGTTGCAAATACTTTCTCAGGAGGATCAAAAAACTAGCAATCAGATCATTGTTGCTATTTTTAAATCGCTCGATGACGAGGACGCCCCCGACTATACCAACCGACTTTTTCATGCATGGAAAATCGGGAACAAAGAAAAGAGCAACGGTTTACTTTTAGCGATCTACTTAAAAGAGCACAAAATGCGTTTTGAAGTAGGCTACGGTCTTGAACCGCTCCTTACTGATGCTAAATCAAAAATGATCATTCAATCTATTTTGGTCCCAGCATTTCAGCAAAAGGCTTATGACGCTGGTGTGATCACTGCAGTACAAAGCGCACTCAGCGTTATCCATTCAGATGCCAATGACCCCAATGCTCAACCTGCGGCAGCACGCACCAAAAGATCAGGCAATAGACCCCGACTTCCGCTCGGTTTTTTACTCGTCATTATATTCGTCATTTTCAGATTCCTCGATCGTTTTCAGGGTAACACCATTTCTAGCAGTGGCTCAATTCGCAGAGGCGGATGGGGTGGCGGTTTCGGCGGCGGATTTGGTGGAGGTGGCGGATGGGGCGGAGGTGGAGACGGCGGCGGCTTTAGTGGCGGCGGCGGTAGCAGTGGTGGTGGTGGAGCGGGAGGAGATTGGTAAATGTTAAATTTATTTTTTAGAAAACTCTCCATCAAAGACAAGAAAGAAATCTCTTCAGCCATTCATGAAGCGGAAAGCCAGACCAGCGGTGAAATCAGGGTGCACGTTTCTTATGCTAAGAAAGAAACCAACCCACTTCAGGCTGCACAAATGCATTTTCAGAAAATGAAGATGCACGAAACCAGATCCCGCAATGCGATCCTTCTTTATATTAATCCACGTCTGAAAAAATTCGCGTTTTTCGGAGATGAGGGTATTCACCAAAAAGTAGGACAAACGTTCTGGGATCAGTTAAGAACAAATGTTCGACAAATAATTAGAGATGAAAGTGTTCGCCATGGAATCGTCCACGCTGTTGGCGCGATTGGCATCGCATTGAAAGAGCACTTTCCCCACATCGATCAAGAAGATGATAATCAACTCAGCGACGAAGTTACCGAATCTAATTAATGAATTTGCAGCCTACCCTCATCGGTAAATTAATAAAACTCAGACCTCTCACGACTGAAGACCATGAAGCTTTATTCCTTGCTGCATCGGACCCGCTTATTTGGCAGTTGCATCCAGAACCCACTCGTTATCAGTGCCCAGAGTTTCAAAGATACTTAGACAGTGCAATGGCATGCAAAGGGGCATTCGTCATTATCGACCTCAAAACCAACGAAATTATTGGTTGCAGTCGCTACTATGATTTCAAAGATGATTTAAAACAAGTTGTTGTGGGTTTTACTTTTCTAACCCGCACGTATTGGGGCGGAACATACAATCATGAGCTGAAGGAGTTAATGCTCAAGCACGCTTTTCAGTTTGTTGAAAGCGTAATTTTTTATGTGGGCAGCACCAATTTTCGCTCGCAGAGGGCTTTACTGAAAATTGGTGCTGAACTCTTAGGAAACAAAGATGAATATAATCTGACTTTTAAAATCACTCAGACTACGTTTATCTAATTATCCAAAAATCAATTGAGTGCAGCTTAGCTTAATGGCTCGTCCATTCTTAATATAAGGAGTGTTGAGAACAGCTGGACTGGTTTGTGTACCAGTTCCATCTTTAATTCCTTCTTTTAGAGTTTTAACTGGCTCATAAAGCTTGAGATAGGTTCCACCCTTACCTACAAACAGTGTCCCTTTGCGATCAATTCCGGCGGGTTTAATTTTGAAAGGACTTGAGGTCCAAGTGGGGTCTGTACTGGTTTCGATTTGCATTGGAACCTTCACTTCGAGCTCATCTCTGAAAAAACCAGAATCCCGATGAATCACAATAGTCTCAGCCTGGGTTCTATAATTGAAAGTCACTTCAACTTCAATTCCCTTACCGGTACATTTGTAAGTGGTATCATCCGCATAGGCACTGAAAGCGGTAAGAAAACTGAGTGCGAAAATAATTTTATTCATAGTGAACTCCATGACTGATTTCAATAAATTTGTCCATTTTTACCATAGCTCGACAATTTAGTACACATCATATATTTAAAGCAATAGTTCAATCCATGTGGTGTTTTACTTAATGGTTTTAATTGATTTCGAAATTTTTCGAGCCAATAAAATTTTCTTCCAAAACACTTTAACAAAGCTCTTAAGTACACAAACGCCATATATGCAATGATTCGGCAAATTGAACACTCAGGGTGAAATAATGAAGTGTTTTTTAAAACTAATTTTTGCCATTACTCACTTCAGCTTTTACGCGTTTGCCAAAGCTAGTTACTGCACTAGCACTGACGACAGCTGGGCAATTGAAAATGGCACCCTTTGCTGTGGTAAAAACTACAACAACTGGGAACCGATGACCCAATAAAGACCTCTATCGGCTTACGGAATGCTCAAACAAGTATATAAGGCATAAAAAAAGCCCCCTTGCAGACTAACTGCAAGAGGGCTTTAAACTAACATTTGGGCTCAGATTTTTGACTCATTGCTGAACCAAAAGGTGGGCCCGACCTTTGGCTACATCATTCCGCCCATGCCGCCCATGCCACCACCGTGGTCATGACCGCCACCCATTGAATCGCCGCCTTTTTTAGGCTTCTCAGCAATGAGGGTTTCAGTAGTAAGCATGAGGCTTGCTACTGAAGCAGCATTTTGAAGTGCACAACGACTTACTTTAGCAGGATCGATTACGCCGGCTAAAATGAGGTCTTCGTAAGTTTCAGTCAAGGCATTGAAGCCGAACGCTGGAGCAGTGTTGTTGATTACTTTATCAACGACGATTGATCCTTCAAGGCCTGCATTGAATGCGATTTGACGAATAGGCTCTTCAACTGCGCGTTTAACAATATTAATACCAGCTTGTTGCTCAGCATTTGAGCCCTTCATGGTAGATAATACTTTAGCAGCACGAAGAAGTGCAGTTCCGCCGCCCGGAACGATACCTTCTTCAACAGCAGCGCGAGTTGCATTGAGTGCATCTTCTACGCGAGCTTTTTTCTCTTTCATTTCAACTTCAGTCGCAGCACCAACATTAATGATGGCTACTCCGCCGTGAAGCTTAGCAAGACGCTCTTGGAGCTTCTCTTTATCATAGTCAGAAGTAGTTTCAGCAATTTGTGAACGAATAGTCTTCACACGAGCTTCTACGTCTACTTTTTTACCAGCACCGTCAACGATGGTGGTGTTGTCTTTATCGACAGTTACTTTGCGTGCTTGTCCGAGGTCTTCAAGCTTTACTGTTTCAAGTTTTTCGCCGAGGTCTTCAGAGATTACTTTACCGCCAGTAAGAACGGCTAAATCTTGAAGCATTTCTTTACGACGATCGCCAAAGCCTGGAGCTTTAACCGCACATACGTGAATCGTTCCACGAAGTTTGTTCACCACGAGAGTTGCAAGCGCTTCGCCGTCAACTTCTTCAGAAATGATCATGAGAGGTTTGTTCTTTTGAACTACTTTTTCAAGAGTCGGAAGAAGGTCTTTCATGTTGCTGATTTTTTTGTCGTAGATCAGGATGTATGGGTTATCGAGGATTGCTTCCATTTTGTCAGGGTTAGTGACGAAATAAGGAGAAAGATAACCGCGGTCAAATTGCATCCCTTCCACGATATCGAGGGTGGTTTCAGAAGTCTTAGACTCTTCAACAGTGATCACACCTTCTTTGCCCACTTTTTCCATTGCCTGAGCGATGATGTTACCGATGGTAGAATCGTTATTTGCAGAGATCGTTCCTACTTGAGCGATTTCCTTTTGATCTTTAATCGGTTTAGCAAGTTTCTTTAATTCTGCGATCACTGCTTCTACTGCTTTATCAATCCCACGCTTTACATCCATTGGATTGAGGCCTGCAGCAACCACTTTCGCGCCTTCGCGGAAAATTGCTTGAGCAAGTACAGTTGCAGTAGTCGTTCCGTCACCGGCATCGTCATTGGTTTTTGAAGCAACTTCACGAACCATTTGCGCGCCCATGTTTTCGAACTTGTCTGAAAGTTCAATTTCTTTAGCAACAGTAACACCATCTTTGGTGATGTTTGGAGCACCGAAAGATTTTTCGATGACTACGTTACGGCCTTTAGGTCCGAGGGTTACTTTCACTGCGTCTGCAAGAATGTTCACACCATTTAAAATTAAATTGCGTGCTTCTTGTGAAAACTTTAGTTCTTTTGCTGACATATTTTTATCTCCTTATGTTCGTTATTTTTTAAATTATTGAATGATGCCGAGGATGTCTTCTTCACGCATCATGAGGAAATCATCGCCTTCGATTTTAATTTCAGTTCCTGCGTATTTGCCGAAAAGCACTTTGTCGCCTTTTTTCACTTCGAGGGGACGAACTTTTCCGTCTTCAGCAACGCGGCCAGCACCTACAGCGATGATTTCGCCTTGGACTGGTTTTTCTTTTGCTGTATCAGGAATATAGATTCCACCCTTTGATTTTTCTTCTTCTAGAAATCTTTTAACGAGTACGCGATCATGTAATGGACGAACTTGCATAGTTCAATTCTCCTTTTTGACTTTGGTTAAATCCAAAATTTTGGTTTCAGGTGATTAAATGGTTCCGGATAGCTCCTTGTCAACTCGGAAACCGTCTTTTTTGGAATAATGCTTAAAATATCAGGTATTTTGCGTCATTTACGACATGTGCAGCAATGCGTTACTTTTATTGTTTTTTCCCTTGACGTCGCTAACGCCCCGCGATACGACCCTCCTCATCAAAAGGGAACGAACTCAATTTAGGCAGGGGATAGCAGGTCTAGAGAGTTCTGAGAAAATTGTGAGAGGGAAAAGAAAATGAATACCAAGCTAATTGGTCTACTAACAGTCGTGGCTGTTGCATATACCGTCCAGGACAGTACTGCCTCAACCGGAACTCCAGATATTTATTCTGAATCATTATACATGGAAAAGTCATCAGCCGAGATTCCAGGAAGCCTCGCCGCAAGTACCGGTAAAGAAGCTCCCATTGCCGCAGTAGTGGCTGGAAAACCTAAGGCTGTTGGAGTAATCGCTAAGGCATCTGTGCAGAAAATCAAGTATATGTCGGACGATGACAGCACCCCAGAGACCGTGGATCAAGCCCTGGGGCAGGCTCCTGTAAAAAAGAAGCACAAAAGATCACTTTGATTTGAACTGAAGAGCTACTGAGTTCATGCAATATCGCTTGCCCGTGGGCTTCGGGCCATCATCGAACACGTGGCCCAAATGAGAATCGCACTTTGCACACAAAACTTCGGTGCGGGTTTGCCATCCCAATTCATGGTCAGTCTGGTATTTCATGGAGCCATCGGAAATGGGCTCAAAAAAACTAGGCCAACCACAACCCGCATCGAACTTAGCATCGGAACGAAAAAGCTCAGCTCCACAGGCTCCACAACAATAGAGACCAATATCCCAAAAATCATTGTATTTACCGCTAAAAGGGCGCTCAGTCGCCTTCTCTCGAAGCACAGAATAGGCCTCAGGACTCAGTGTTTTCCTAAACGATTGGTTTGCTGAACTCTCGTCATTCATGAATAGAAGTATACTCGACTCAGCTTTTTAGTTGCCTTTTTTTTCACCATTGGATAATCCTAAACGTCTGAAATGATTGCCCAGATAGCTCAGTCGGTAGAGCAGAGCCCTGAAAAGGCTTGTGTCGGCGGTTCGATTCCGTCTCTGGGCACCACTTCTTTCTTCACTTCAGACTTGATAAACCCCATTTAAAACTCACTTAGAACTCAAATTAAACCAGGCCTGTTTAATCTCAAACTAGTTATTGACTATTTTACTCAGGTATGCGATACTCCACCACTTATGAATCGCATCCTTCGCTTTTTCTCACACCTATTGTGCCTGATCCTCATTTTACAACTCTCATTCGGGTATCGGGTGACTTCGTATGCGCAAAGTACCCATACCAGTGATGACGAACGAGAGCTGCACAAGGAAATTGGCAGTCTTCTCATTCATCCTGCGATCGCGGAAATTGAGAATGCCCCGGCTGAAGACGAGTACAACCTTCATCTCTCGCCTCAGGATCCAATCGTGGATCAAAATCCATTTTTCTTAGAGAGTCAAAACTGGCAAGCCAAATCGAAACCGACAGACCATGAGGCGGTTGGCTTCGTTGAAAACGCTGACGATCTCGTTATTCACCCAAGAGGCTTATCACAATCATGGACACTACGTGAATCGCTCCATCCTATTTTAGCTACTGACGAATACATTTACCTCTCCGCTCGTGATTCCTCTGTTTTCGCCAGCAAGGGAAATGGACAAGGCGTATTTGTCGTCCCTTACCAAAAATTAATTGAGTCTTCGATTACCAAGGCAAAAGTGCCCGTATTCTTTTTTCCACTTCCCGGTGAAGGCTGGAGTGGCAAAATGAGTGCGAAAGAAATCCCGCAACAAAACGTAGTCGTGCTCACCAACTCAGACGGAATTCCACTGCCAGTATCCGTTGACGATGTAAGACAGATCGTAAAAATTGAAACGCTTAATCTTCTGTTTGCAACTTCACAAGCAATGCAGCTCGCATTTGAGAAGCTCAAACCTCATCAGGAAGATGCAAGTCGATTACAAATTTCAATGGCAGACGCCATGAAAAGCCTCTCTCAAGAAATGTCGCAAGCACAACCCGACCCAAGCAAGAGCGCAAAAAAATTCTTGGCCCACACCAACGATGTATCTTCGACCATAGAAAAGATCTTAGGAACCCGTGAACTTTCACTCGCAAAGGGCTCTACAGCAGGTTTTGGCCTTCTCTATACTGGTTTTGATCTCGACCATCCTGAGTGGGGTTCCGCAGTTTTTTCACAGCCTGATGGCCGTACTTCTTGGACACAAAAAGTATTGCAAGTGTTCGGAATTCAAAACGCGCGCGCCCTCAATCCAGAAGTGGCAAAATTTCTGGCCCATACCATTCGCGTGATGACCGTTTGCGGAGTGGTGTTTGCGGGTGGAATTGTTGCTCGTCTCACCGTGCTTAAAGAAGAAATTGATCGCCGAATTGCAGAAGGTACCGCAAAAGGCTTAAAAAACGCCGCTCTCCGAAGTTACTTCGATATATTTGCGCATTCTATCACCGTGGTTGCGCAAGTACCGTCAGTGTGGACATCACAAGCCCTGCGCTACACTCTGGACAAAATCGGAGTCAGTGAGAACAACGCCATCAGAAGATTATACAATGCGACTTTTGGCTTTTCACTTAAAACAAGTGACCACACCCCCGTTAACACAAAGACACTCATTCAAGGAGTTTTGGTATTAGGTGGAGTAGACACAGCATTGGTCGCATTTCAGGCATATTTTCTTACCGGTTGGATTGCAGATGGACTCGCGTGGGTGTTCCCTAACATGCTGCCTAGAGTGAATGCAGCTTATCACGCTGCCGATGCGGGCGTTTCTTTGTATCTCATGCTCTCGGTGGTACAAAACTTTATCGCTTACGTTTCTACGGGTGCGTATTCCTATGCACATGATGTTCAATCCAATAAAACTCTCGAGGGTGAACGCTCTGTGAGCACCTCTATGCAAGGTGAAGGCAAAAATCCCAATTCGCCTCTCTACAAGGCGGAATATGACCTCAGAGTAAAAAACTATGTCCGGGACGCTATGGAACGACAAGGGCTCCCCAATGAGAGTGAGTTCTTATTTGATGCAAATACTCTCTACGGAAATATTATTGGAGTCATTGGTTATGAAGCCCCCAAGAATGCTCCACCCACTGCTTCCTATCAGGCCACTATTAGACCAGGCTTAACTGCACGCGCACTCCAAAACGCAATCGATGTTGCCGCTAAGAAAAGCAAAAATGATCCGGCTTCACTTAATAAAAAAGGAGCACTCCTGATGCTTCAGCACGCTCAAACAGAAATGAGCTTTCTTCGTAGCTTCATTGATAATCCATCTGCATTTTTTTCTGTTTATGACTTACTTGATGTAGCAAAACGCTTTAAAGAGGTGCGAATGGAATTAGTGGCGCTGACGGATACAAGCACTAATGAAATCATCGTGCCAGAGAGTTGGAAGAACATTGATCTTGGACCTGCCAAACTTGCCGCTAAAATTTTTAGAAAATCGTTTTTTGAGATCATCGCCATTCCGAAGGAACAAGCTAACGCTTCCTCGACTGTTGGCCGCGTGCTCTCCGCTCCCTTTCGCTTTGTAGAAAATACTTTTGAAAATTGGCAAATTCGCCGGGCCATTACTCGTGCAAAAGAAAAATATATTGGCCAGACGGGTGAAAACCCAAATGACGTCCAAGCAGAAGCATTGGAAGTGCCGAGCGACCACAAGAAACTTTGGGACCAGTTGCTTCAAAAGGAACTCGTCAGTGCAATGGGAATATCGCTCGATGAAAGTGAAGCTGATTTCTTAGCCACGGTGGATGCTGCCGCAACCACAAAACTAGACCAACGTCTCAATTCAGATCTGGAATTCAAGACACAACTGAAAAAACTTGCTCCAGGTGAAAGAAATAAGGTAATTGCCTTAGAGAAAGCTGACTTGTTCTCTGAATGCTATGTAGATGCAACCATTGTCAAAGAGACGGTTGAAGCACTTTCGCCATTGCAGCCCGGAATCTTACAAAAAATTCGTCAGACAAAATGGGTGAGAAAATCAAACGTCGTCACTTATGGGTTACGTGCCGTAGAAGGTGTATTTTCAAACTCCCGCTATCAGTTGGGGCTTTGGGCTAAAGTCCTCCGTACCATTCCCCTGCTTGAGGACATCATTCAAGGAAACTTAATTGTTTTTCGAAATCTTCCAGTGTCCGCAACCGTTGCTTACTGGTGGAGCTGGGCGGTTTGGGGCTCGGCCTATCCACGAATGACTTGGTTCATTAATACAGTCTTACTTGCCGGGACAACGGTACGAGCCGGATGGATGGTGACTCAGCGGATGACCGCAAACCTGGGAATTAAGCCGGGGGGAACAACGGGCGGAATGATCAAATATGGCTTGATTGGTAGCTTTGCAACCATGTGGGGATTTTTCTTTTATCCCATGTATCAAAAGGATATCGTCCATAGTCTTTTAACATTTGGGTCACATTGCAGCAAAATTTTACTGGGTCATTAATCCTGATCATTATACTGAAATACTCCTTGAAGATCACCATCGCCCAGCGGACAATGGACGTGATCTTAAAAAGGAGACTCAAATGAAAACATTCATGATCATCACACTCGTATTAGTACTTCAAACCCAAAATTCTCATGCAGCCACTACTCAAGTGAACTGTAAAGATGAAGCAAGCTACCCCATCATTACCCTTGCTGACCTTCAAACAGCAATCAATGCAAAAGAACCTGCAAAAAAACCCGCACTCATTGTGGACGTCAACAGTAATGATAGCTTCAAGGAAGCAAGTGTGACCGGTGCTGTTCATTTTACAAAAGCAGACGAACTCGCAAAAATTCTGCCTAAAGATAAAAATGCACTCATCGTTGCCTATTGTGGCGGACCAAAATGCACTGCTTGGTTTAAAGCAGCCAAAGTTGCTTGCGATGCAGGCTATACCAATATTCAACACTTTAAAGAAGGCATCTCTGGCTGGAAAAAAGCCAAGCACAGCTAATTTTTAAAGTCTATAACTCTAAACGAGGCACACGTGCCAAGGGTTAATCCCGATGGCGCGTGTGCCTCTTTTATTTTCTCCCTTTATTATTCCATCTCATTCATGATAAATTATATGCCCATGCAAGCACTCATACAGGCCTACAAAAAAAATGATCCTGCCGCACAAAGTTCTCTCGAAGTGCTTCTCTGTTATCCAGGCATCAAAGCCGTTTTTTTTCATCGTATCTCTCACGCCCTCTATCTATTAAAGTTTCCCATCCTTCCACGAATGATTTCCGAGTTCTCTCGTTTTATTACTGGCATTGAAATTCATCCCGGTGCGAAAATTGGAAATTGTTTAGTCATCGATCACGGTATGGGTGTGGTCATTGGTGAAACGGCAGTGATCGAAGATCACGTGCTCATTTATCACGGCGTGACTCTGGGCGGAGTTTCTTTGCAACGCGGAATTAAGCGTCACCCTACCGTCAAGAGCAATTGCGTACTGGGATCGGGTGCAAAAATTTTAGGTGATATTGAAATCGGCGAAGGCTCAAAAGTAGGATCAAATTCCGTCGTCATTCATAGTGTTCCTGCAAACTCTACCGTAGTAGGGATCCCCGGCCGCGTTCTTGAAGCTAGTAAATAATACTGATTTCTCCGCTTGAGTGCTGATTTTAATTACCGCCAGTAAGCGGACTTTCTTTCTTTTAAGGCATTTACTTGGGGTCGCCCGTCCATGGGCTGTCTTACGATCTCTTCCGGATTCATATCCCCAAGTAAATGCCTTAAAAGAAAAAAAGTCCGCTTGGTAAACCCATTTAAGTTCAGCGCTCAAGCGGAGAATTCAGTATATAATTTAAGCTTTTTCAAGAAGTAATGCAGAAGCCACAACATCGACTCTCACTTCAACGATTCAATGTCTTCACTCTGCGGTATTGAGCCATTCCATATCTACAAAGTGAAAAATCAAAGCGTGTTGGATCTACCGGATCTAGCTTTTTAAGCTTTTCGGTGACTTCAATTGCGGTAAGCCAGTTTGCAGTTTTTCTGCTCGTTAACTTTAGCTCCTTTGATATTTTAAAGAGATGCGTATCTATAGGAATTACAAGCTGATCGGTACGAATCTTCCCTGAAGTTCGCCAAAGGCCGAGATCGATTCCATCGTCTTCCCGCACCATCCATTTCAGAAACATCACCCAACGCTTACAGGCACTTTTTTGCTCGGGTGAGTTGAGCATGTGTTTGAAATAGGTCCCAGGCTTAAATGAACTCTCTTGAACCCAAAGACGGTAATCACTCACTATCCCAGAAAGACCTTCAGCGATGGAGGACGATTGGACCGAATGATGGACTAAAAAATGATTTTCTAAACTTCCGTATTTCATCCATGAATTGCGGTAAAGCAAAAGAAGCATGACGAGGTCACGGTCAATATAAATTCGGTGTCTAAAACCCCTGAGTCTTCGCAATAACTCTTGTGTAAGCTTATTTTCATCAGGTTCAAGAATCAGAAATTGTACCAAACTAGGATGTTCAGACTGAAGAGCAAGCAGGACACGCTCCACCGAGGCAAGGATTTGCTTTACCCCACCGAACGCAAATAATGCTGAGATGAGAGAAATCAGTTCGATGTCTTGATGTCCCTGAAAGCGTCGTGCAATGAACAAGGGATCCCATTCCAAATATTTTGGATCATGAAACTCCTGATAGAGCTCAAGTATGATTTTTTGCGAGTGTGTTTTTTTTGAAACCATACAGCAAGCTTACACTACAGAGTAGCAATGATCCTTTGGCAGAAAAAAATTCGGCGAAAGAAATCATGTTTGTTGAAAAACCTTTAAACGAAGCTGTTAAAAGGATGGACTGACTCACCAGCCCTAAAACCAGACCTAAACTTAACCCCGCAAAAGAAACGGCTACCGATCGAGTAGAACTTCTAAACCCTTTGAGAACAAAAAGTAGCGTTCTGAAAAAGAGTAACGCGCCGACTGTATGGGTGAGTGATCCCGTACCCGTCTTTTGTCCGATGCTAATTAACACTAATAAAAAAATCATGAGCATCACCATCGGTACTAATTCATTCATGGTCGGGAGTTCAGTACGAGTAATTTTTGGAAAAAGACTCCAGATCAAACCAAATCCCATTGCACTCCAAAGCCCTGAGAGTATCCACTCAGACGGAATCGTTCCGCCATGCGTTTGGTTCCATAGATAATAGGCAAGGTAGATTAAACTGACGGGGATAAAGTAACGGTAGGCTTCTGTACGATGATTCATGCGCTCTCAATTTTTGGATAAACTTAGTTTCTCCGTCCTATTTTAACTGTAAAAACTTTTGACAGCAATACCAGCTTTTGAACGTTGAAATTATTCTACTATTTTAATGGAATTGAACAATAACAAACGATTAAGTGATCAAATCTGCCTGTTTTCTTGGCACACCCCCTGCATTATTATTGTTCGTATGAGAAATTTAAAAATGATTGCCTTATCACTGAGTTTAGCTGTTTTAGCTGCCTGCGGATCTGCATCTCAGAATACTGCATCCTCTACTGCTAACGGCAGCACTGCAA
>CAIMWN010000012.1 GCA_903845155.1 Oligoflexia bacterium
AGCATTATCGAAGTATCGCAACTCGATTCGAAAAGCTTGCGCGCAACTTCAAAGCCATTGTCTACATTGCCTGTTTAATGATTTGGATTAAAATCGGCAAATAACATGAGTGCGGCTAGCCAAATTCAAAACACGCCCTAGAAAACAAGAGGATCTGGAAAAAATCCAAAGCATTTTAGGAGTACTCTATCAACGAGCGATCTTGTTATTGATAGGGGAAGTTCTTTTTAGCACACTGAACACAGTTGTTTTTCATTTTTCCGCAAAAAAGGTCATGCCTGTAGCGGTTATCATTGCTGCGATGGTGATTGGGTCGTATTACCGTTCTATCAGTAAAGCGGTTGCTCATCTTCCTAAAGTCGCTCGGCCCATTTCACAAAACTTCGGAAAGCTCATTGTGAAGATCATAATTTTGATGGTGATAGTGAGTTATGCAACAAAAGTTCGCGATAGACTAGAGCGGGCCAGGGTTTCGGCGTCGTCAAATCAAAACTTAAATCGCTAGTGGTGTTTCATTCGTTCATCAAACCATCGTTAAACTTTAAAATGAATTTGAATAGATTCTCCCAGGCAGTGAAGGGAAGGGTCGCAGAGCGATCAAAGACATCGTGATAGGCCTTAATGCCGCCTAGGGTATAAATGAAAAATGCTGGCACACCGTTTTTGGCAAACCAATAATGATCGCTGTTGGCAGCAGTACCACGAGAGTTAACGGCGGCTAGGTACTTGCCTTCCGCGTTGATCGCTTGCATGGCTTGAAACTCTTTCACAAACTCAGTTGCGTTTACTACCGTGATGCCTTCATTGCCAGTTCCAACCATGTCAAAGTTCGTCACGAATCTTATCTTTTTAAGGTCCATTAAGGGGTGCTCTACGAAGTAGCGAGACCCAAGAAGCCCTGCTTCTTCACCTGCGAAAAAGATAAACACCATGCTGTAGGGTTGGGGGTGTGCGGCAAAATATTTGGCAAGGCCAAGAACCATCGAGTCGCCACTGGCGTTATCGTTCGCACCCGGAAAGTAGGTGTGCTCACCCATGCCGCCAAGATGGTCATAGTGAGCGGTGAAGACTACAAAGCGATTTGGATCTTTGGTGCCCTTCACGATGGCAGAAATATTTGAAGCTTCAAAGTTTGGCACAAATTGATTGGCAACGTTAACTTCGAAACGAGTAGGAGTTTCTGTAAAGCGCGCCCGATCGAGTTGAATCTCTAAACGATCCGAAACTTTTTTCGCTACCGACCAAGTCAGTTTGCTGGCCAAAGTGACAGAAACGTGCGCATCCTTATTTTCGAAGTGATTACTATCACTTCCGACCACAAGTGAACCCTGTGCTTTCATGCCGAGACTGTCGTGAGTGATGATGTAATCAACTCCAGTGACGAGAAGTTTCCCATTAATGCTCACTTCAACTTGTGCGGGAAAGGTATTCACGGGGTAATTGAATGCTTGGAGGTAGCTCTTGCCATCGAGAGGTTCAAGGCCGAGACGCTTCAGTTCTCCGGCGATATAGTTTGACGCTTTTTTCATCCCATCATGGGTATAGCCCCGTCCCCAATATTCGGGTGACGCCAAAGTCTGCACCACTTGCTTTGCATAGGCGAGGTCTTGGGCCTGTGCAAAAGAGTGGGAGAGGATGAGAAGAGCGACGAGCGTAAAGCGAGTGAAAACATTCATGATCTAGGTCTCCTTTGCGTTTCAATTGAGTTCCATTGAGTTATAGATGTAGTTTTTTGAAGAAGGCGTCAGTGTTCGGTGCGCGACCCAAGAAGTCAGTCAGGAGCTCGAGGGCATCTTTCATGTTTCCATTTTCCAATATAATGCGACGATAGGCTTCGCCAACGAATGGATTTAAAAGGCCACCAGTTTGAAAGCGCGTGAACATATCGGCCGCATAAACTTCCGACCAAAGATAGCCGTAGTAACCCGCATCGTAGCCACCCATGAGGTGGCCAAAGCTTGCGGCATAGTGGGTGCCTTCCATTGCTTTTATGCCCAGAATGTCAGTGAACATTTGGTTATATACAGTGGTGGTGTCTACAGCCCCTACTGCAGTGTGAAAGTTCATATCTAAAAGGGCCAATAAAAGTTGGCGAGTGTAGTAGTAGCCTTGATTGAAGTCGCGTGCCTCAATGATTCGGTTCAATACATCAGCCGGTAATTTTTTAGCGTGATTGGAGTAATGTCCTGAGAGTTGAGTTAAGACAGTTGGGTCCCACGGCCAATTTTCAAGCATTTGTGAGGGTGCTTCTACAAAGTCTTGTGCAACATTCGATCCTGACAAGCTCGCATAGGGAGCCATGGTGAGCGTCATATGCATGATGTGGCCGAATTCATGAAAAATAGTGACGACATCATCGTGAGAAAGGAGAGAGGGTTTACCATTAGCAGGAGGATTAAGATTGGCGACGATTGCCGCAGTGGGAAGGCTGTAACTGCCGTTGGCGAGCGCGCGCCCAGAGATGAGGGGGAATGCGGCGGCATGTCCGTACTTATTCGCGCGAGGAACGAAGTCAGTATAAAAGTACCCTATGAGAGCATTCGTTTGACTATCCTCAATCTTATACATCTTTACATCTGGCGACCATACTTGAGCACCTTTGATTTCGGTAAAGTGTACGCCGAGTAATTTTGAGTAAATGTCAAACATTCCTGCGACCACTCCTTCGGCCGGAAAATATTCACGGATCTTTTCACCATCAAGATTGTAAGTGCGTTTCTTAAGTTGATAGGCAAGATAATTGATATCCCAAGGTTCGACGCTGGTAGCGGAAGGGTCGAGTTCCTTTTTGAATTGTAATAATTTTGCGATGTCGCTTCGCTCGCGTGTGACGAGCTTGTCCTTTAAGCTATTCAGAAATGTATAAACAGTGGTCGCATTTTTAGCCATGCGTCCTTGAGTGTGGTAATCCGCCCAAGATTGAAATCCCATCAGTGTTGCAATTTTTTGTCTCAAAATGATCGCGGCTTCGAGTAGCTTCGTGTTCGTTTCGCTTTGACGATTATTATAAGCGCTTAACCATAATTTACGAGCTCCGCCATTGGACGCGTGAATGAGAAAAACATTTGCATCATTTTCGCGGGTGGGAACGACGAAAGAGCCGGTGGGCGTTTTCTTTAAGGTTGAAACGTAATCGTAGGGCACATCGGCGAGCTGCGCTTTGGTCAGGGTAACCGTGGATGTATCTTTGTTGAGGTTACTTGAGTATTGAGACTCAGTGATGGCGAGCTGTTGCTTTAAATCTTTGACTTGTGCAAGTACATCGTCTGACAGTTTCAAGCCATTCAATTCAAAAACGCGAAGCGTTTCTGTAAGCAATCTTTTTTCTTGATCGTTACGGGGGGTCTGATCTTTCATCGCGCTATAAAGGTCGCGTCTGGTGTTAATTTCTACGGAAAATGAACCCAATGTTTGCTCGCATTGAGAGCCTTCGTCATGAGTGGTTTTATCTTTTGAAACATAACCCATAAAGGTAAGCGGCAACGCTTGATCGGATAGATTTGCAGTGACTGCTTCAAAGGCAAGAACCGTATTCGCGAATGTTCTCTGGCCTGGGGCAATGCTTGCAATCCCTTCAAGACTCGCTTTAGCGTCAGCGATGGCTTTGTTGCATCGTGTAGTCAGGTCATTTTTCTTAAATTGGGAACGGATGAGGCTGCGTTCATTTAGGTTGGCCGATGGGTGAGGGTTGATGGGTTGAATATTGTGTACTTGGTCGTGGCAGCCCACCAAGCTTGCGCACCCAATTGCACCAAAAACTAACGAAAGAGATAATGCCCAATTTTGCTTCATTTTCATAGTTCCATCCTTTTACTTGCGATGCATTGAGTTACTATAGTCTGGGCAGCACTGCAACTTTATTGGTTCTAAAAACCCCAATCATTTCAAGCAGACATTGATTTTAGAGGTTGTTTTATCTTAACAGGGGTAAAATAGAGAGATGTACTGCTGGATTTCAATCGTCACCCTCTCTTTTACTTTCTTTTCATTGCCCTCATTCGCTCAATCTGGTGAAGGATCTGCAAGCTCAAGCAGTGGAGGTGGATTTGGATTCATCCATCGGAAGGCCGAACTAAAGCAAGCCTCAAGATGGAGTTTGGATGAGTGGCTAGCCACCACTCAGCGGATGAAATTATCTGACCTTTGGCTTAGCATGCACTCGCCTTCTCCTTATGAGTTTTTTGTACTGGGAGCGAGTAATAATTTTTCGAGTGCGAAATTTGCGGTGGGTGCCTATGCGCAAATTTTTGGCCTTGAGTTTGATCGAGAAACGATGGTGGCTCCATCTTACAATGCGCGCTTTCATTTAAGGTTGCTCGGTACCAATGTTCAAAATACTAATTTTACTATTTTCGCCGGGATACGGGAGAGAATGGAGTACGCGATTTACCGACAAAATTATGTTGGTTTCAGCGGGACTCTTTATTTAAGCAGATATTTTGGATTTCAGACGCAGTACCGCTATTACCTGGGTTCTACACCGAGCGGAAGTACCGTGGGCAGTGTGATGGGGCCACGGTTTGAGTACGGAGCCTTTATTGATTTTGCGGCACTTCGATTATTTGGAACCTTCATTTACGAACACGAGTTTGGTTCGGGCAGCAAGCCCGGTTATTCAGCCACCGTGAATGGTTGGCAACTGGGAGCTCAATTATTCTTCTGAGCCCTTTCATGCTTTACGGATGCAAACCCCGGAGCTATTCTTTAAGAAGCCAATGAAAGTACTCATCTACAAAGAGACTGATATTCCAAATTTCGCCATTGTTGGCAGCATTGATGAAAATGCAGATTTTTCTGTTTTTGAGGCCAATCATAACGATATTCACGTTGATTGTTCCCAGATTTACAGAATAAACTCCACGGGCGTACGCAAGTGGATGAAGTTATTTGAGACCGTGAAAAAAAAAGGCGTCAAAGTTTTTTATTATCAAGTGTCCACGGCGTTGATTGAACAATTTAATTCGATTCGTAACTTCGGCATGGGTGGTCACGTGATGTCAGCGGTGCTGCCATTTATCTGCAAAAAGTGTATGCGGATGCGGTTGATCGTCAAAACAAAAGCTGAAGTAGATCAAATTGACTTGAGCACCTTCCAAATTCCTTGCGAGCACTGTGGGCAGAATACACTTCAGTTTGATGATGATGCTCGCGAATATCTGCACTTTTGGCAGATTAACAAATAATACCTTCGCAACCTAACTAGTTTGATGAAAATTCAGCGATCAGGTATGCTTGAGGCGTGACCACTCTTGGAATGAACAACGATTTAGTAGTTTTGGAATCTTTGCCACTTGGCGGTGTGGAACCAATTTCTGTGCTTCGAGTTCTCCGTGATCATTTTAAAAAACGGAGCGTTACTCTTTGTCGTTCTTCTCAGTCAGAAGGGGATGGTTTCTTGCCATCCCAAAGTATGATCGGAATTGATCCAGACGAGATTATTCAAATTCAGGGACAAGATCCGTTCAGAATCCTTGAAGCAAAATTGCGTGAGCGCATGGTTCCACGAGTTGCCGAACTTCCGTTTTTTCAGGGGGGCATGTTTGGTTACGTGTCTTATGATGCGGTACGGTACCTCGAGCCTTCACTGCTGCAAGCTCAGCTTTTTAAAAATCAAAAAGCTTTTTATGATGCTGAAGTGGTGTTCTACAAAAATTACATTGTATTTGATCACGTAAAAAAGACAGCTTATCTTTACCATACCGAAAAATCAAAAGACCGGGCTACTCGCATGAGTGAATTAGCTGCACTTGAGAAAATTGCGCTTCAAGCAGTCGCGCTCAATGAAAAACAGTTTTCAAAAATTGAGACTCAAAAAGTAGTGGAGATGCCTATCGAGCAAATGAAATCTAAGCTTGGTAGAGACGCTTATATCGCGGGAGTTAAAAAATTAAAGCATCACATCTTGGAAGGCGATATTTTTCAGGCCGTTCTCTCTGACCAATTTTCAGTTCCCTTTCATTCTGACCCACTGGATTTGTTTAGCATCTTGGCTCAAATTAGCCCCGCTCCCTATCAATTCTATTTTTCAATCGACGACCGCGCCTATTTGGGGGCATCACCTGAGATGTTATTGAAATCAGTGGGCGAGGATATCGAAACGCATCCAATTGCTGGAACCCGACCACGGGGTAAAACTGAGCAAGAGGAAAAACAACTTGAAGAAGAACTCCTCAGTAATGAAAAAGAAAAAGCAGAACACCTGATGCTTGTCGATCTCGCCAGAAATGATGTGGGCAGGGTAGCGAAACCCGGCAGTGTGCATGTGGACTCGTTCATGAAGCTTCGTAAGTTTGGTGGGGTGATGCATTTAGTGTCGAGAGTTTGTGGGAAAATCAGTGGGAACATCAGTGCCGTTCGGGCTCTTGCTTCTAGTTTTCCTGCGGGAACGCTTTCGGGTGCCCCGAAGATCAGAGCGATGGATTTAATTACCGAAATTGAAAAAGCGCCTCGTGGTTTTTACGGTGGAGCGTTTATTGCCGCTAGTTTTAATGGCGATCTGGATTCCTGTATTTCAATCCGAAGTATTTCAATTGAAAACGGATGCGCAAAAGTGCAGGCAGGTGCCGGAATTGTGGCAGATTCTATTCCTGAAATGGAATACGAAGAGGTGCAGCACAAAAGCAGACTCACTCGTCGGGCTCTCACCATTGCCCTTGCTGAAGCAGGAGCGAGACCATGATCCTGCTCATCGATAATTACGATTCTTTCACTTATAATTTGAAACAGGAAATTGAAATACTTGGTTTTGAATGCAGAGTAGTTCGCAATAATGAAATCACCACTGAAGAAATCAGAGTGATGAATCCTGAGAAGATTGTTATTTCTCCGGGGCCCGGACGCCCCGAAAACGCTGGAATTATTATCGATGTGCTGCGTGAATTCGCGGGGAAAATTCCGGTTTTTGGTGTTTGTTTAGGGCTACAAGCGATGGGGTATTTTCATGGCGCAAAAATCGTGAGAGCGCGTGAACCCATGCATGGAAAAGTGTCGAATATCACCCACGCGGGGTTAGGTGTGTTCACGGGATTGAATGATTCCATTGCGGTTGCTCGTTATCACTCACTCGTGATTGATCCCGAAACGTTGGGTGAGGCGCTGCAGGTTACCGCAACCACGAGCGAGGGTGAGATCATGGGGGCAAGGTCAGTCAAGCTCAAGCAAGAAGGAGTTCAGTTTCACCCGGAATCAATTGCGACTGAATCTGGACGCCAAATGATGAAGAATTTTTTAACACGAGTGGAGTGATGAAAACCATTTTAAGTGCTGTTCAGCAGAAGCAATCACTCACACGCAAGGAAGCCGAGCGCCTCTTGAACGAGTTGATTGATGGTCAGCTTTCTCCGGCAGAGATTGGTGAAGTACTTTTATGTTTAAGGGCGAAAGAAGAAACAACCGCGGAACTGCTTGGGTTTATCGATGGTTTAACAAAGAAGGCTCATCGTTTTACTTACCCAGGTGATTTGCTTGATGTGTGTGGAACCGGTGGCGATGGTGCTCAAACATTTAATGTTTCTACCGGTGTGGCTTTTGTGCTCGCGAGCGCTGGAGTGAAGGTAGCAAAGCACGGAAATCGGGGAGTATCGAGTAGTTCGGGTAGCTCCGATGTTCTTGAAGCATTGGGAATTAAAAGTGATCTCAATGCTGAGAGCGCCACACGCTCGCTCAATGAGCACGACTTAAGTTTTCTATTCGCACCGGCCTTTCATCCGAGTTTTGCAAAGCTTGGGCCCATTCGAAAAAGCCTTGGTGTTTACACCATCTTTAATGCACTTGGACCGATATTGAATCCTGCGCCTATTACTCACCAGCTCATGGGTGTGTATGACGAACGCTTGCTTCCAAAAGTGGCTTCAGTGCTTCACGAAAAGGGAGTGAGAGAAGCATTCGTTGTGCATGGCTCTGATGGACTCGATGAGTTTACTTTAAGTGGACCGAGCTCTGTAGCGAAAATGAGTAGGGGTGTAGTGACAGGCCTCACTCTGACACCTGAGGATTTTGGCTTAAACCGAGCCTCAATTGAAGCCGTAAAAGGGGGGACGAGCAAGGTGAACGCAGAGATTCTGCTCCAAATATTTCGGGGTGAGAAATCTCAAAAGCGAGATCTTATTTTAATGAATGCGTCTGCGGCACTAGTGCTTTCGGGCAAGGAAAGTAATTTTAAAAATGCAACAGTGCGAGCAGCTCAGTTGATTGATTCAGGCGCTACTCTCAAACTTTTAGAGCAGATGCAAAAGACAGGGGCACCTTCATGAGTGCTTCAGTGTTACATCAAATCGCCGACTCGGTTCAAGCGAAACTTGCTGAGCGAAAAGCTAAAATGTCGTTGCGAGAACTGCAAAAAAACGCACTGAATGCGCGAAAACCGTTGCCTTTTACTGACGCGTTTTTTAAGCCCGGTATCCACGCGATCTCTGAAGTGAAGTTTAAAAGCCCAGCCTTAGGCGTGCTCGAACAAGCGGATGAAGGATTGGCGGTTCGAATCGCAGGAAGATATTTGCAAGGTGGGGCTCGGGCGATTTCAGTACTCACTGAGGAAGTATATTTTCATGGAAGTCTATCTTACCTTCGAGCCGTAAGAAAAGCGGAGCCACAGGCATTGCTGCTGATGAAGGATTTCATCGTAGATGAATATCAGATTTTAGAAGGTCTTTTGTACGGTGCGGATGCCATCCTCTTGATTGTGGCATTACTGGGTAAGGATCGAACGTTAGAATTAATGAAATTTGCTCGAAGTATAGGCCTTTCGGTTTTAGTTGAAGTGCACGATGAACCAGAACTTGCGATTGCACTCGAAATCGGTGCGCCACTTGTTGGAATCAATAATCGAAATTTGAAAACACTTCACGTTACTTTGGAGACGTCGTTTGAATTAATTAAGCATAAAAAAGCTGGTGTTTCTTTCATTAGCGAGAGCGGAATCAAGACGGGACAGGAAATGAAAGCGCTTCACGCGGCAGGGTTTTCAGGGTTTTTGATCGGAAGTACTCTCATGTCTTCAGGTGATCCTGGCGATGCATTGAAAAAAATATTGCACGAGTCGAGGTCACTTCATGACTAAAGTAAATGTGAAAATTTGTGGCCTCACTCGGGTTGAAGATGCCAAACTTGCGGCTTCACTCGGCGCCTGGGCGCTCGGTTTTATTTTTTATTCGAAAAGCGCGCGTGTAGTTCAGCCCACACAGGTGAGGTTCATTGCAGATGCCCTGCCTCCGCTCAGCAGACCAATGCTAGTGGGTGTTTTTGTAAACCCCAGCCTTGAAGAATTAAAAACGGTAATGAATCAGGTCTCGCTTGATTTTATTCAATTGCATGGCCACGAAAGTGAAGAGTTTTGTAGGTCGGTGAAAGCTGCCTTTCCGGAAGTGGGCATCATTAAAGCCTTTCGATTGGGTGACGGAGCGGATGGAGCTGGCGGTGATTATCGTTTAATCGACAGCATGAGTGAAGATAATTTTGGCGGCACAGGGAAGACCGTAGACTGGACACTCGTTCAACAAATAGGTAAAACGCCCCTCATTTTGGCGGGTGGTTTGACCAACTTAAATGTTGCCCAGGCCATAGGGATGGTGTACCCATTTGCCGTAGATGTTTCAAGTGGTGTAGAGCTCTCGCCTGGTATAAAATCAGAACAGAAACTAAAATCTTTTTTTCAGGCAGTGAAGGGGCATTATGGAACAGAGTCGTAAGGGTTGGTTTGGAGAATTCGGTGGCCGCTTTGCGCCTGAAACTCTCATGGGGCCTTTGATTGAGCTCGAGCGTGCGTACGATGAAGCGAAAGTGGATTCAGTTTTCATTCAGGAGTTGCAGTATTTGTTAAAGAATTTTGTAGGTAGAGAAACGCCGCTTACGTTTGCATCGAGGCTCACTGAGCATTTAGGTGGCGCAAGAATTTATTTAAAACGTGAAGATCTCACTCACACCGGTGCGCACAAGATTAACAATGCTGTCGGGCAAATCTTGCTCGCGCGTAGAATGAAAAAGAAACGCATCATTGCTGAGACGGGTGCCGGCCAACATGGGGTTGCCACCGCAACCGTTGCTGCGCGCTTTGGATTAGAGTGTGTGGTTTATATGGGTAAAGTGGACATGGAACGGCAAGCTCCAAATGTTCAGCGAATGAAGCTTCTTGGCGCAAAGGTAGTTGCGGTAGAGTCGGGCACGCAAACATTGAAAGATGCAGTCAGCGAAGCAATGAGAGATTGGGTGACGAATGTGGGTAATAGCTATTACCTGTTGGGATCAGCACTCGGCCCCCACCCTTACCCAAGCATGGTGAGGGATTTTCAAAAGGTAATTGGTGAAGAAGCCCGTGCTCAAATTTTACTCGCCGAGAAACGCTTGCCCGATGAGCTTGTTGCTTGTGTGGGCGGTGGCAGTAATTCGATAGGCTTATTTCACCCATTTTTAAGCGATTTTTTGGTGAGAATGACAGGAGTGGAAGCGGGCGGAAGAAGTAGTGTACCCGGCGAGCACGCGGCTCGTTTTGATGGTGGTAGCATTGGCGTTTTACAAGGAACGCAAACTTATATTCTTCAAGATGCGTCCGGACAAATTCAAAATACACATAGTATTTCTGCTGGTCTTGATTATGCGGCAGTGGGTCCCGAGCACGCATGGCTTCGAGATCAAAAACGCGCGCAGTATGTAAATGTTCGCGACCCTGAGGCGCTTGACGCATTTCACTTGCTCGCAAAATTAGAAGGAATTATTCCAGCGCTTGAAAGTTCGCATGCGATTGCTTATGCGGTGAAGCGAGCGCGTGATATGACAAAAGACCAGATCCTACTCGTGAATCTTTCCGGAAGAGGGGATAAAGATTTAAATACGGTTCTTGAAGCAGATGAGGGAAAAAAACATGGCTAAGTTTATTCCATTCTTAGTGGTCGGCGATCCTGATCTCGACACGAGCATTAAAGTAGTTGAGATTCTCATTGAAGAAGGTGCCGACATGATCGAACTTGGCGTTCCTTTTTCAGATGCAATGGCCGATGGCCCTGTGATTCAGTCGGCTTCAGAGAGAGCGGCGCAGTCGATTACATTGGAAAACGTATTTCAATTTGCAGAAACGATTTTGAAAAAACATCATGGCTTCCCATTTGTTCTTTTTACTTATTATAATCCAATTTTTAAAATGGGAATTGAGGCATTTGCAAAACGCGCAAAAAAGGCTGGAATTGATGCTGTTTTGGTGGTGGATCTCCCCCCAGAAGAAGCTGCCATGTATTCTCAGGCAATGAAAATGAATCAGGTAAAAACCGTCTTCTTGGTATCTCCAACTACGTCAAAGGAACGATTGAAAATCATCACCCAGGCTTCGACGGGTTTTCTTTATTACGTATCTCGTGCCGGAGTGACTGGCGTGCAAAGCGAAGTTTCAAAAAGCCTCACGCGTGAAGTGGCTGAAGTCAGAGCATTGACATCTTTACCCATTGCTGTGGGTTTTGGAATCTCAAACGGCGAGCAAGCCCGTCAAGTTTCAGGCATTGCTGATTCAGTGGTGGTGGGAAGCGCATTTGTAAAACTGATTTCAGAATTCCGGACTACTCAATCGCTTGATTCAGTAAGAGCACTTGCGAAAGAAATTAGAATTGCCACACAAAGTCAATGAGGTTTTTGTAACTCTTTTCGGTTACCATTAAAGCACATGAAGCAGACCATTACGCGTGCCTTAAATTTTAAAGGAACCCCAAAAATTCCAGGGGATAAATCAATTTCACATCGAGGACTGATTCTCGGAGCACTCGCTTCAGGAAAGAGTGAAGTCATTGATATTTTAGAGGGCGAGGACGTACAGTCTACCGCACGTTGCTTACGTGAACTGGGTGTGACGATTACTAAAAAAGATAATGTCACCACCATTGAAGGAATTGGACTCAAGGGATTTCAAAATCCAAAGGGTGATCTGGATTGCGGTAACTCAGGCACCACCATGCGAGTGATGATGGGAGTCTTGGCTGGTCGTAACATTACAGAAACTCTTACCGGCGATCAATCACTGGTTCGTCGTCCGATGAAACGAGTTTCTGAACCCTTGCGGCTGATGGGAGCAAATTTTGAACTCACCAATGAAAATTTTGCACCATTGACTGTGACCGGTGGAAAAATACATGGAATTGATTACGATCTTAAAATTGCGAGTGCGCAAATTAAAACCGCGATCATCATGGCAGCACTCACTGCCGAAGGAAGAACCAGAATCTTAGGTGAGATTGGGAGTAGGGATCATACTGAACGTTTATTGCCCCATTTTGGTGTGAAGATTGAAACATCTCCCACGGAAATAAACATCATGGGCGGACAGACGCTCACCCCGAATGTGGTGAAGGTTCCGGGCGATCCGTCAACTGCTGCTTTTTGGATTGGAGCGGCGAGTATGATTCACAATTCAACACTTGAGCTTGAGAATATTTCTTTAAATGAAACCAGAATCGGCTGCATTCGAGTCCTGCAACGCATGGGTGCTGCGATTGATACAGAAATTACTACCGAGAAGCCAGAGCCGGTTGGAAAAGTTCGAGTAAAGTTCGCTTCGCTCCAGGGCGTAACTATTTCAAAAGAAGAAGTCCCAAGCCTCATTGATGAATTGCCGCTTTTGGCTGTCATTGCCTCGCAAGCGAATGGAGTAACAGAAGTGCATGGTGCCGAAGAATTAAGGGTAAAAGAAAGTGACCGGCTGGAGGCCATCGCGAGTAATTTAAGGGCGATGGGCGGGACGATTGAGGTCTTCCCGGATGGTTTTAGAATTGAAGGCCCACAAAAATTACATGGTGCGGACATCCAAAGTGTACATGATCATCGAATTGCAATGGCATTTAGTGTCGCGGGATTAGTGGCGACAGGGGAGACCACCATTCACGATTCAGAGTGCGTCGCTATTTCTTATCCTGGGTTTTATGAAGCCTTGAAAGGATTAACTGAAAAGTGAGTACACCTACAAAACAACTCAAAAAAGCAGCGGTCATTGGATGCCCAATATCGCATTCATTGTCCCCAGCTATTTTTGCGTTTATTGCAGAGTATGAAAAAATTAATTTGGAATACATTGCGCAAGAAGTGCCGAGCACAGACTTAGTTGCGTTTTTGAATGAACTTCGAAATCACGAAGATATTCTTGGGGTCAATGTGACTATTCCTCATAAAGAAAAGGTGATCCCAGAGTTAAGTTCTGTGTCGGAAGAAGTAAAGGCAATTGGCGCAGTGAATGTCGTTCAGTTGAAGAACAAATTGCTACTTGGTTTCAATACGGATGTGGTGGGCATTGAAAAAACATTTCAGTCAAAAGGTTTTTCTGCCCAAGAACAAAATTGCATTATTTTTGGTGCGGGCGGATCGGCCAAGGCAGTGGCATATGTGCTGGGCAAGCAAGGCGCCAAGTCGGTCACCATCTACAATCCTCGCTCCAATCGAGGAGCAGAACTCGCCTGTCATTTTCAGGGACTATTCAAATCAACCGAGTTTCGCTCTATTGCATCACTCACTGAGGCGAAAGACAAAAGCTTTGCTCTGATTGTAAATGCGACTCCAGTAGGGATGAAGCGCGCAAAAGTAATTCAAAACGAAGAAAACGTCTTCGAGGGAATTTCAAATTTGAAGTTTGAACGGAATGCGCTTGCCTTTGATTTAATTTACACTCCTGAAGAAACTATTTTTTTAAAGGTTGCGCGTGACTGTGGG
>CAIMWN010000013.1 GCA_903845155.1 Oligoflexia bacterium
ATTACGTAATTTAAACTAGCCTCGTATACTTTACCTATGAAGATTGTTTATCTGATTATCGGTGTTTCATTATTCATGCTCAATCCCGGAGTCGCACACTCGAACGAGTGTATCTATACGGTAAGGAGATTGGTGGGAATATGGGAAAAAAAATTATCCGCGGAAGCGATCACCACTGTATTTGAGAAGTCTGATTGGCGAAATTCCAGAATTTTGATCGCAGACCCGCAGAAAAAAGAAAAATCTAAGTCGATTCAAATTATCGACGGCAATACGGTGTCTTTGATTGAATCAGACGGAAGTGTTAGTTTTAAGGCGAAATTAAATGACCACTGCGTGCTAGATAGTATTGAGCTAGGCAAGCAAACGTTTTCAGGGAATGAGTGTGCGGCTATTAATGATAATTTTAGAATAAGCTACGATGACCATGATCGTGATCATAGCTCGGGAAAAATGAAAGAAATTCAGAAGCACTATCCCAAGCTCTCAGCTGAAATGATCCATAAACTTTATGTAAACTGCGGCGTAGGGTTAGTGGGTAGGTTGTCGCCGATGTACGGTGGAAATACTCAAACGCGTGAAGCTTACAAAGCCGGTAAAGCAAAGGCCGAAAAAGACGAAATTGAACGCTACAAAGTTGAATATGGCCGGGATGCCCGTTAGTTCTTTGATGTCTCATATTGCTCAATAGCAAGATCAATGGCAATCTTTTGCCATGGAATTTTTCGACACCATCAAAGCCAGACGAAGCATCCGCAAATACACCGCCAAAGCAGTACCTGAGGAAGTGATTGAAAAGGCGCTCGATGCGGCACTCCTTGCTCCTAATTCTTCTAACCTGCAAACTTGGGAATTTTACTGGGTAAGGTCACCTGAAAAAAAGCAAAAACTGATTGAAGCCTGTTTAAGTCAGTCGGCGGCGAGAACTGCCCAAGAGCTCATTGTGGTGGTCGCGAATCCCGCGCTCTGGAAAAAGACTAATCCAGAAATGATTAAATTTATTGCGAGTGTGAAGGCTCCTAAACTCGTGCTGACGTATTATCAGAAGCTAGTTCCGATGACCTATGGCCTCTCTTTTTTGGCACCTCTGAAATGGATTCTCTTCAACGCGATTGGCTTGTTTCGTCCCATCACCCGGGGCCCCGTCTCGTTTCGGGATATTCAAGAAGTGAGTATGAAGTCAGCTGCGCTCGCTTCTGAAAACTTCATGCTCGCCATTTCGGCACAGGGTTTTGCAACTTGCCCGATGGAGGGCTTTGATGAGCGCCGCGTTAAAAAACTGTTGAAGTTGTCTTGCATGACGCGAGTGGTCATGGCTATCTCTGTGGGTGAAGCGGACGAAAAGAGAGGCACTTGGGGCCCTCAAGTCCGCTTTAATCGAGAGTGGTTTGTGAAGAAAGTTTAATTGAAAACGAGCCATTTTCTCGTTGTTTTTGAAGTTCCGGCCCTGTAGTTAACTGCTAATGAAAGCTGCAATTTTTACGCTCGCAACGCTGTTCTTAGTTCTCTTGGGTCTTGCTACTCGTCATGGTTTTGTGTCGGGCGCTTCGGCCCAGATGCCCATCACGAATGGTAAAGATTTAGCTTACAAAGTTTGTAGCGGTTTTTCTTTTGAGTCTGACCGTACTGCATGCACGAACGTCGTTGGAAACTCTTACGAGATGAACCTCGAAGCAGTGGGTGTTTGTTCCACCGAAGTGTTCCCTGCTGACATGATTACCTGCTTCACCATTGCAAAGAACAAACATTATCAGCCCAGTATTGTTGGCATTTGCAAAAGCATGAGATTCACGAATGACCAGCAAAATTGCCTCAATCAAACCGGAAATAAGTTTGCAGACGAGGGCGCCATCGCTATCTGTAAGAAAAACCTGTTTCCAAACGACATGATCGATTGCCTGAAAAAAGTGATGCGAGATCAAGCTCCGGCCCCCAGTGCGGTGAATTGTAAGAAGGATTACGTGATGGCAGAGTTCGACGAGGCGTTGAGGGACATGTCAGAATCCCGTCTCATTAAAGCCTTTCATCGCTTCAACTCGCTTAAAACCTATCTTCAAGGCTGCATGCAGTAAGTCATTTTAGTGACACTTGCCAGAATAGAACTAAACACTCAAAATGTAATGATGAGTGTGTATCACAGTCCGATTACAGGAATTATTGATGAGTCCAAAGTACTAGTAGATTTTGGTAAATATGAGGGGAAAACCGTGAAAGAAGTCGCGGAAATTGACCCTGATTTTTATACCTCCCTCGCCGGGGATAAGGGTGAAGGGGTCTATGCGATTCGCCGACACCGCGATAAAACTTTCCGTTTATACTTAAATCCTCTTGCTCAGATGGATCAGTAACCGATAAATTTCTGTCATGCTGGATTCATTCTTGAGACACGTGACCAAAGACAGTTATGGACCTGTTCCATACTTATTACCCAATGGAACTCGTTCTGATGCACAAGCCGTAGTGCAAAAGTTCCATGATGCCTTTAGTGTGCTCGAGTGGGGGAAGATGCCTGATGTGCTGTCCGGCCATGGCAACGCAAACGCACTCGTCTATCATCATCTCAATACACTCGTAAAATCTGAAACCGCGTGGCGTGATTTTCTACGCTCCTCCGATGCGCTCACCTTTAGAAAAGCCGGCTCGAGTATTCCCCAGGGGGGGAACGTGAGCACCATGCTCAATGAACTCACCAGCCAGTTTCCCATTGCCACTAATTATTTGGGATTACTGAATGAAAAAGAATTCAAGGAGTTAGATTCAAATACTACACTCAAGCCGCATGAGTTCGGTCAGCCAGATTTCAAACAACCAGAGTTTAATTTTAAGAATCTTTTTTTCCCGGTGAGTGAATGGATTCATGAAGAGAAAATTCCTAGCGCAAGCGTAATGGGAAGAACTGTTTGGGATTATTCAGTTTGGAAAAAACAAACGACGCCTAAAGTTTTACCTTTTGAATTTCATTGTCACTTTACTTTGACTGAGAAAACCGTGGAGTCTTTGAATACGGATTGTCTTGCTCTGCCAAAGACCGCTTCGCTTGCAACCCTCCACGCAGGAAGCACCTGGGATTTCCCCTTGATTGAGCTCGTGCTCAGTCAAGATCCATTTCAAAAGAGAATTGGTTTTTCTGAAGCCCTCTGGATTACCGGATTCTCGCCAGATGTTTTACAAAGGAGTATGATCACAGCAGCGTGGATTTCTACCTTCGTGAGAAGTCATTTGCATCATCTCAAAGCGAATGCACACCTAAAAATGAATTCAATCGTGCTTCGTTTTTCAGTGAATGATAAGCAAGAATTCATTTTAACGGATAGTTTATCATTGGATCAAATCCACTTAAGCCGTGAAAGTGAGCAGGTGGACGAGAACCTTCACTTAGATTCAGCAATCGATTTTTATAAAAAAACATCTTGGTATGAAAGTGTCGTGCACGCAAAAAAACAAGCACGTCAACAAGGTTTGTCCGAATGGAAACGCCTTTGTGTAGAACCCGCTCCATGGCTAGATCCAAAGGTGAAAGAATCGCTTGAAAATAAATCGAGAGTAGTTTTAATGTCTATTTTAGGTAATTCACGATGTTCTTAAGGATTGAAACCGGATTCAAGGCAGAATTCTCAGATCCAGAAGCCAATCGTCTTCAACATAAAATTGCAGAGATTCACCCATCGCTTGCTGAAAAAGTGAGATGGGTGAGGAAGCTAAAAGTTTATTGGCTTGAGCTTCACGCTCCTCGCGATAAAGTAGTGCAAGCCGTGCAAATTGCTTTTAAGAATCCAGTAACAAACTGGCTTTTCACGGGTGATCTACTCCCTTCAGCCGCCGGCTCAACCGGGACCCTGTACGATCTCATGCAAGAATCGCCATTTAGGCCCGGAATTTTTCATGGAATAGAAAAGCGTACTCGGCTCCAAGTTCATGATGAAGAAGCGGTGGTTACTCTAGATGCACTTCAAACTATACTTGGTAGAAAGCTTCCTCAAGACCGAGTCGTTTCGGGCGAGATTTTATTGCTTGAGGGTATCAGGCTTAATCAATCAGACTTAGAGTGGATCGCAAGAAATTGGTTCACTCGTGAGAAATTTGAGTCTTGGTCTTTACTCTCCGAAGATGAATTGAAACGAAATTCGCGGTTTCAATCAGAGCAGGTTGCAAAGTACCTCGGATCTTCTCATCATCAAGGCGCTTCACGATTATTGCAATTTCGACAAAACCTTCAGCCAGCTAAAAATGTGCAAAATTGGGATCACGTGAACGAGTGTTTTAAATCATCCATGCCCATGTCTGAAATTTGTGAAACCATGGTTGATGAAGAGTGGCAGGTGCGTGCGGAAGTACAGTTTGCTTCGCGCGGACTTCAAATTGATACGAAGACCGAAGTTGAGTTTAATTTGGTGAAGCAACAGTTGGATGCAGTTGCTAAGGGTTGCGATTCAAAATTACAAACGATCTTAAGTGTATTGCCTGATAAAAATCGCCTCTGGATCAGCGAAGTTTATACTGAGACTCAGGGTGAACATCCCATTCGCGTCAGAAGTGAATTTGAAGGCGCCTTAAAGCGCGTTGCTGAAACGACGGCAACTCCGATCGTTCAAATGAAGTGCTATGAAGATCCACATGAAAATGACCCAACTTTTTTCTGGAGCAGCTCCGTCAGTATTGGTGAAATTCCGAATGCAGAGCAAAAGACCCAAGGAAATTTGGTGGATTTGCTCTGGATTGGTTTTGATCAACCGCCAGCCTATACCAATCTCACCTTTGTGCAGCTAATGAAAGATGCACTCAAGCATGCCAAAAAGGGCGATGTTATCGACTTTGCACTTCCAACCTCAGGAAAGACCTTGCTTGACGTTTTAAAGAACTCTGAAACCTCACTCTTGTATGGCTTTGATTTAGTAGTGGATGGGATGCTCGACTGGTTCAATACTTATTTAGCTAAACCCTTTCCGATCAGTCAAATTTGGGGCGTTCATCTTGAGAAAAAAGATTGGGTGATCAGTGAATTGCGATCGAGAAATATTCCTTTTCTTCATTTTGGAACGTCGTCACTCACGGGCGATGTTCGGGTGATTGAGTCGGGAGTCGCTCGCGTCCAGCTAAAAATTGCTGAGTTTTTTAAAAAGGGCAGTCAGAGTATGTCGGACGATCTAGCGCCTGAAGCATTCTTTGTGCAAGAGAGTCGTCTTCAGCCCGCAAAATTCAAAAATCGATACTCAGTGGAAGAGTTACTCCTGAAGCCCGAGACTTATCATGTGAATGTTCCCAGCCCCGTAGTCATTCGACCGAAACTCAGTAGTTGGGCCGGTCTCATGGTATTAAGTGATTTGTGTGGTGTTGAGTTCAATGCACAATATATGGAATATTTGATGCGGAAATGTACGGCCCTAGGGGGGCAGATTCATTCTTTGCAGATTTCGATGTTAAATGGTCTTCAGGATTGGTTAACTACCGTAGAGAGTTTGAAGGGACAATACGGTATTTTACTTTCCCAACTGGAAATCAAATCAGATCCTGAGATTCAATCTCACTGGCTTGCCTTGCAATTAGTCTCTAAAGTGAGCGATGTGAGAACAGTAAGAAGTGAAGATTTTAAATATGCACAAGACAGAATTTATTGGCTTGCCGGAAGTTTTGAAGAACCGGCCACGCGTTGGTTAGCAGGGATTGAAGGACGATACCAAAGCGGACTTCATAGTGCAGTGGCCATTGAAGGTTCAAATGGTACTCAAAGCGTGATCGATACATTGATCTTTGCCTTGCTGAAAAGAAAACTTGGTGCAGAAATTAAAATTTCAGGCCGTCTCCAAAATGGCTTTTTTGTGAGCGTTAGTGAAAATGAGCGCTTTGGTGTTGAAGAAGAGTGGCGCACCATTGGCGTTGAGTTTCAGTTTGTGGGACGGGTGACGAGTTCGCCGTTCCTGGTGATAAGAAGTGAAGATGATCAGGTTCAAACCATTTCAATAGAAGACTTAGGATGAGAGCTATATGAGTGCAAAATATCGAGCATTGATTTTATCCTCCCCTGGTAGTCGTGGTGAATTTTATTTTGAGCACGGGCTAAAAACGGTAGGATTTGATACTGAAATTTTGAGCGTGAGCGAAGCTGTAGATTTAAAAATCGATCACGATCAGCTTTGTTTGAAATATAAAGTGGTGGTTTTACCCGGTGGCAATTCCTATGCGTCCGTTTTAGGTGGTGGCCGTGTCCTGGCGATCAAGATTGATTATGCATTGGGGTGGAGTCTTCAGAAATTTGCTGAACGGGGCGGGCTGGTGCTCGGTGTGGGAACTGGATTTCAAACCTTGCTTCACCTCGGTGTTTTTGGTGACGATTATGCTCTCAGAATAAACGAAAATTCGATCGGAGAAGAAGGTTGGATTAAGGTGACTCCTATGGGAAGCCGTTGTGTATGGCTTCGCGGGCTAGGAACGATGGAGCTGCCGCTTAATCAAATCGACACGGAATTTGTGATTGATCCTTTTGCGTACGTCGAAGCGAGCGGGCGTTTGGAGCGCTTGGGGTTAAGTTGCTTAAAAGATGAGAAACAGGACAAGATTCTCGGACTTTGTGACCAGACGGGCAGAATTTTTGGTATGCTTCCTCATCCTGAGTACTTTTTAAGCTGGACTAATCTTGAGGATTGGATGATGAATCCAACTCGCGCCGCGGCCCCTGGGCAGGGTATGGCTATTTTTGAAAATGCGAATCATTTCGCCCAATAGGCTTCATCAAGGCTTTCTTCGCGTTCAGGTAAGCCTCTAAATAATCGCGGGGAATTTCTAGACAGTATTTCAAAACTCACTCGATTTGAATATTTACAAATCTGAGACAAAGAAGAATAAGTTAAATAATTGGTATTATGTTTGGGTGAGTTAGGGACTTTGTTTTTGTGATAACGATTTGCAGCCATGTCATGCAACAGTGCTGCAAGTGCACCATCGCCGGCACCATTCGTATTTCGTATCATTTCAGGTCCACCCAAAAACGGATTGATGTGGGAATAAATCTTGATGATCGTCGAGTCCTTGGATCCATCCTCTCGCTTCATCGCACGTGAATATTCGTACATGTTATAATTTACAATCGATTTTGTATGTAAAGTATGCGTGGTTTTGCGTGCGTGCGAGAGATCAACCAATGCGCCCAAGTAAAGGCCCTGCGCCCCGACAGTGAGTAGTGCAAGATCCGTCCAGTCCAAAACTTTTTCGAGAGCTAGAAGTGGGTCATCGATGCCTATCAGTTCGCGGGCTTCTTCTTGATTCATTGCAAGCACATTGACGTAGTTTTTGATGAACTCAACGAAAAATTCTCGTTTTTCTTGAATCAGTGAACTTGTTCCCAAGGTGAGTACAATTGGTACGTTGGATTTCTTTGCAAAGTCACAGGCCTTCATCGTCGCTTGTGCGATGGGGGATTTTTCATCCCTGAGGATGTATGCAGATATTAAGAGTGCGCTCGATTTTTCAATAATAGGAATGGAGACAAATTCTGGAGAAAGTTCGTTCATGCACCCTTTGCTGATGCCAAAGGTGCGTTCACCGTCCGGAGTAATAAAGCACATTGCCCGACCCATGGGTGAATCGCAGGGTTGAAGGTGATTTAAATCCACTTTAGATGAGGTAGAAGAAATGTAGCGAAATGCATAATCACCCACCGTAATATTTTCACTGATCGCCCCTAAAAGAACCGCCCGTTCATCAGAAAGCGTGCAGAAATTATGCAAAGTGTTGCCGACGGTTCCGCCCGCAAATTCTCCGGTAATTTTTTTTTGCACTTTTAGAGTATGATAAATTTCGTCACAAACGCGTGTTTCAATGAGTTGTGATTGTCCTTTAATCAGGCCATGTTGGGTTAAAAAGTCTTCGTCCACATGGCATTCGATATCGACCAGGAGTTGATCAATGCCGACTACATGAAACGAGTCTTCATCGCTATAGTCATCATTGATGTTGATTCGGTCTTTTTCGCTGATAGGAAAATAATGTTTATTTTTTCGTCTGCCTGGAAATTTCATGGGTGATTTAATATAGCATCGTTGAATAAAAAATTCAAGTACTCAACGAAATAAATGGAGAGAGGAAATGACTTTATAAAAAATGTCACTGTGACGCAGGTTTGCGTATTTGGAGTTGCGCTGATGCAGAATATATTCTGCGAGGCTCATGGTTGCGCTAAAAACAAAAACAAAAACCCCCGTCCATGAATCATGAACAGGGGTTAAATGTTTTCAGCTATATGCGCTTAGTGAGTGGGTTTTGGCTTAGTCGGTTTTACCGGGATAGCCGGTTTTGCCGCAGCTGGGGCTTCTTCTTTTTTAGCGGCTGGAATCGCCACTTCAACTTCCTTCTTGGGAGCAGCTGGAATTGCCACTGGAATTTCCTTCTTAGGAGTTGGAGGAGTAACAATTACGGCCGGTTCCTTCTTAGGCTCAACGGCAGGCTTAGTTGAAGGCTTGCTGTCAGGCTTAGTTGGATGACTAGTCGGGTTGGTTGGAGTGGTAGTACCGCCTGTTCCTGACCCAGTAGTTCCACCTGTAGTTGGATGACTAGTTGGGTGAGTTGGAGTGGTAGTGCCGCCCGTTCCCGCTCCAGTAGTTCCACCTGTAGTTGGATGACTAGTTGGGTGAGTTGGAGTGGTAGTGTGACCAGTTCCGGTGCCGGTTCCAGTTGTGGTTGGAAGGGACGGAGTTGGCTTGTGTGTAGGTGCAGGAGCTGGCGGAAGTGGTTTAGAGATAATCACTTTCGGCGGCTGTGCGTTTGGATTCGAGCGATTCACAACCGGTTTAGCATCGGCAGCTTTTTTAGGATCGAATTTTTCAATTGGAGCCTTATTAGCAGCTTGGGATTGTTTCACTTGAAGAGTCACTGCCTTAGTTGCAGTAGCTGCAATTGGGCTGTTCGCGTTTGCTTGTGAGCGGGTGGTGGTTTTCACAGCGATCACCACACGGTTTCCTTGTGCATCTTTTGCAACAGGAGCTGCAACCATGGCACGACCATTTGAGGTGGTAGCAATCACGGTTTTTTTGCCGTTTGCACTCACTTGAGTGACTGAGCCAATAGAGCCTTGCTTCACTTCAGCAACTCTCACATCTTTTTGTGACATATGCTGATATTGAGCAGGCATGAGGCCTTTTTTCTCAACTGGGTTTTCAACAACATAAACAGTGCGATTGTTTACGTGAACGATGGTCGTATTCGTAACGTAGATGTTCGTTACATTCACATGAGTGTGGTTCACCACGAAAGTGCGTGATGCTTCACCACGAGTTCCGCCTGGATTAGAGACGAGTACTCTACGATCCATCATGATTTCTTGTGATCTGCGATCCCAAGAGCCATTACGTTGTTCAGGGTATCCGTAGTAAGCATGAGCGATATCTGCGTGTGCGAAATCTTCGCCATGAATACGGGTATAACCTGAGTGGTAACGACTGGAGTTGTATCCATCCCAATATCCGTCAGAGAAACCATGTTCTGCGCCGTGTGCATATACATAAGAGTATTTCTCAAAGTGTTCATTGTGGAAGTATGGATACCAACCGATCGATCCATCGGTGTCATGGAACCATGTAACGGTGTGTGGTTGATATTGACGATCGGTGAATGCAATCCACAACCAACCATAAATGTCGTTGTGTCTCCAAGCACCGTAGTGGTCAGTGTACCATCCCCAGTTATCGTGTGAAATCCAAGTCCAGCCTTGGTTAGAATCCCATGACCAGTAACCGTGACGATAAGGAACCCATTCAGTTTCACCTTCATAGAGGGTATAAGCGGATGGAGAGAAATAAGCTACGCCATCGATGGTGATCCAACGACCATGGCCGGCAAGAGCGTACTCCGGACGGAATTCGTCGTGGTCCGGGTAACGACTGCGATATTCTTCAGCACTGCTCACCATATACACAGGGGCAGTGTAGTCTTGATAAGTCTGAGCCAATTGATTGCGGAGTACAATTCTGTCTTGAGAAATGTATCCGTTTTTATAACTTTGAACAGTCAGCTGAACTTCTGCGCCCATATCAGCTGGCACGTAGTAACTCACGCCGAAATCGTTTCGTTGAAAGCGACCATTGCTGTCGTCAAAACAACCCTGTGCATTTGCAGCGCAAGTAGTTGCACCATCAGACCATGCAAAGTCTTCTGCCTCATCGCCAACAGCGGCGTTAAAATTGTTCGGATCGAGAAGGTCTGCACTCAGGGTAATCATTTGTCCTGGATAAACCAAAATTTCTTGTGAGTGATTGGTGTCATAATTACTATTGATTGCAGTAATTTTAACAATGTCTGAATATTCTGCAGGAGCGGGCGCTGGCGCAGGTACGGGTTGTGTGCTGTAGCCGCTGTAGGTACAGGTTCCGTTGACAATGTTATCCACTAAGGTCATTTGCAGCTTTTTTAATTCTGAGTCTTTGTAATTACCGCTAAATTGTCCGTTGATATAAAGTTGGTTTGCCCAGCCATCTACACCCAGAATGGTGTAACAGTTAGATGCACTTTGATCAGTGAATGCATTCAGTAGGTTTGAATCATAAATCATGTTAAGTTCGTCTTGGCTGCGGTTCGCACAGGTTCCGTCTGCGAGATATGCATTGAGTTGATCCGCTAACTTCTGTGTGTCGAATGAACTGTAAATGTCAAAATTGCCAGCAAAGGTGCCGTTCAAGTAAAGTTGGTTAAAAACGTTGCCATCATTGTCAGCAATGTTTGGAACAACGAAGCAACTTTTCAATGCGCCGTCTTCAGCGTCTTGAATGATTTGTGGTAAATCAATATTACGCTTGGTGCCGTTGATATTTGTTTTTGCATAAGTGTTTGCTGCTTGCGCAGTAACACTCATGAGTAGAGCTGCAACCGTTGCAGATACGAGTGATTTTCTATTTGGGATAAGAGACATGTAAACCTCCTGGGTTTGATACAAAACGAAAATGAGTTTTACCTTTATTACACAGTGATTGAATATTGACAAGCGACGATGCAAGTTGCTCGCCCCAAAGTGCTACAATTTACGCTCAAGGAAAGACTGTTTTTGTCGACTAAATGATAATCATTTACACCAATCGGTGCGCGCAAGTCTGTGTTGCATTGGTGGTGGTGATTAAAAAAACACAACGGTGTGCGCAGGTTTTACGGTAACTGTAAATATAACTGTAAATATAACTGTAAATATAACCCGCTCATAGATAGCGCTGTTTTTTCGCTTGTATGAAAGTGATATCACCCTGATATCACTTTCATGCATCACGAAAATCATACTTCCTGTAAGGTGGTCAAAAACTTCAATGATTTTGCTTACGCATCACTAAGTGTGGATTGCGCCGTAATTAGCGAACATTTTTGCTCCATACATAATGCCCGTGGAGCTCCCTTCTACTCATCAATCCGTCTGCCATTTTTAAGCGCAAATCTTTAAGTATCCTTTTAAAACTACCATCATCATCAAAAAGTATTTTGCAATCAATGGCCAGGTTGCACCAAAAGGGGAGTTGGTCAAGATTCGGGGATCCCACTAAGTGTATAAAGCGAACTGATTTTATTTTGTTAAATTCCAGACGTTCGTAGGCACGGTAAAGTCGCGAGCTAATAGTGACCGATGGTTTTACAATGATTAACAATGTGTTATAAGGTTCCGCAGTAAGGATCATTGCTTTCATCTCACGATGGAACTGATTTGCAATATTTCGATAAGGTGGATGAATCTCGCTTTCATTGAGCGGGTCCGAAGCAAATAAAATTGTTTGCGTAATCCAATCATTCAGTGATCGATTTTCGGACAAAGCGGCTCGTCTTGCATCGTCAAAAACGAGCGAAGGGGCACGTAGCAAAAAGGATTTTTTATTCATGCAAGACCTTCGCTGCAAAACAGGTGCCACTTGATGGGGGGTCTTCAAAGTTTTCGGAAGGAATTAAAACTCGTCTTTTGATTTGAGTGAAAGTTTATTACGAGTGAAGGGATGAAAAAACTCAAGCGACTCAGCTTGGAGCATGAGCCGTGAGTCGGCACCCTTAAAAAAATCACCCCATAACTCTTTACTTCCATAAAGTGGGTCACCGACGAGAGCATGTCCGATACCATGAAAGTGTCTGCGGATTTGGTGGAACCTACCTGTAAATGGGTGCGCTCTCACCAGCGAAAAGCCATGCCAGTTCTTAATTCGCTCATAATCAGTTCGGGCAGATTCCATCAGATCTGATTTGTTTTTCTTCAAAGTCTGTTTAATGGAGCCTTTGGCGAGGGTTTCTCCCACGCACCAGGCGAGATAAGTCTTTTTTACTTTATGTTCTTTAAAAAGTCGGATGAGCGCGGCAGCCGCCCTAGAGTCAAGAGCAAAGAGGACGATTCCTGAAGTGTCGGCATCAATTCGGTGAACTGGAAAGAGTCTTTGGTTCAATTTTTCTTCGAGTTGTTCTTTAAAGCCAGGTACTCCGCCGCCACGTGACTCACGATAGGTGGCAATTCCGTGCGGTTTACTGGCTGCAAGGAGGTAGGCGTCACGGTAAATTACGCTTGATTTAGTCGATTTCTGGCTCACTTCGATATGGTACTACAAAAGTTTGCGTTCATGGGCTAAAATAAAGGCATGAATCTCTCTGTAAAGTCTCAAACCCTGATTGAACTCGAAAAAAAATATGGAGCAAATAACTATGCCCCTCTGCCGGTGGTGCTCGAAAAAGGAATAGGGGCAAGAGTCTGGGATGTAGATGGTCGGGAATATCTCGATTTTTTATCTGCTTATAGCGCTGTAAATCAAGGTCACTGCCATCCGAGAATCATCCAGGCGCTATGCGACCAAGCGGGTAAACTTACCCTGACTTCCAGAGCCTTTTATAACGATCAGCTCGGTTCCTATGAGAAGTGGCTCTGTAATCTTTTTGGATACGATCGTTTAATTCCAATGAATTCAGGAGCAGAAGCTGTTGAAACGGCTCTCAAGCTCGCTCGCCGTTGGGGATATGATGTAAAAAGGGTCCCCGATTTAGAAGCAAAAATTATTGTAGTTGAAGGAAATTTCCACGGGCGGACGCTAGGAATTATTTCTGCATCCACCGATTCAGCTTCCAGAAACGGTTTTGGTCCCTTTCTTCCAAATTTCATTGTTATTCCTTATAATGATATTCCAGCGCTCGAATTGGCGCTCGCTGATCCTACTGTGGTCGGGTTCTTAGTGGAACCTATTCAAGGTGAGGCAGGAGTCGTAGTGCCGACGGCAGGATATTTGAAGCGTTCTTATGATTTATGCAAGAGAGCGAATGTTCTGTTTTTGGCGGACGAAGTTCAAACCGGTCTTGCTCGTACCGGCCGAATGTTTGCCTGTGATTATGAAAATGTGAAACCCGACCTGTTGATATTAGGGAAGGCTCTTTCGGGCGGAGTTCTTCCAATTTCTGCAGTGCTAACGTCGCATGAAATTATGCTCACGATTAAACCCGGTGAGCATGGTTCCACTTTTGGCGGCAATCCGCTTTCGTGTGCGGTGGCGCGAGCAGCAGTCAGTGTTCTTGTGGATGAAAAACTTGCAGATCGCGCTTTTAGGTTAGGTGAAGTTTTTCGCTCTGAAGTAAAGGCAATGAATTCCCCGATTGTAGAAGCGGTACGAGGAAAGGGTTTACTCAACGCCATTGTCATTAAACCTCACGGGAAAAATGCAAAAGGTGAACCACGCACTGGTTACGATGTCTGTCATGATTTCCTAGATCATGGACTACTGGCGAAGCAAACCCATATTCATACCATTCGCTTTGCACCACCGTTGGTTATCACTGACGAGGAACTGGAGCGCGGACTTCAAGTCATTCGTAAAGTAATTTGCATATAAAAGTGAAACTCATTTTATTTAACTGCGTGATTTTCAAGTTTAGTGCGCCGCAAGGAGTGGAGGCATCTTATCGGGATTTTATTTTCAGGGGATATTCAGTCATGGCGGGGGGCTTTTTCTTTCCCGACATCTCTGGCAGGTCCTATGTGAACACATGGATTCGTTACGGCACCTCTCCATTATTTTATGAGTTGAACTTTATCCAGTGGAAAGAGTCTATCAATGATGGTGCTTCTAGTTACAGCTCGAAAAGTTTTGGATTGTCGCTAGGGTTTCCGCTCCTGTAACGCATCACGCCGTAAGGGAAACGTTTCATCAGTGATTTTATCCTTTCTATCCCCGCGTTTTCTCGGTAAATTTAGAGCATTCAAATTTTACAGTCGTTCACCTTAAGAGAGGAAAACCTTCCATGGCAGCAACTACCCGTCGTCCAAAAATTTCAATCATCGGAGCAGGATTCGTAGGTTCAACTTGTGCTCACTGGGCAGCAAGTAAAGAGCTCGGAGATGTAGTGCTCATCGACATTAATGGTGATGCTGCAAAAGGAAAAGCGCTCGATCTTTTCGAAGCTTCACCTGTTGAGGGATTTGATTCAAATATTCAAGGTGGAAGTGATTATGCGCTCACTCAAGATTCTGACGTAGTCGTAATCACTGCAGGAATTCCCCGTAAGCCTGGAATGAGTCGTGATGATTTGCTTGCTACCAATTCTAAAATTGTAAAAGAATGTGCGCAGAACGTTGCAAAATATTCTCCGAACTGTGTGCTCATTATCGTATCCAATCCACTCGATGCCATGTGCCACGTCGCTCTGACTGCAACGGGCTTCCCACGCGAACGCGTAATTGGAATGGCTGGAGTTTTGGACAGTGCGCGTTTTCGCTCATTTGTAGCAATGGAATGCAATGTGAGTGTTGAAGATGTTCAAGGTTTTACTCTCGGGGGGCACGGCGACACTATGGTTCCAATGCCTCGATATACTACGGTCGGTGGAATTCCACTCACACAACTCGTCAGCAAAGATCGTATTGATTCAATCGTGGATCGCGCGCGCAAAGGTGGCGCAGAAATCGTTGAGCTTCTGAAAACGGGCTCTGCTTATTACGCGCCTGCCGCATCAGCAATTCAAATGGTGGAAGCAATCGTTCGCGATAAAAAACGTATCCTTCCTTGTGCTGTACTCCTGAAAGGTGAATACGGCGTTCAAGATTTATTCTGTGGTGTGCTCGTGAAGTTGGGCGCCAAAGGACTCGAGTCTGTACCTATTCTTGAATTGAATGCAGAAGAAAAAGACATGTTTGGAAAATCAGCAGCAGCGGTGAAAAGCTTAGTTGATGATATGAAACGTTTGGGGCTCAATTAATGAATATTCATGAATATCAGGCGAAAAGCGTATTAAAAAAATTCAAAGTTCCTGTCTCTGAAGGCGTGCTTGTTGAGCAAGGTGGCGACACTGCAGCTCTTGCAGTTCAGGCGGCAGAGAAGCTGAAAAAAGAAGTGAACCCTTCAGTGTTTGTCGTGAAAGCGCAAATTCATGCCGGTGGCCGCGGAAAAGCGGGCGGCGTGAAAGTTTGCAAAACCATGGACGATGTAAAATCTGCAGCGCTCGCGATCATGGGAAAAGTTCTGGTCACCCCGCAAACAGGTGAACACGGAAAGAAAGTTCACAAACTCTGGATCGAAGCCGGATGCGATATTAAAAAAGAATATTACTTAGGTGTTGTACTCGATCGTTCACTTTCAGAAGTTTCGATGATGGTCTCTACCGAAGGTGGAATGGAGATCGAGGAAGTCGCCCATAAGTCGCCAGAGAAAATTTTTAAAGTTGCGATCAATCCAGGCACTGGTTTTCAGCCATTCCATGGCAGAAAACTCGCACTTGCCCTTGGTCTACCTGCGGAGTCGATGAAAGATGCCGTCAATTTTTTTAAGGGAGTTTATGAGTGTTTCATTCAAAAAGATTGCTCACAAGTAGAGATCAATCCTATGGTGCTTACGCCCGACAACAAGCTACTTGCACTCGATGCGAAACTCAACTTCGATGACAATGCTCTCTTTCGTCATCCTGACCTCGTTGAAATGCGCGACATCCTCGAAGAGAATCCACAAGACGTGGAAGCATCTAAATATGACCTCGCTTACATTGCCCTCGATGGAAACATTGGTTGTTTGGTAAATGGTGCCGGTCTTGCGATGGCGACACTCGATATTATTAAGCTTCATGGTGGAACCCCTGCTAATTTCCTCGATGTAGGTGGTGGGGCTACGAAAGAAAAAGTGAGCCAAGCATTTAAAATTATTTTAAAAGATCCAAAAGTGAAGGCGATCTTGGTTAATATTTTTGGTGGAATTATGAAATGTGACGTGATCGCTGAAGGGGTAATTGCTGCGGCAAAAGAGCTTCAGCTAAAAGTGCCTCTCGTGGTCAGACTCGAAGGCACGAACGTTGACCTCGGTAAGAAAATTTTATCGGAGAGCGGTTTAAAGATTACGCCTGCAGATGATTTAGAAGATGCGGCTAAAAAAATTGTGGCAGCAGCGAAATAAGCGGCTAAGGCTGAAAGGTTAACGAAATGTCTATTTGGGTAAACAAGAGTACAAAATTAATTGTTCAAGGAATTACCGGTTCTCAGGGGCTTTTTCATGCAAAGGGCTGCGATGAGTATGGAGTGAAATACTCGGGCTCCCGTGTAGTGGGAGGAGTCACTCCAGGCAAAGGTGGCCAAACGGTGGAAAACTTTCCGGTATTCAATACGGTAGAAGAAGCGATGAGAAAAACTGGAGCAAATGCTTCCATGATTTTCGTTCCGCCTCCCTTCGCAGCCGATTCAATTTGTGAAGCGGCGGACGCAGGCATTCCTCTCATTATCTGTATCACTGAGGGAATCCCGGTTGCTGACATGATTGCGACGAAGCGATTTGTGAAGGAACGCGGTTCCCGCCTCATTGGTCCAAATTGTCCGGGAATTATTACTCCAGACGAATGTAAAATCGGCATTATGCCTGGTCATATTCACTTGGCGGGCAAAATCGGAGTTGTATCACGTTCAGGAACGCTCACTTATGAAGCGGTTCACCAGCTTACTCGTTTAGGAATTGGTCAAAGTACTTGTGTGGGAATCGGTGGTGATCCGATTAATGGCACGAACTTCATCGACGTTCTCGAAGCATTTAATAATGATCCAAATACGAATGGCGTTATCATGATTGGTGAAATCGGTGGAACTGCTGAAGAAGAAGCAGCTGAATACATCAAAAAGCACATGAAGAAACCGGTCGTAGGATTCATCGGGGGAGCTTCGGCACCTCCAGGTAAACGCATGGGGCATGCTGGTGCGATTATTTCGGGTGGTAAAGGAACAGCAGAAGAAAAATTTCAAGCACTTGAGGCAGCAGGAGTGAAGATTTCCAGATCTCCCGCCACTTTAGGTGTAACTATGCAACAAGCTTTAAAAGGCTAAACAATAGTTGCACCCAACGGTGCATCTAAACAATATTTGCACCTGACGGTGCATCTAAACAATATTTGCACCTGACGGTGCATCTAAACAATATTTGCACCTAACGGTGCAACAAACTAAGGAGACCCATCATGGCAATCGAAAAAACATTCAGCATCATTAAACCAAACGCAGTAGCAAAGAATTCAATCGGTAAAATTATCGATCGTTTTGAATCAAAAGGCTTAAAAGTAGCGGCAGCAAAATTTACAAAACTTTCTAAAGAAAAAACAGAAGGCTTTTATATTGAACATAAAGAGCGCCCTTTTTTCGGTTCTTTGGTTAATTTCATGACCAGTGGTCCAGTTCTTCTCCTCGTGCTCGAAGGCGAGAATGCAGTTCTTGCGAACCGCGAAATCATGGGCGCGACTGATCCTGCAAAAGCGGCTCCAGGCACCATCCGTAAAGATTTTGCTGATAGCATTGAAGCAAATGCTGTTCACGGTTCTGACAGTGCAACTTCAGCAGAGCGCGAAATTTCTTACTTCTTCGAAAAGAATGAAGTGATTTCCCGTTTCTAAAAAAAGCATTAACTTAAAGGTGGAGTATTATGACAAAGAAGATCGACTTGAATAAATTCAAAGATGTTGTCGGCCAACTCAAAACGAAGCAAAAGCAACTTCAAGGTCTCATGAATAAGGAAACCCTGAAAGAAGCGAAAAAGTATGCGGAAAACTCAAGCAAAGAGCTCAAAAATCTCATCAAGAATACTGATGTGAATAAAGTGAAGTCTTTTATTGAGAAGGAAGCAAAAGAGATTCAAAAGCTTCAAAAACAAATTCCCACAGAATTAGCGAAATTCAGTAAATTTGTAGATACCCAAAAGAAAGAGTTTGAGAAAATCTTAAAAACTTTAAATGGAAAAAAGTCTTCGAAGGCTTCAGCGAAGAAGTCAAACGAGTCAAAGACATCTACCGAAGAGTCACCCGCGAAGTCAGCAGCCGAGTCCAGCACTCCACCGCAGGCTTAAATAAGGCAAGCAGGAATGAGGAAATAACATTGGCAAAGAAGAAAGTTGTTGCGAAGAAAAAGACGGCAAAAAAAATAGCGGTTCAGGATGGCGTAAAAAATGGGGTGACGAAAAAGGTCACTGCTAAAAATACTTCAACCCAAGATTCGTTATTGAAAGCAGGTCAAAAAGCTCCGCAATTTTCTCTCATCAACGATGCTGGTGTGACAGTAAAACTATCTGCGCTCAGGGGTAATAAAGTGGTCCTTTATTTTTACCCCAAGGACAATACTCCAGGCTGTACACAAGAGAGTTGTGATTTTCGAGACTCTTTTTCTCGTTTGAAAAAACAGGGTGTCGTGGTTTTGGGAGTAAGTCGTGACTCTGTTCAGTCACATCAGAAATTCAAAAACAAATACGATTTACCCTTTGAGTTACTCGCAGACGAGAGTGGTAAAGTATGTGAGTCCTACGGGGTTTGGCAGGAAAAATCCAATTACGGTAAAACCTATATGGGTATTGTGCGTTCTACTTTTCTGATCGATGAGCAAGGTAAGCTATTGAAGGTTTATTCGAAAGTATCCGTAAAGGGACACGTAGATGAAGTGATTGCAGAACTAGGAGCAAGCAAATGAGTCATGAGTCATGTTTTTCCAATATTAAGACTGTTCTTGTGGTGATTTCTTCGAAAGCCATGACGCTCGATTTATCGGCTCTCCGAAATTACATTACTCACGCATACCCGGGAACGGCTGTGTTTTTTATTTCTACCAGTGGTGATCCCATTGGTGTGGAAGCTCCTTCCAAGGTAGATCTGCTCATTGATTTCACGCCGCCGCATGCACGGCAAAGTTGGTTCTTTGCGTATCGATTAAGAAAGCAAGCTCGCTCGGCAGTGGGTAGAAACTCAGGACGATTCTATCGCATGAGAAATTACGATCGCGTTTACGACGAATTCAATGAATCGATCAAGAAAACGCTTCCTATAGATTATTTAGAGCAGGAAGCTTGGGCGCAACGGAAGGTGCTTGAATTAGCCGGTGTACCGGTCATCCGTCAAGGTGGAGTAGGACAAGATCGCGGTAAGGATATCGCCCTTGAACTGCCACCCATGCAAAAGTAGACACGTTTAATAAGGTAGGCTCATGGTAAAAATTTTAGAGCGCATTTGGAAAGTGCTCATTTCGTTAAAACTCGCAGTAGTGAATATTGCCAGTCTTGCAATTTGTTTGATGGTAGCTACCATCATCGAATCCAAAATCGATTCAAAAACAGCCCAATACTGGGTTTATCAGGCAAGATGGTTTTACGCCATCCTCACTCTCCTCGGTCTAAATATTTTAGCCGTAGCCATTAGTCGCTACCCTTGGAAGAGAAAGCACACGCCCTTCTTGATGGCCCATGCCGGAATTCTCATGATTTTAATTGGGGCCTGGCTCACTTATTCAAAAGGCCTCGATGGTTCACTCCGTATTTCTGAGAATGAAGTGAATTCAGCTGTGGAGCTCGATCGCCATGTTTTGGTTTACACCCGCAAAGATGACAATAAATCCATTCCCTTCGATTGGATGCCAGAGTCAGTTGCGCAGAATTTTAAACCATATGACATTAAGGAATTTGGAATTAGAGTTGAAAAATTTGTTTCGGATGCTGAACCGAAAATTAACTTTTTGCCTACGGCAACGCCTGCTGATCCAGCCCATGCTAAATCAAGTGCTGCAATTTTAATTCGCATTTTAGGTTCCCCCATGGGCGGCGCACCTGAGTTTTGGCTTTGGTCAGGGGATGCAGGATGGTCGACACAGAAACTTGGACCGGCCCGATTTTTAATTCGTTCCGATCACCAAAAAGATTTAGTGAAAGAAGCGGGGATCTCGTCCGATTCACCAGAAGCCCGTTTAGATTTTGTCGTAAACAAAGCGGGGGAGCTCCACTTTGAAGCAACCTCGATCAGAGGCGAAATTAAAACCGGTAAAATTACGTTGAGCGACAAAGCGTCCGAACCCACTATTGTTAATCCTGAATGGAAGATGCCGATCAAGATCCAAGTGAAAAAATTTATTCCGAACGCTGTGAACTCAACTGAGTATGAAACCGTGAAAGTAAAAGCAGCGATGGGGAATGGACTGCCTAATCCTGCGATGCAAGTATCACTCCTGAGCAATCCTTCTTCAAAGTTATGGTTGGGTTTAGGAGATCGTGCAGAGTTCACCGAAGCGGATGGCACCACGGTGTCGATTGGTTATATGCCAAAACGAGTGATTCTCCCCTACGCGGTACGATTGAAGCAATTTGAGTTGAAGCATAATCCAGGCACCATGGATCCGGCTGCTTATTCGTCTTTTGTTCAAATTGTAGATCAGCTACAAAAAAATGAAACAGAAATGAATACCTTGCCCGTTCATCACATCACCATGAATGAACCCCTTGCCGAAAGAGGTTACACTTTTTATCAAGCAAGCTATATCCCGGATTTTCCAAGGCCGACGACTACCATTCTTTCCGTAAACTACGATCCGGGTCGTGCACTGAAATATTGGGGTTCGTTATTACTCGTTTCCGGCGCAATTTTACTCTATTTAATCAAAGCGGTCCAAAAGAAGAAACCCACGGTGGAGAATTTATGAATTTTAAACTAATTTTATGCGCGTTCATGAGTCAATTAGCGGTTGCCTCTGCGCAAACGACGGGCCCTGAGCCCATCAAGGGATTATTCCTTCATGATTTGCGATTGATTCCCGTTCAAAGCGGCGGAAGAATAAAGCCTTTTGATGAGTTTGCAAGAGAAACTATTCTCTCCTTAACGGATTCTCGCTCCTTTGAGAACTTTGATCCGAGCGAAATGATTGTTTCGATGATGGTGAAACCTCAACAGTGGTCTGATGTTCCATTTATTAAGATTTCAAATGAAGAAGTTCGCAAACAACTCCTTCTCGATCCGATGCGGAAATACTATTCACCCGCAGAGCTCATGAAGAGCAATGCCTTTTTACAGTATGCTGAAGGCATCACCAATCAAAATGCTGCGGCACAGGTGACGAACACTGGAGTGAGTGTTGCTACCGGAGCAAAAGACCCTAGAACTGAGGAGCTAAAAAGGGTAGTAGACCATGTTTCCCGCTACCATGGATTGATTGAAGGTAAAATGTGGGCGGTATCTCCTCCTGCGGATAAGAATCCAGAATCCAATTGGGGAACTGTTGCTGAAGGAATGACTGTTCCCACCGAGCAAAGTAGTGCTGTTTACTCGCTTTTGAAAAGTTACTTAGACCAAGATTCAGAAAAGTTTAAAGAAAGTGCCGCACACACCAGAAGAAGCATCGAAGCAGCGATGCCGGGTTATGAGGCACAAGAGCCAAAATTAAAAGCAGAAGTGTTATACAATCGCTTACGTCCTTTTCTCCAAGCAATGATTTTCTATCTTTTTGCGGGTATTTTGTGGCTTTTTGCTAACGCGCACGCGTTTCCTCGGATCATGGCGAAGTTTCTTACCTTTTCTGCATTTGTAATGCATGCACTCGGGTTTGGTCTTCGCTGTTATGTGGCGGGACGTCCGCCCGTGACGAACATGTATGAATCGATTATATGGGTGAGTCTAGGGGTGATGGTATTTGCCCTCATTCTCTTTAGTCGATTCAAGCAAACAGTGCTGATGACGACCGCAACTTTTTTGTCAGGTCTTGCTCTTTTTGCAGCCGACTCTGCCCCAATGGTGATGGATCCTACCATTCGTCCCTTAGTGCCCGTCCTCCGAAGTAATTATTGGCTGACGATTCACGTACTCACCATTACTTTAAGCTATGGTGCTTTTATGCTCGCCATGGGAATTGCAAACGTGGGTTTATTTCAGTTTTTTAGATTGGCTCATGCAGGGAGCAAGCCTAAGACTCCGATCACTCAAAGAGTGGCGTTATTGAATCAGCTCACTTACCGAGCGCTGATGTTTGGTACCGTTCTTCTTGCCGCAGGGACTATTTTGGGCGGAATTTGGGCCGATTACTCTTGGGGTCGTTTTTGGGGATGGGATCCAAAAGAAGTCTGGGCATTGATCGCGCTTCTTTCATACATGGCGGTACTCCACGGACGCTATGCAGGTTGGGTAGGAACTTTCGCATTTCCGCTCTGGACGGTCATTTGTTTTTCAACCGTAATGATGGCCTGGTACGGAGTGAATTTCATTTTAGGCGTTGGACTTCATTCCTATGGCTTTTCATCGGGAGGACAATGGTCTGTTTTTGGATTTTTGATCCTTCAAGGCGCGTACTGTTTATGGATTTCGTATGAACACCGAAATTATAAAAAACTCGCTTGAGCATCATTCGCTAGCCACTCCCTTTCTGGGTACTATTGAATATCATTCCCCACTTTCAAAAGTGAGTTATTACCGCATTGGCGGACCTGCGACTGCAGTTCTGACCCCTCGGTCATTTCAGGATTTGGAAATCATTCATCAGGTTATTTTGGACACCAAAGCCCGTTTTTTTATCCTGGGCTGGGGCTCCAATTTATTATTCTCAGATCAAGGTTTCGACGGAATCGTGATCCGCATGAAACATCTTTTTTCACAGATTGAAATGAAAGAAAACAATGAGTTAAAAGTGGGTGCCTCAGTTGGGTGTTCTAGTTTACTTAAATTCGCCCAAGAAAAAGGCTTAGGAGGTCTTTCTCATCTCACAGGAATTCCTGGTTCCGTGGGGGGAATGATTGCCATGAATGCCGGAACCCATTTGGGTGAAATCGTGAAGTGCTGCAAGCGCGTACGAACGGTTCGTTTAGGAGTGCCGGGGCCGCTTCTCATCAGTGAACACGAAGTGAATGAATCCCATTTTTCGTATCGTAAAAATAAATTCTTAAAATCAGGTGAGCTCATCATCAGTTGCGACCTCGTTTACACCCCCGAAGATCCAGCAAAGGTTCGCTCAGAAATTGATGAACTTTATCAACGGCGCAAGCAAACCCAACCCGTGGATTTCCCCTCTTGCGGAAGCGTCTTCATGAATCCGCGAGGTACGGGGAAGAATGCCTGGCAGGTGATTGATCTTCTTGGTTTGCGTGGCCACAAAGTCGGCGACGCTCAGATTTCAGAAAAACACAGTAACTTTATTATTAATCTAGGCCACGCCACCGCAGCTGACGTGAAGGCGCTCATTCAACTCGTGAAGGAGCGTGCGAAAGCTGAATTGGGGATAGAGCTTCATGAAGAAGTGAAGATCATTGAATGAATTTCCTGAACTCTACGGGCGGACTCATCTATCATATTAGAGCAAAACGCTATACTTCATTGTGGAGCGCTCATCGAAGCGCGGTTCAGAGTTTTCTGGAAAATTGGCTGATTGATTCTGATGAAATTCTCCTCATTGGTCCCTCGGGTGGCTATTCCTTGCCGCTATCTTGGCTTCGAAGTTTTAAGCGGATCATCGCGATCGAACCCGATCCGCTTGCACGAATGATCTTTCAATCGAGGACTGGATTAAGACCAGAATATTTAAAATTGAAATTAGATTTGGAAAACCCAGATCCTGTTATTCAGTCGTTTGATCGAGCGGTTCCAATTTTGTTTTGCAATATTTTGGGTCAGTTACCTGTTAAAAATGAGTATTTAGCAATTAAGAATTTGAATACCTTATTAGAAGGAAGGTCTTACGCCTCCTACCATGATGTTTTATCGGGTAAAGGCATACAAGTGCGGGTCCCGACGCAATCGAATTCGAAGAAAAAAAGCGTAAACGAACTCAGAGCCTGGATTAAACCCGAGGATTCTTTAGTGACGCGAGAAAAAATCGAGTTGAATCAGCATCAGGCTTACGATTGGTTTCAACAAGCAGTTACGAATACCTTCGAACAAAAATTTACTTATTGGGAATGGGCGATCACTCCCTCACAGACACAGTTAATCGAGGGAGTGTCGTATCTTCAGGAAGGAATTAAAAAGTAAATCCCATGCCCGCAGTGAGTTGATAACTGCTTGCCATGATTTGGGCTGCGTTTTGAATCGGAATATTTTTTTGAACTTCTGTAAACAATGAACCGCGGCCACTGAATAAAATAGGAAAGTGCGATCCAAGTACTGGCCCATAGCTGAATTGTTCGTTTTGTGATTCTGCTCCATTCAAGTCGGAAGTGGTGCGGTAATAAGAAGGATCAAGCTCTACTCCTAGGTAAGGTTTAAACCAAGCAAAGTGATCGTAACCGACGAGAGCGCCCAGACGCGCTGATATCAAGAGTAGCGAGCTATCGTTTGATGAAGACAGTGCAGTCTGAGTATTGGTGAGATCGCCTTTCCGTGCGGCGAAGCCCAATGAGTATCTTCCCCAAAGTGAAAGCTCCCGAAGTACCGTTTTACTGGACTCCGGTGAAGCAAAGGGAAGGATTTTTGAAAAATAATCAATCGAGAGAAAGCCAAAGGCGTTCGAATCGAATTGAGTGGTGTATTGACCAACGCTGATGTTTGGATTGTTCATTTGCGCGCTGTTATAACTAAAATACATGTAAGATTTGATCTGTTCGGAAATCCATTGATTGGAATAGGGTAGGGCTCCGAGTGTAGTGGAGGAATTGGTAGGGACACCTGGTAATCCAAACATAGATTCGGTTTTAGAATCAGTTTTTATATTTGCGTTGCTATCAGCAAAAGCGGGAATCGAAAAATGGACCGTTAACGCTAATAGGATCATCACTGAGAATTTGTAACTTTGCATAATCATTGCCTCGTGAATTAACAAATGTTAATTAGAAAGGCAAGTCAAAGGGGCAGGAATATTACGAGAACAACTAACGCAGGAATTTAAAGATTTATAGGTGTAAAGCCATGCAATATCTGTTAAATTTTTATTAAAACCTGTTCAGTCGGGCATGATTTGACTAAAATGAAAGTAAAACGGTACGGTAAATGAAACTGAAAATGATCGTCATTTTGTGTGCATTTTGTTGCAATGCGAGATTAGTGCAGGCTGAAATCGTAAACCCACAAGTAAACCCACAAACAGAGGTGCTCGCGGAACCCACTCATGTTCATTATTTGACCTACGACGAAGCGGTTCAGATTGCGCTCCATGACAATTTTGATCTCTTGGTGATTCGTAATCAGGAAGAGTCCTTTAAGCTTCGCTCCGCCCAGGCGCTTTCACCCCAAAATCCAATTTTCACTTATAGTAAAAGTGACATTCCCGGCCTTTCGCTGAGTGAACAATCCGCTCAAGTCACTTACCAAGTCGCGTGGACCATCGGTTTTCCAGGCAAGGCCCTCTCTCAAAGTGCCGCCGTTCGCCACCAAGCTGAAGCTGCCTCACAGCAGGCGGTTGCTCAAGAAATCAATATCATGACGGCGCTTTCAAACAATTTTGTTTCGTTTGCGGTCAACAATGCTTTTTATAAATTCCTACTGCAGGAGCAAAAACGAGATCACGAGTTGATGAAGTTATTAGAAAAGCGTTTCTCGGCATCTCAAGCTGCCAAAGTAGATCTTCTGAATGCGCAGGTGACCACTCAACAAATTGCTCAAAGTATTCTTCAAAATAGAAATGATTACGAAGTTTTGTTGACTCAGTTTCGGCAGATTATCAGAAAACCTGAAGACAATACTCTCCGTCCTCAGTTTCCCGAAGAGATCGTAGTTCCTAGTGTGAAGCAATCGTATGAAGAGTTGATCCGCATCATGATGAGAAATAATCAGGCGCTCAATGCTTCGAGAAAACTGGTAGAAAGTTCAGATGCTTTGGTAACCAATGCTTCACTTCAACCTTTCCCCGATTTTCAGCTTACCGCTGCTGTAAATAAATGGACGTCGCAAGCAGCACCCAATGGCCCGGATGTCCTTCGCGATTACAGCGTAGGCTTAGGGCTTGCGATCCCCATCTTCTTTCCATTTAACGAATTGACGGGTATGCATGCGGCCCAACATGATCGGATCGTCACCGAAAATCAATACAACTCCCAGCAGCTTCAAATGATTTCAAGTTTACAAACCTTGTATACAAGCTTGAAGGCGACATTGAAAGATTTGGAAGCGTCAGAGAAATTAGTGGTACCCGCCGCAAAGGCAAGTTTCGACTTAACATTATTAACGTACGGAATGGGTAAGGCCGATTACTTTGCTGTAAATCAAAGCCGTACAATTTTACATGGAGCGATGAAAGATATGCTCACTAAACGACAAAACATTGCACAATTTTATAATCAACTGATCGCGCAAATGGGCTGCGATATTGGAAAAACTGAGGGGCCGAATGTCTGTAAATAAACGAATTTTGATGAGCACATTGTTACTGATTTTGTTCGGAAGCGCTTGCACTAAAAAACCTGCTGAAGAGGTGATGATTAAGAAAATCACAGATGACAGTTTGCAAGTGTCTGAGAGCGTAATTAAAAACTTAAAGATCGAAAAAGTATTGAAGACTGATTTTCCAGAAAAACTTTCACTTATGGGAAAAATCAGCGTGCCCGAAGATCGAACCGCAGTGGTTCCCTCTCGGGTTCAAGGCCGGATTGAAGCAATCTATGTTGCATCTGGGGAAGTGGTCACTGCAGGGCAGCCACTCTGTAATATTTTTAGCGGAGATTTTGCAGTCGCTCATGAAGAGTTTGTTCAAACCATGAAGCAAATGCATGATTCTCCAAACGATGAAGAGACCAAGCATCTTCTTGAACTATCTAAGAAAAAACTAAATGCCTTGGGTGTAAGTCCAGCAGACTATGCAAAATGGGGAACTCCGCAGGAATCAAAAACCCCTGAAAACCTTTTAGTTCGTGCACCACAAGCGGGAGCTCTTTTAGGCAAAAATGCAGTCATTGGGAACGTCGTCAACGTTGGAGACACGCTTTTCTTAATCGGTGACTTGCATAAGGTTTGGTTTGCAGGGGATATTTATCCTGAAGACTTATCCAAAGTGCATAAAGATCAAGAAGTGATCATTGATCCGGGGAATGGCGCTGGCTTCTTACATGGTAAAGTTTCTTTTATTAGCCCGGCCATGGACCCGAATTCACGTACCATTAAGATTCGTGCATTGATGGACAATCCCGGTGGAGCGCTTCGCGCAGATATGTATGTTCAAGGGAATGTAATTATCAAGCAACGGGTGGCACTGGTTGCTTCCAAAAGTGCGCTCATTCGGCTTAAGGATGTGGTCTACGTCTATAAACGTACACCAGGAAACATTTTTAAAAAAATTCCGGTCACGACCGATGCTGAATCTTTGGACAATGTTTCAGTCACCCAAGGTTTGAGTGACGGGGATGAAGTAGTTTCAGAAGGTGGCTTGCTTTTGGATGCTGCACTTAACGGAGCAGGTACATGATTGGCAAAATTGTAGCCTTTGCACTTCAGGGCCGTGTCATGGTTCTGTGCATGGGGATTGCACTAGTGATTGGAGGAATGGCCGCATTTAAAGCGCTTCCTATCGAAGCTTATCCCGATATTGCGGATACATGGGTCCAAGTAATTACTCAATGGCCAGGGCACGCAGCTGAGGAAGTGGAAAAGCAGATTACTATTCCCATTGAGTTGTCCATGAACTCGGTCCCTCATGTGCTTCACAACCGCTCACTTTCACTTTTCGGTTTGTCGGTAGTTACCTTAACCTTTGACGAAAAGACGACCACACAAGAAGCACATAACTACGCGCTCGAGAAAATTACTTTAGTGACTTTACCTCAGGGAGTCCAACCACAGCTGGGGCCTATGGGTAGTCCAGTCGGTCAAATCTTTTGGTACATATTGGATAGTAAGCTTCCCATTATGGATTTAAAGGGCATCGAAATGTGGGATATCGAGAAATATATCCGTGCAGTCCCTGGAGTCGCCGACGTGTCCAGCTTTGGCGGAGAGGTGAAGCAATTTCAAATTTTGGCTGATCCCATGTCACTCGCTAACTATGGTTTAGGTACGCCTGCGCTCATTCAAGCGCTGTCGAGTAATAATCAGAACTCCGGCGGAGGCTTCATTCAAAATGGTGACCAGTCCCTCAATATTCGTGGGGTTGGAAATGCCAATACTGTTGAGGATATTGGAAACGTGATCATTAAGGAAGTTGGAGGAACTCCGGTCCGAGTCAAAAATATTGGTCAGGTAGTAGTGGGTGCACAGGAGCGCTTAGGGCAAATATCCATGTCAGAGCATCGCCCTGATGGTTCCGTAGACTCTCGGGATGATGTAGTGGAGGGAATTGTTTTATCTCGCGTAGGCGAACAAGACGAAAAAGTTTTAGATGGCCTTCACGAAAAAATAAAATGGATCAATGAAAACGTGTTGCCGTCTGGTGTGAAAATAAAAGCTTACTTGGATCGTTCTGATCTCATTCACATGACCACTCACACTGTTGAACACAACATGGTGGAAGGAATGATCCTGGTTCTCATCATTCTTTTGTTCTTCCTCGGCAATCTCAGAAGCGCTTTAGTGGTGGCAGTGACGGTTCCGCTCTCCCTTCTTTTCGCGTCTATTTTTCTAAACGTACGCAATATTCCCGCAAATCTTCTTTCTCTGGGAGCTTTGGATTTCGGGATGGTGGTCGATGGAGCAGTGGTGATGGTGGAAAATGTCTTCCGTCACAAGCAGCTGAAAAAAGAGCAAGGTATTCACGATTACAATATGATCGACCTGATCTTAGTGGCAGCAAAAGAAGTAGAGCGGCCCATCGTCTATGCTATCGCTATTATTATTTTGGCTTATCTGCCTATTTTTACTTTACAGCGGGTGGAAGGAAAGCTGTTTTCACCCATGGCGTGGACGGTTGCATTTGCTCTGATCGGTGCAATGATTCTGTCCATTACTTTGGTGCCTGTGCTCTGTTCCTACTTTTTAAAAGGAGAGCTTAAGGAATGGCATAATCCTTGTGTTGAGTGGCTCTCGGTGCAATATCGTCGAGTGCTGGGCCTTGCTTTGGCGAGACGTCGCCTGGTGATTGGGATTGCGCTTGGTTGTTTTGGTGCGACATTACTGTTGGCATTGTGTGGGCCAATTGGTTCTGAATTCCTTCCCCATTTAGATGAGGGCGCCCTGTGGATACGTGGCACACTTCCGCCTAGTGCCGGACCTAAATTGTCGAATAGTGTGGTTAAAAAAGCGCGTGAGATTATTATGACCTATCCTGAAGTACCGATTACGGTATGCCAGATGGGGCGTCCTGATGATGGAACAGACACAGGCGGTTTCTTTAATACGGAGTGCTTTGTCGATCTCAAGGATCGGAGTGAATGGAGAAGTCAGTTCAAAAATAAAGAAGAGCTGGTCGATTCCATGGCCTATGAGCTTTCGAAAATTCCAGGTGTGATTTGGAATTTTTCGCAGCCCATTTCCGATAACGTCGAAGAAGCGCTTTATGGAGTAAAAGGTGCCCTGGTGGTAAAACTCTACGGCGATAATATCAAAATTCTGACTCAAAAAATCGACGAGATTAAAGATCTACTTTCCCATGTTAAGGGCATTGAAGACTTAGGTGTTTTTGAAGAGACTGGACAGCCCAATATTAACATTAACATTGATCGAGATAAGATTTCTCGTTACGGACTCAATATTTCAGACGTTCAAGACATGATCCAAACCGCAGTCGGCGGACGGGTGGCGACCCAGGTTTTAGAGGGTGAGAAGCATTATGATATGGCAGTTCGCTTTCAGCCAAAATATAGAAGTGATATTGAACAAATCAAAAAAATATTGGTTCCAACACCTGATGGTTATCGCATACCGATTCAAGACTTGGCGACGATCAAAGTTGAAGATGGTGCTTCCACCATTTATCGCGAAGAGAATCAGCGCTTTATTGCTCTTAAATTTAGTATTCGGAATCGGGATTTAGGCAGCACGATCGAAGATGCGCAAGCTCAGGTCAAAAAGAGCATTTTGGTTCCGCCAGGTTATTATGTGACTTGGTCTGGTGAGTTTGAAAGTCAGCAGCGTGCGGGCAAGCGACTAATGGTTATTGTACCTATTACTATTCTTTGTATTTTCTTTGTGCTCTATATGGTTTTTGATTCTTTGAAATGGTCGCTGCTCATCATGGTGAACGTACTCATTGCGAGCGTGGGTGGGGTGGTGGCCTTATTTCTGACCGGTACTAACTTCAGTGTTTCATCTGGAATCGGATTCCTGGCGGTGTTCGGTGTCTCGGTGCAGACGGGGATCTTAATGATCTCCTACATTAATCAGATGCGGAATAGGATGGGAATTCACGAAGCGGCACTCGAGGGCGCGATTCTTAGGCTCAGGCCAATTTTGATGACGGGACTGGTGGCTATTTTTGGTCTCTTACCGGCTGCTTTTTCGCATGCCATCGGATCGGACTCACAACGCCCGTTAGCCATTGTGGTAGTGGGTGGAATGCTAGGGGATTTAATACTAGGCTTGTTCCTACTCCCCGTTATTTATGTGTGGATTGCTCGTAAAGACGACAAGCTTTCTGAAGTTTAATGCTTTAGGTCTGCACCATAAATTTTAGAATACCAGTAATAATTGCGTTCAATGAGTGCAACGTAGTTACGGGTTTCAGAATAAGGGATCAGATCTAAAAAGAGGAGTTGCGGTGCTGACGGGTAGCGGGCTTTCCAGCGCTCGACCGCGCCAGGGCCTGCATTATAGGCGGCAAGGGCCAGGTCAATGTTTCCCTTAAAATGCTTAACGAGAGACTCAAAGAATTGAATTCCAATTCTGAGATTTTTCTCAGGATCACTCAGTCCATCTAC
>CAIMWN010000014.1 GCA_903845155.1 Oligoflexia bacterium
AAAGTAATTCAAAACGAAGAAAACGTCTTCGAGGGAATTTCAAATTTGAAGTTTGAACGGAATGCGCTTGCCTTTGATTTAATTTACACTCCTGAAGAAACTATTTTTTTAAAGGTTGCGCGTGACTGTGGGCTCTTAACTGTCGGCGGACTCGGTATGCTCATGGATCAAGCGATTGCTGCTTTTGAGATTTGGATTGCTCCATTGAAAAGCAAAGAGTTATTAAGGAAGGATTTACGGCGCTATTTGAAAGGGCTACTCCGGACGCGGGAAAATCCCGCTCCTTTATTTTTAACCGGTTTTATGGGTGTGGGAAAAAGCACTGTGGGTGCTGAACTTTCCAAAATTACGGGTCGTTTGTTTATCGATACGGACCAACTCATCGAAAGTATTGTTGGTCATAGTGTACAAACCGTTTTCGCAGTTCAGGGCGAGGCTCAGTTCAGGAAATTTGAAAAAAATGCAGTGAAAGAAGCAGTGCAAATGAAGAACGTGATTGTAGCGCTCGGTGGGGGCGCAATTTTGGATGAAGAGAATTTAGAGCTAGTTTCGTCAAAGGGGAATCTGATTTGTTTGCAGGCGGATGAACAGACTTTAGAAAAAAGAATTGCAGAACAGGGAATAGAGCGGCCTCTTTTGGAAAATCTTGAAACGGTTGATCGGCGGGCGAAGATTGCATTATTACTGCAGGCCAGAAAAGCGATTTATGATCGAGCCCATTTTGCTGTTTCCACGATGAATCGTAACCCGCGAGAAGTTGCTTTTGCGGTACTTTCACAACTGGGAGATTTGCAATGAAGCTTAAAAAATTGAAAATTAATTTAGGGGCACGTTCTTACCCGGTGATAATCGGTAAATCAGCGAGCGAGATCTTGGGGCCCTTCCTCAGTAAGCGTCGTTCGAAAAAAGTTTTTGTTCTGAGTGATGAGCGCTTAGTGCAAGCGAGGCGCGCTTTGGTTCGCTCGTTGAAGTCGCAAGGGCTGATCGTGCATGATATTCCGCTCAAAGCGGGCGAGCGACTGAAAGATATTCACTCAGTTTATGCCATCTATGGCGAACTATTGAAAGCGAAGGCGGATCGTGATTCAGTAATTGTAGCTTTGGGGGGCGGTTCAGTAGGCGACGTTGCAGGTTTTGTTGCCGCTACCTACATGAGAGGAATTGATTGGGTGGGGCTTCCCACGACGCTGCTTGCGCAAGTAGATAGCTCTGTGGGTGGAAAGACCGGTATGAACCATACGACAGGCAAAAACTTGATCGGGGCTTTTCATCAACCCATTTTAGTGATTTGTGATACCAGTTTTTTAAAAACACTGGGACCTCGTGAAATGGTTTCAGGAATGGGCGAGATCGTAAAATGCGCGCTGACATTTGATCCAAAATTTTTCAATTATTTGGTTAAAAACATCGATCATCTCATGAGCTCCGATCCAAGTGTCCTCCAGTATTGCATTCAGAAATCTCTCGAGTGGAAAAGTAAGGCAGTAGCGAAGGATGAGTTTGATCGCACTGGGGTCAGGGAAGTTCTTAATTTCGGACATACTTTTGGCCACGCACTCGAGACGGAAACCGACTATAAGAAATACCAGCACGGTGAAGCTGTAATATTAGGAATGCGCTTCGCTCTTGCTCTCTCGGAGAGACGAGGAGTCCTCAGCATTCTTGAACGAGAGAAAATGGATGCGCTCCTCTGTCGATTCCCTATTGCACCTATTCCTGCAACTATTAAAATGAATCAAATTTTTTCGCATATGAAAAAAGATAAGAAATCAGAAAACGGCAGTATCCGCTTTGTGCTTCTCGATCGACTCGGGCATTCGGTGTCTGATCGGGGAGTGACCACTCAGGATTTAGTCGAAGCTTTCTTGATGTTATTTCAACCGGATTCTAAACCAGCAAAAGGCGGCAACTATGGCAAGTAAAAGCAGATCAAAAAAAACAAACTCAAAAGCTAAAGTGAAACAATTTTTAATTCTGCACGGACCAAATTTAAATTTACTCGGAGACCGCGAGCCCGAGGTTTATGGTTCAATGACCTTGAAGGAGTTGAATGCAATTATTCAAGGGGAGGCAAAAATAAATCGAGTAAAAGTGAAAATTTTTCAATCCAACTCTGAAGGAAAGCTCATTGATATCTTACACGCTTCCCGGAAGTGGGCAGATGGAATTGTGTTCAATCCGGGCGCTTATACTCATTATTCATACGCGCTTCGGGATGCAGTGGGTAGTATTGGCGTGCCGACCGTTGAAGTGCATTTGAGTGATATTCATTCACGTGAAGATTTTCGAAAAATATCAGTGATTGAACCCGTCTGTGTGGCGCAAGTCTGTGGATTGGGTGCGAATTCCTATGTGGAGGGCTTGGCGCTTTTGCTAGGCCAAGACGCGCGATGAGTGGAAATACTTTTGGATCACTGTTTCGAGTGACTACCTTTGGTGAGTCTCATGGTGAAATGATCGGCGTGGTGATCGATGGTTGCCCAGCCGGTCTCGAAATTGATACAGCCCTCATTCAAAAGGATCTAGATCGTCGCAAACCTGGTCAGTCGAAAATTACTACTCAACGTAAGGAATCAGACGAAGTTCAAATTGTATCAGGGGTGTTTGAAGGAAAAACCACCGGGATGCCTATTGCAGCGCTGATTCAAAACGAAGACCAACGTTCAAAAGATTACGCACATATTGCTGGCCAATTTCGTCCATCCCATGCTGATTATACTTACGATCAAAAATATGGGCATCGAGATTATCGTGGGGGGGGGCGTTCCTCTGCTCGCGAAACTGCAGCCAGAGTCATTGCCGGTGCGATTGCAAAACAACTCTTAGCAAAAAGTGGAATTAAGATTCAAGCCTACGTCTCTAAAGTGGGAACGATTGAAATGACTCAAACAATGAGTGAAGTGGATTTCACTCTCGTAGAAAGTACGATGATTCGTTGTCCGGAGCTGACGACAGCAAAGAAAATGATTGAACTCATTGAGGCAGTGAAGTCGAAGGGTGATACCGTTGGTGGTGTAGTGAGTTGTGTTGTGAGTGGCTGTCCTGTCGGTTTGGGTGAGCCCGTGTTTGATAAGTTACACGCTGATTTAGGAAAAGCGATGTTGAGCATCAATGCGGTGAAAGGTTTTGAATATGGCTCAGGTTTTTCTGGGGTGGAGTTGAATGGATCTGAACATAACGATTTGTTTGAAGAACAAAATGGAGTAGTGACCACTAAAACCAATCATTCTGGCGGAATACAGGGTGGCATTAGTAATGGAATGAACATCGAATTTAGGGTTGCGTTTAAACCGGTGGCTACCCTGATGAAACCGCAAGAAAGTATCGACAAGAATGGCCAAACGGTAACAGTAGAAGGTAAAGGACGACATGATCCTTGCGTGGTTCCGAGAGCGGTACCTATTGTTGAAGCAATGGCGGCGATTACACTTGCGGATCACCTCTTGAGAAACCGGAGTGCGCGTATCGATGAGTAAGCTACCAGTGCCACCTTTAAAAATTGCAATTCAAGGAGTGCGTGCTTCATTTCATGATGTGGCAGCACGGCGCTTCTTTAAGGAAGTAGTCATAGAACCAGTCGAGTGCTCTTCTTTTTCCTTGTTGTGTCAGCGGCTCAAAAACAAAGAAGCAGATTTTGCGCTCATGGCGATTGAAAATACGATTGCAGGTAGCATACTTCCGAATTACTCATTGCTTGAATCTTTCGGATTTAAAATTTTAGGAGAAGTTTATCTCCGTATTGAAATGTGTTTACTCGCATTGCCTGGTCAGGCCATTTCTGATATTCGTCTGGTGCAATCCCACCCCATGGCCATTTTACAGTGTGAGAAATTTCTTTCAGGCTTAAGTAACATTAAAATGGTGGAAGCTTCTGATACTGCAGAGAGTGCACTCGAGATCAAAGCGAAGTGCTTAAAAAATCATGCTGCTATTGCAAGTCGTTTAGCGGGCGAAACCTATGGCCTAGAGCTATTGGCTGAAAATATTGAAACCGATCGTTCAAATTACACCCGTTTTTTAGTGCTTTCACGTGCCGAGGATTATCAGAAGCCAACGGGTTCGAACAAGGCATCGATCCGCTTCGAGGCTGAACATATGCCTGGTAGTTTAGTAAAGGCGCTCGACGTATTTCATCAACACGCCGTGAACATGACCAAGATTCAATCTATCCCTATTATAGGAAAACCCTATCAGTATGGATTTCATGTGGATCTTGAGTGGCGAGAGAATGACAATTATTTAAAAGCTCTTCAGGAAATAAAAGCACTGACTTTAAACCTAATTCACTTTGGTGATTATCCCAGTGCGGAGAAACCAACGCTATGATCGTCGATGTCGCAGAACGCTTACAGAACGTGCAAGAGTATTACTTCTCAAAGAAACTCGAACAGATCGCACAAATGAGAGCGAAGGGAATTGATGTCATTAGCTTAGGCATCGGCAGTCCTGATTTGGTTCCACCTGTTGAAGCTTTGGATGCAGGAGCGGATGCCATTCGCGACCCCAAAAATCATGGTTATGCTTCTTACCGGTCCACACCTGAGTTACGAACTGCAATGGCCGACTGGTACCGAAGCTGTTACGGCGTAACACTTGATCCTGGTAAAGAAATATTGCCTCTTTTAGGCTCAAAAGAGGGTATTTTGTATCTTTCAATGGCCATCTTGAATCCAGGCGATGCGGTGTTAGTGCCGAACCCTGGTTATCCCGCCTATGCCTCGGTTGCCGAGTTATTGGGTGTGAAGGTCATTTATTATGATCTCAGCGAGCAGAACCATTGGCTTCCGGACTTAGAGAAACTGGAAATGCAGGATCTTGGACGGGTTAAATTGATGTGGGTGAATTACCCGCACATGCCCACCGGCACTTCCTGCGACCAGAGTTTTTTTACTGGTTTGGTTGGGTTCGCGAAGAAGAAGAGAATTTTAATTTGTAATGATAATCCTTACGGTTTGGTTCTAAATAGAGATCCGCCCCACAGTTTATTGAAGGCTGATCCCGAGCTAGAGGTTTCGGCAGAACTGAATTCACTCAGCAAGTCTTTCAATATGGCTGGTTGGCGAGTGGGCATGTTTTTAGGTGCCTCTGATTTAATTGATGCAGTGCTAAGGGTGAAAAGCCAAGTCGATTCCGGAATGTTCCTCGGTATTCAAAAAGCAGCAATTCAAGCGCTAAACGTAAAGCCCGAGTGGCACGAGGCTCGAAATAAAATATACGAAAAGCGGCGCAACTTGGTGTGGGAGATCTTTGATCTTTTGAAATTCTCCTATAGTCGCCATCAAGTCGGATTATTTGTATGGGCGAAAGCTCCCGACTCAGTAAATGTGGTGTCAGAATACTTAGACAAAATTTTAGAGGAAGCACATGTGTTCCTAACCCCGGGCATGATTTTCGGATCCAACGGTAATCGTTATGCACGAGCGTCGCTTTGTGCATCTGAGGCCGTTCTCCAAAACGCAGTTCAGAGAATAAAGGATTGGGTCAAATGAAACTAGCAGTAGTGGGTTTAGGCCTTATTGGTGGTTCTATCGCGCTTGATTTAAAAGCTGCGGGCTTTGTAAAGGAAGTCATGGGCGTGGATGACAATGCCGCCCATCAAGAACAGGCTAGGATTTTAAACTTGGTTGATCGAATTACCGATTTGAAAACTGCCTGCGCGGAAGCCGATATCATTGTGCTTGCAGTACCGGTGAATCATATTTCAATATTGTTGCCCCCAGTACTAGATTCGATCAGTGATCATGCCACGGTGACCGACGTAGGATCGACCAAATTGAAAATTGCAGAATCAGTTAAAAAACATACTAAAAGAAAGCGTTTCGTAGCCTCCCATCCGATGGCGGGTACCGAGCATTCAGGCCCCAGTGCCGCCCATGTTGGACTCTTTAAGGGGCGCGCAGCCGTAATTTGTGACGCTGACGAAAGTGACCCTGATTGCGTAAAAATCATAGAAGCACTTTACGGCGCACTTCAAATGAGGCTCATTTCAATGAAGTCAGCCGAACATGATCTGCATGCGGCCTATGTGAGTCATTTGTCGCACATTAGTTCATTCGTACTTGCGAATACAGTTCTTGATAAAGAGAAAGACGCGGATGCAATTTTTAATTTAGCGAGCGGTGGATTTGAATCTACAGTTCGTTTGGCTAAGAGTTCACCGAGCATGTGGGCACCAATTTTTGAACAAAACCAAACTTATATCACCGAGGCCTTAGGTGCTTACATTGACCGGCTCAAGTTATTCCATGAAAGTCTCACCGCACAGAATTTTAATCAGACCAAGAAATACATGGAACAATCTAATGAAATTAAAAGAGTTTTGTCCGAGCTAGGGAATGCAGGGGGAAAGAATGCAAAAAAATAAAAAATTAACGGAAGCGCAACTGAAGAAAGCTTTTAAAAAATTTAGAACCGAAATAGATTCAGCCGATCGAATGATCCTGAATGCATTTGCGCGTCGATTTAAGGCCGTAAATCAAGTGGGGAAAATAAAGCATGCACACGACTTGCCCATTTACCAAAAAGCACGTTGGGATGAGGTGGTCCTTGATCGCGTAAAGATGGCAAAACGGGCGAAAGTGGATGAAGCATTTACTCGCGCACTTTTAAAATTAATTCACAAAGAAGCAATTCGAATTCAAAAAACGAGGCAAACATGAAAAAGCAAATCTGGACTCCTGACAGCTGGAAATCAAAACCCAAGTCTCAAATTCCAGACTATCCAGACGCGGATAAACTTCAACAGGTGGAGGCGACACTTGCGAGTTACCCGCCACTCGTTTTTGCCGGTGAGGCCAGGAATTTAATGAATAAACTTGCCGCTGTTTCCGAAGGAAAGGCCTTTCTGCTTCAAGGTGGAGACTGTGCTGAGAGTTTCCAGGAATTTCGCGCCAATGTGATTCGGGATAATTTTAGAATTTTGCTTCAAATGGCGGTGGTGCTTACTTTTGGCGAAAAACTTCCGGTGGTGAAAGTGGGAAGAGTTGCTGGGCAATTTGCAAAGCCACGCTCGAGCAATGACGAAACTCGAAATGGCGTCACGCTTCCGTCTTACCGAGGGGACATCATTAACGGTTTTAATTTTGATTCTGCATCTCGGATCCCTGATCCGGAACGAATGATTAGAGCCTATGTGCAAGCGGCATCTACCTTAAACTTGTTAAGAGCGTTTTCTCAAGGAGGTTATGCGGATCTCCACCAGGTGCATGCATGGAATTTAAACTTTGTAAGCAAGAGTGCGCAAGCCTCCCGCTATGAGGATATTGCACATCGCTTAGATGAGACCTTGGCATTTATGGGAGCGATGGGGATTACGAGTGCCACAACGCCGCAAATTCGCGAAGTGGAGTTTTATACTTCCCATGAAGCACTTCTGCTTTATTATGAACAAGCACTCACGCGCAGAGACAGTACCACTGCACGCCAGGGCGATGGCTATGAAGGGGATTGGTATGATTGTTCGGGCCATATGTTATGGATTGGTGAGCGCACTCGTCAGCCCGATGGGGCTCATGTTGAATTCTTAAGTGGCGTAAAAAACCCGATCGGCCTAAAGTGTGGCCCGTCGATGACAGGTGATGAACTTATCACATTGATTGATAAGCTAAATCCGGAAAACATTGCAGGAAGATTGACACTGATTACGAGAATGGGGCACGAGACGGTAGAGAAGAAATTGCCGACCCTCATTCAAGCTGTTCAAAAGGAAGGTCGAAAAGTGGTGTGGAGTTGCGATCCAATGCACGGAAATACCATCACTACTTCAAATGGCTATAAAACGCGGCCATTTCAAAGTATTTTAACTGAAGTCAAAAAATTTACAGAAGTGCATCGTGCGATGGGAACCTTTCCTGGGGGCGTTCATTTTGAACTGACGGGTAAAGATGTAGAGGAGTGTATTGGTGGTGATCAGAAAATTACCCACGAAACTTTGGCGCAAGGTTTGTATGAAACACTTTGCGATCCAAGGCTCAATGCAACACAAGCGCTAGAGCTTGCATTCCAATTAAGTGAAGCTTAAACTGAGTGTATGAAAACAATTATTCTGATTCTCCTCTTGATCGTTTCTACCTCTGTATTTGCATCGAACAATAATACTTGGAAAGAGCAATGTAAGGATTTCCGGGCCTGTGTGGATGCTTATTCTGCCCTCACCGGTGAACAGTATCTCTTTAATAAGGACATATTGGGCGCCCCAGTTCAAATTACCGACAACCTTCCTTTTACTAAAGATGATGCTGAATTAATTTTTACGAACATTCTTTATGAAAGTGGTCTCGCTCGAGTTCTGATTAAACCAGGCGTCTACAATATTACTCGTATGAACGAAGCAAAGGGAAGGGACGTACAGCTCATTCCTTGTGACCAAAACACACCACCCAAACTTCCCAACACTTATGATTTAGTGACTCTTCAATATCGTTTCACAAATGGAATGATGGCAAAGAATTCCGAAAATGTGATTCGCACTTATGTAGACATGGGCGCCCGCATTTACGGTATTGAATACCCGGGCATGATTTATATCACCGAAGTGGCAAAACACTTGAACAAAGCCTATGCGATGTTAAAAGACCTCGATGTAAAGCCAACTAAGGAGTTTTTAGAAAAACAAAAAGCTTGGGACGCTGCTCGCCTCAAAGAAATTGCGAACGGCGGCGGCAAAGAGCATAATGACAAGCGTCCTCCTGCTCCTCCGAAAAAGGAAGAAAAGAAATAATCGACTTAATAATTGATGAAGCTGTCTCTCTGGCAGGTGAGAGTGTCGTTAAATTTACTTAAGACTTGGGTGAAAGCTGGGGCGTCACTTGCCTCACGGACAGGGCGCTACTTACTGAGCGTCACTTCAACCCCAAAAAATTGCTCGAAAAGCATCTTCTTCTGCTCAAAGCGAAGCATCTCTAGATCACAAGGATGTTTGCTCGTAAATCTCAGGTGAACTTTTCCGTGTGAATTCGTCGCGCGTTTTAATTTCAAAAAGCCTTTGTGAGTGCGATCAAGGGAGTCTGCCATTTGTAGCAGGGAGAGTAGCTTTAAAAAGATGTCGCGCATGTCATCTTTTTTAGAGCCTTTTTTCTCATAAGGCATTTTCTTTTCGTTTTTCTTTTCTAAAATTTTCTCTTCTTTATGAAAACGGCAAAGATGGGCGATCAGCGCCGCTTCCCACACGTGCATTCCTACAAAGTTTGCATTCTTCACCATGTATTCAGAGTGTTCAGCATGGTGTGCATGGCTGATGATTTCGCCCACGTCATGTAAGATGGCAGCAGCGCAGAGGTAGGGGCGCCACTCTTGTTTTAATTTATGAACGGACTTTAAATGATCAAACAAAAATTCAGCATGCCCAAGCACTGCTTTATAGTGTTGTTCATCGATTCCCCAGTGATGAATTCTCTTTTTGATTTCATCGAGTGCAAAGAGGGTTGCCTTATTTTTCTTCACATTGAAACGAAGAAGCTCATCTACTAAAATCCCATCACGGAGCGCGAACTCCGTCGCCCGGATATCTTTGGCACTTAAAATTTGCGCTAATTCATCAAGAAGGACACCGCCTGCGAGAATCAGGTCAACACGCTTCGGTTCCATGCCTTTTATGGACAAGAGTTCGCCCGGAGTTTTCACTTTCATGGTTTGCACTAATTTCGTGAGCTCTTTTCGCGGAAAGGGTTTCTTGCTGACATCGTCTTTGTCTTTATGAACAAGCTTTGAAAGAGCAATTACACTTCCGCTTGATCCGATGATTTGATTCACTTTGGGCCAACGATCAATCAACATTTTTGGAAGGACGACACTTTTAATAAAGTTACGAAGTTCAAAAACGGGGTCATTCAGCTTCTTTAACTGACGATTTTTGCGGGAGGCGCGTTTCTTTTTTGATGAAAGTTGCGCGACGAGTGGAAGGAGTGGGGGTTGATTGCGCAAAAAAACCTGTTGGAGTTTGGCCACACCCAAATTAAAGCTACACGCATGAAGTACTTTTTTGCCTTTGCAGATACAGACTTCGGTGCTGCCACCACCAATATCAATCAATGCATAGGTGCCCTTGGGGGCAACCCCTTCATTATTCAAAATTCCCTTAGCGATCAGAGTTGCTTCTTCTGCGCCTGAGATAATTTTAAAATCAATTTCAGTTTCGTTTTTGATTTCTTCAAGAAAAGCTTCGCCATCGGAGGCATCACGCATTGCTGCAGTCCCGAAGGCGACAATTTTATCCACGCGAAGCGCTTCCATCGTTTCTCTAAACGACTGGATGGCTTCTAATGTTCTTCGTTTGCTTTCTTCACTGAGTTTACCTTGGAGGAATAGATCCTGGCCTAGGCGGACCATTGCCTTTTCTCGGTACAGTCTTCGATGTTGGACCGCACCTTTCCTCGTCGCACTCACTTCGTGAATGTCAAAGCGAATGGAGTTGGTTCCGAGATCAATGATAGCTAAACGCATTGCTTAGCGAGCGATATTGATTTTGCGTGCTTTAGCTTTTTTGCTTCGAGCATTATCAATTTTATGAGGATAAGGCTTCAAAGGGTCTTTCTTATGTGCGGTTTGACGATCTTTAATTTGCTTTTGACGTTTGATTGCGATTCGTTTTGCCATATGGAACAGAAATTATCATGAACTTTTCGGTCTTGGCAAGCGGATCTCATCGAGAACCCGCTTTACTTCGAGCTTGAGGTTTTCGAGCGACCCATCGTTCGCAATGACAAAGTTGGCGTGTTTCAGGCGTTCTTCATCGCTCATTTGGGCTTGAATCATGGCTAAAGCTACCTCTTTGGTGCAATGATCGCGTTTCATGATTCGTTCTATTCGGAGATCAATAGGGGCAATGACCACCATGGTTCCGGCAAAGTCGGTGGCCCTTCCTGCTTCAATGAGCAGAGTTGCCTCATAAAGGAGGGCGGGCGCGTTCGGGTAATTTTCCGCCATTGACACGAGTAAAAGGTCACTTTCTTGTTTGATGAGCGGATGTAGAATGGCCTCGAGCGCTTTTTTAGCTTCAGGGTCTTTTGTGATCAACGCCCGGAGTTCGACTCGGTCGGTAGTGCCAAAGCGCGATTGAATTTGGGTATGGCCCAACTGCCCTGGTTCTCTGAGCTTTCGAGCTACTTGATCGGCATCGAGACAGGGAATTCCATAGTGCGCAAAGACTCCCGCAACTGTGCTTTTTCCTGAGCCGATTCCGCCTGTGATGCCGTAAACTTTCGGTAAAGTGTTTCTCATCACCTAGTTGCCGCGTTCCACTTTCTTCGCTTCATCCCAAAAACGGTCCATTTCTTCGAGTGTGGATTGATCGGGTTTCTTACCTTGTTCGAGTAAGCGAGCTTCCACAAATTTAAATCGCGATTCAAATTTACGGAGCGTGGAGCGAAGTGCGGCCTCGGGATCGAGCTTTAAAAAATAAGCGATATTACACACTGAAAATAGCACATCACCCAGTTCTGATTCCACTTTTTTAAGGTACTCATCGGCTTCGAGATCTAGATGGGAGAGGGCTTGTTTGAGTTCTAATACTTCTTCTTCGAGTTTTTCTGTGGGGCCCTGAAGGTCCGGCCACTGAAATCCCACTTTAGTTACTTTTTGAATAATCTTCATGGTGCGGGGGAGGGGGGGCATTCCGGCAGATACGGAGCTCAATACACTCTGCATGGCGGGTGTTCCTTTTTCGAGCTTTTTAATCTCATCCCAATTCTTCACCACGTCATTGGAATCATCTACTTTTACATCACCAAAGACATGGGGATGTCTGCGAATGAGTTTTTCATTTAAAGTGGCGATAATGTGTTCGATAGAGGTGTCTTTTGCGGTTTCACTTGCGATCTCGGCATTGAGTAGGATTTGAAGAAGCACGTCGCCCCATTCCTCAACGAACGCTTTCTTGAGGGCAGGCTTTTTTTCAAAATCGTCGGGAGATTTAATTTGGTCGAGAACCTCTATGGTTTCGTAGGTCTCTTCAATTAAGTAGGGGCGCAGCGTTTGATGCGTCTGTTCCTTGTCCCAGGGACAACCGTCCGGGGCTCGTAACTTTTTGACCGTTTTCAATAACTCACTAAATGCTTTTAAGGCGACATCTTCTTGGTAAGGCATACCGTAAAGTATGTATCATAACTTTCCAAAATCTACTGGCCAATATCGGCAAACTCATGTTCTTCTTATAGATCTATGGCGACTGCGACGATGAAAGAAGTTGAGGAATTTGCTCACCGTTCCCTCAAAAAGTGGATTAAAATAGCTTATTCTGAGCCTCAATTGAGGGCACGGGTATGGAGACGTGATGCCAAGAAGCAGGCAGTGCCTTTCCACGTTGATCTTACCCTTTGCACCGCTCCTAAAATGACCGAATTGAATCAAATTTTTAGAGGCATCAAGAAACCTACTGACGTATTGAGCTTCCCGGTGGTGGAGTTTTTTCAACTCCAGGGTTACCTGGGTGACTTGGTAATTTGTTACCCTGTGCTCATTAAACAAGCGACGGAACTGAAGTTGTCGTGGAAAAAGGAAGCAGACACGCTGATTGTTCACGGTCTATTGCATCTCCTTGGTTTTGATCACGAAACCACTCCGGCCGATGCAAAGCTCATGGCAAAGTGGGAAAAGAAACTCTTGGGCTTAAAGACCAAAGGATTGATTTCAAGAGCGTAAGCGACTACTCTACCACCATGGCAAAACTTGAAGCGTTCGAAATTCGTAAAACCCTCGAGGACATGAAAAAGAAACTCGACTTCCTCCGAGGTTCACTTTGACTCACCTACGAAGACTCGTAGGATAGAAGAGATCTCCCATCTCGAAACCTTAGAAACATTTTGGCAAGATAACAAAAAAGCAAAGGCACTCTCGCAGGAAAAATCTGCGATGGAGGGCGAGCTCAACCGTTTCAAAGAGCTTGAAGGCGCTTATGATGATGCGGGCACCTTGTTTGAAATGGCGGAAGAGGAATTAAAGCAAGGTCAGGCACAATCGGGCGAAGAGCTCATGCACGAAGTATCTGAATCGATTCCAAAACTCGCGCTTCTTTTTGAAAAAGCTGAGCTCCAAAAAATGCTCTCTGATCCGAATGATTCCAGGAATGCAATTGTAACCATCAATGCAGGTTCTGGTGGTACTGAGTCCCAAGATTGGGCACAAATGTTATTTCGAATGTATCAAATGTGGGCAAAGGCTGCAGGTTACGATGCAAAAGTACTCGATGTCCTTCCTGGTGAAGAAGCAGGGATTAAAAATGTCGCCTTCACGGTGAGTGGGAATCATGCTTACGGAATGCTGAAGAGCGAAGCGGGTGTTCATCGCTTGGTGCGCATTTCGCCCTTCGATTCAAATGCGAGACGCCATACTTCTTTTACCAGTGTATTTGTCACCCCCGAAATTGACGATGATTTTGAAGTAATTATTAACCCGGCTGACCTTCGCATTGATGTTTATCGCTCAGGCGGTAAAGGCGGCCAAGGGGTGAATACGACCGATTCTGCGGTTCGGATTACCCACAATCCTTCAGGCATTGTAGTGACCTGTCAGCAAGAGCGCTCACAAATTAAAAATAAAGATCTCGCAATGAAAGTTCTTCGCTCACGCTTGTATGAACGGCATCTTGAGGAAGAAAAGAAGAAATCGGATGCGGTTGAGAATTCCAAAAAAGATATTTCTTGGGGCTCTCAAATTCGCTCGTATGTTCTTCACCCCTATAAAATGGTAAAAGATCATCGTACCGGATTTACCTCGTCGAACGCAGAAGGTGTGTTAAACGGTGATCTCGAAGGCTATATGAAGGCTTTTCTTACTTGCAGAATTACCGGGGAATGGGCGCGCGGTGGCGATGACGTCGACTAATTCTGATCCCCATCCTGTACTCCGCGATCCTTCCATCATGAAGTTGCATCAAGAAAAGCTCGTCAATGCGAAGGGCGTTCCTTTGGCAACGCTCGATGAGTTATGCCCGAATTCGGTGATGCTCGCACCCATGGTGGGCCTCACTCACTATGCAGTGAGAAAAGCGATTTCTGAATTCCTGCCTGAGGGTGCGCGCGCACTTTGGCCGACAGAAATGCTGAACTCACGTAGAGTGCCCTCCCAACACGTGAATCAAACACCTGAAATTAATTTTTGCGATGCCGACAATGGCCTGTGTCCGCAGTTACTCGCAAATGACGAAGAGTTTATTCGACTTTCGGTTCCTCGTTTAGAGCATTGGGGAGCGCGTGCGATTGATATCAATATGGGATGCGCAGTTGCCCGAGCGCTGAAGCACAATTACGGAGTGGCGCTCATGGGAGACCCCGCCTACGCGGCTGAAGTAGTTCGAATGACCGTAAAATATGCCACCGTTCCTGTTTCGGTAAAGCTTCGCGCGGGGTTTCGAGAGTCAGCCGATAAGAGCGAAGTCTTAAGTGAAGAGGCCCACTTTGAGAATCTTTTTAACTTTATTGCGGGTCTTTTCGAGGCAGGGGCTTCGTGGATTACCATTCATCCCAGGACCGCCGAGCAAAAGCGGAGAGGGGATGCAGATTTTGAGTTGTTGGCGCGATTGATTTCAAAATTAAGGAACGAAGGATTTCAGCAGCCCATCATTGCGAATGGCGATGTGCAGGTTTTAGCCGATATTCAGAATATTTTTGAAGTAACGGGGTGCTCGCGTGTGATGGTGGGGCGAGCGCTGATTGCGAAACCATGGCTGATCGCGAATGACATCGAGCCAGATCCATTTACACAGGGCGAGCTTTACGGAAAATTTTTAAAGCGTGTTCTGGATGAATGCGAGGGGCATTATCCCGAATCGCTCGGATTACGAAAAATGAGATTTCTCACTACATACGGAAAGCCTTGGGTTCATTATGGCGAATATCTGATGGGCAGAATGATGGCTGCGACTACTTACTCTGAAACAAGAATTGCGTTGAACAAGTTTTTTGATCAACCTCAGAAGATTGAATCACGCACGATGCTCAGGTCTTAGGTGCAGTGTTAATCGAGTAAAGAGCCTTTTCTTAGCGCTATTCCCGTATTTAATTTTACTTTCGCGCAAGTAGCGTCACTGCAAGGCACGAGGTCGAATTCTGAAAGTTCATTTCCGTCAATGATGGCATTCGTGACTAGAAAATACCTCAGGCCCTTCGGAAATGGTAAATCACCAGCCGGCAAACTTTGGCGAGTCCCATTGTAAATTCTTCTCTTATCAGTATAAAAACGATGAGTAATCAATTGAGAGAGTATGCATCTTGATCCGTCCAGTCTCATTTTGTAACGAGTGGTTGCCTTTCGTTGCTGAGCAGGATCAACGGATGTTGCAATATCAATTCCCTTATAGCTAATGCCATCATGTGTTTTAGTGATGGTAGTGCTCACACCTGGATCATTTGATGCCATCGTGTATTGAAGTGTGGCAGTGGAAGCAGTAGTGCTGAGATCTATCGGACTACCTGTCCACGCGCCACTCAAGTCGAGGAGTGTGCAATCCGGCCTCGTGATGGGGGCTTTATCTGTAAACGTAGGGTCCCCGGTTTGAGAGGCCGCCTTAATGTTCGGATTTTGATTGAGGTTCCGATTCGCGTAGGGATTGGCAGCAGTTGCCGGCGCATTGGATTGAGAGCATGCGGATAAAGCGGCGAATACCACCCCTGCTAATAATGCCTGATTTAAGTTTTTCATCGTTTTCATTTCTACTTCTCCTTAGTTAAAATTCTAATTCTTTCATTTCTGATAATTTTTAATGAGTTCTTTCCAGTCTTCATCAGTGACGGACCCTGTTTCATGGTTACTCATAATGTCGTCGTCACGGAACTGGACCACGTAATTGCATTCGGTTGAATCCCAGTGAGTATAATAGTGATCTGAAAATCCTAAAGCATGACCTGTTTCGTGAGCGATTCCTTTCAGGAGTGAGTGGGGATAAAAATGAACTTCAAAATCGGGCCCTTGAAGAGTTTTGTCTCGATCTCCTGTTGAGGTGACATCAAAAAACAGCTTATACAACTCAGGCATGCTTTTGGCTTGCACCCATTTGATGAGCACCTGACTGTCGCTTGATTTCCACACGTCTTGAATTTCATTTTGAAGAATGGTTCTTTGTGTGTCGTCAAAAATAGTCCCGTCGAAGGGCAAGGTAAAAATGTTCTTTCCACTTGAGTCTCTTTGATAACTCAAGCTTGCAGTTTTATTGAAACGGTACGCATCATCGTCATTGTTAAGTCTGGTCGCAAAGAGAACAATGATGTCATGCGCGTCTGAGGGGTTATTTTCTCGTGTAATTAAATTTTGAAAAAAGTGGTAGTAGTAGTTGTCATGGACAATTTGTTTCTCAGCGTCTGTAAAATTGATTCTAGAACAGGTTTTGTCATTCGAACAATCAGTAACTGTTTTCAGAAGGGCTTCAATATTGGGGCCCGAGTCTTTATCTAAGCCATAGTTCCCTCTTTCTTTCAACCGCTTTTGGTCGTCAAAAAGAATCCCTCTGACGTCTGAGTTGAGGGAAAGCCATTTTGCGTCTATAGGTTTGTCTTTGATTTCAAGATAAGCTTTGTAAATATTATACCAGCCATTTGTGGTGGTCTTCCATCCGGAGTCAATTTTGTCGGGAACGGTGGTAAGAGCGGTCAGAGTGCTTTTGCCAAAAGGAATGCTTTTACGATCTGAATCTGAAATGGAGGGTGGAGTGGGTTTATCGTTGAGGGCCTGAATTTCATCCTTATGCGAGTCGAGCGCTTCCGAAATTTCCTTTTGAATATGATAGAGTCGAACATCGCACACTTCAGTGACATCTGAGTTTTGAAGTTCCTGAATGGTTTTTGCGAAATCACCCGTTTGAACCAGGGGCGCGGGCGTGGCCTTTGGAGTTAAAATCATTTGTTGAACTTGCGCATGTGCTCCCACCGCCGGGTGGGAAGCGGAATTCCCACAAGCGGACGAAATCATGACAAGCGTGCTGAGTACCATAAACCTTTTCATTCATAGTCATTAATACAAGGTTTGTGCCAAGGGGCGTTCTGGGCTTTGCGCGTTTAATTGAAGTTGAGGAACATTGCCTTACCATTTTAGGCTCATCACTGTTGATAAGTTAGACAGCTGTAGAACATAAAATTTAATTGATCGAGTCACGAATGGTAAAAACCGTAGTTAAAATGCACTATATTGACTCAAAAATAATGATGCGTAGTTAAACCAGATTCGTTGAACGACAGGACTTTCTTTTCTAAGAAATAAGCTATCTTGACTTTCGTCTGAAGGTGCTTGAACATAGGCCATTCATGATTCATTTTACAAACGTTTCCAAACAATACGGTGAGCAAATTCTTTATCAAGGTGCGAGCTTTCAAGTTCGTCCGGGCGATAAGATTGGCCTGGTGGGCCCGAATGGTGCAGGTAAATCTACCGTATTTCGCATTATCATGAATGAGGAAGGTTTGGACGGCGGGAACGTTACCTTTTCAGACAAATTGGTCATTGGTTATTTCTCACAAGAAGTAGCTGAAATGAAAGGTCGCTCCGCCCTCGAAGAAGTGAAGGCTGGAGTTGGCCGCGTATCAGAACTCGCGCGCAAAATTGAAGAGTGTGAACGGAAGCTGCAAGGTCTTGACGGCGAACTCAATGATGATCAAATGATGCAAATCGTAGAGAAGTACGGTGAGTATCAGATGGAATTTGAAGCCCGTGACGGATATACTCTTGATTCTCGTTCGAAAGAGATTCTCACTGGCCTAGGAATTGGCCCAGAAGATTACGATCGCCCCGTGGAAGCATTCAGCGGTGGCTGGAAAATGCGGATCGAACTTGCCAAAATCCTGGCCCTTAAACCTGACGTTTTATTAATGGATGAGCCCACCAATCACTTAGATTTAGAAACTATTATTTGGTTAGAGGAGTGGCTACAGAAATTTAAAGGCGCGCTCGTCATGACTAGCCATGATCGCGAATTCATGAATCGGGTCGTGACCCGTATTATTGAAGTCGCCAACAAAACCATTACCAATTATAGCGGTAATTACGACTTTTATTTAAAAGAGCGTGAGATTCGCAAAGAACAGCTTCTGTCATCTGCTAAAAAGCAGCAAGACATGTTGGCTAAAGAAGAAGAGTTTATTGCGCGATTTGCGGCTCGTGCATCGCATGCGGCGCAAGTTCAATCACGAGTAAAGAAACTAGATAAAATTGAACGCATTGAAATCCCAGCCGAGGATCGCGTCATGAGTTTTGAATTTCCTGATCCACCCAGAAGCGGAACAGAGGTGGTTAAATTCAATGACCTTTCTAAGGTTTATCATAAAGAAAATGGTGCTGAGAAATCAGTATTTAAGAACCTACGTGGCCAAGTTCAGCGTTTAGAAAAGATTGCAGTGGTAGGTGTGAATGGTGCAGGTAAATCTACGCTTCTTAAAATCATGGCAGGCGCACTTGATCCTACTCAAGGAACATGCACTGTTGGTGCAAGCGTAAAAACCGGTTATTTCAGCCAAAGTGCGCTTGATGTACTTGATCCTAAAAAGACCATTTTTGACGAAATCTGCGACCGTATTCCACATGCAACCCTAGGCTACGTTCGCAATTTGCTGGGCGCATTTTTATTTAGTGGTGATGATGTTTATAAGAAAATTGGAATTCTGTCGGGAGGCGAAAAGAGTCGGGTAGTGCTTGCTACCATTCTCGCGTCACCTGTGAATTTTTTAATTCTCGATGAGCCTACCAATCACTTGGATATTAAATCGCGCGAGATGTTGCTTGAATCCATTCAAAAATTTGAAGGAACGGTAGTCATCGTAAGCCATGATCGACATTTCTTAAAAGGGATTGCTACGCGCGTATTTGAAGTTGATCACGGCGAGCTACTCACCTATGAGGGCAACTTTGACTACTACATGTCTAAGTCTGGCCGAGGCCATTAGTCTTCAAGATGAAATAAACTAGGGACTGAGTGATGGTTCGAGGGTGGGGTGACCCGTCTCGAAAAGAATCATTTCAAACAGATATATTAAATAACATCTATTTACTTTATTGTGCGTTTAAAATGTGCTAAAGTGGCGTTGATCGGTTAAAAGAGTGAGGTGTTTTCCCGCTCAAGAGCCGTAGCTCACATTCAGAAGGTTAAACGATGAAGATATCACTATTGCTTTTCGACTCTTTTTTTATTCACTCCGTTTCATTTGCGGCAAACCCTCTTTCTTATCAGTGCGCCGTAACTCGAACCGATTCCAATAATGGGACTGAGAAAATTTGCGGTAATTTAAAGGTGTCGATTGAACAAGATGCCCCCCAAACTTTCCCTTTATGTGGGGCCCAGATCATGGGGGGATCTGCTATCGCGACCAAAGGAAAAGCCATCACCATCGCCCTGGGTACCCTCGTCCCTGCGAACTCGACGAAAACGCAGACGGATGTTGCCTCCATTGCCTTCTATCCCGAATCTGCGCCTAAAGACTTCGTGCTCTCTTTTCTACCGAACTCGATACATTCCGATAGTTTGGTTGCTGAATGTGCGATGATTTCTCAGTAAATACTTTCACGGACCCATTCTGAACCTGATATCACTTTCGAGAGAATAGCTAGCTCGTCGCTAAGACCCTTGTATAAAAGTGATATCACTCATTGGAACCTAATCCCTATCCTTGGGGATGATATCACTTTTATACAAGGGTTTTAAATCACGTCAGGTAAGGAGACCGTTCGAGGAATTCAATGGAATAGGTGTAAGGTAATTTAATACCTGACAAAAATTGTCTTGTAATTTGCAAATGGCTATGTTAGACTCTGCCAAACTGACTCTTAAATTATAGATGGATAAAGATTAAAATGATGAAGCCAAAAATTCAGCGACTCACTTATGCAGCCCTGATCCTTCTCCAATTTACTTATGGTAGTCGTTCCTACGGGTTTGCGACGGCAGAGTTCAAAACGCTCGTATGCCAGATTGAAATGTCAATGCGAGATCCACGCAAAACAGCCGTGGTTCAGTTTGATATTTCCCATCAAGTGGGTGACAAAGATTCTGCAAAAATCGCCAAACTTTTTATGGATCATTTTGAGAGAAAAACTCCTGATAGCGATTATTTCAGCGTGATTTATGATTCGGGAAGAAAAATTTTGGTGCGCTTGAACTCTGATCAAGATGTTCTAGACCTTCTTGATTTCTCAAAAAAATTAGGTAAATCGATAGAACAAGTTGAGTTACATGAAGTACCTCGTTTGCAGGCGGATAAAACCTTTAAGAAAATACAGGATGAACCGGCAGTAGTAGTAGACGAAACGACTGCAAAAGCAGAAGCAGAAGCCAAAGTTGAAGCAGAAGCGGCAAAGATCCGTGAAAAGCAAGCACTCGCAAATCAAATGACCGACCAAATTGTGAAAATGCTCAGTGATGTGAGAAGTAACACAGAGAATTTTGAACTAGCGATTCAGTTTTTTAAACCACAAGTTCCCGAACACACGGCCGCAGGTCTTGATTCAATCGCAGCAAAAATGAACAAAGTGCGCGAATCGAATACTAATGCAATTGTGAGAAATGATCCAGGGAAGAGCCTGAATGCACTCACTGCTGAAGGCGATTCAAAGATTGAGAAAATATTTAAGTCTATTCAAGAGCCCATCGATGATCTTGATCTGGCAATTGCGGATGCGCAAACTTTAGGTAACGCAGCATTGTTGGATGCGCTGAAGAATGCACAAAAAATGCTCTTCAAAACCCTCACTGACAATGGCTTCAATGAAATTGAAGTTCTAGTGGGTTCTGCGGTTGATTACGACACTCAGTTGAGTCTCTCGGCTGTTTATAGTAGTGATGTGCCTGCAGATCATATCGTAAAGGTGATTCGTAAAGGGTACCGGTATAAGCGTACACTTTATCCAGCATCGGTGATCATCTCTAAAGGGCCAGCACTATAGTCACGAAGACTTTAGAAGCCAAAAAAGATACGTAAGCCCCGCATGATACGTGTACAGCGTGCATCAGTGAGAATTGGTTCCATCTCATTCTGAACCTTTTCAATAAAGCTTAAGCTGTCTGGATTCTTCATTATTTCATGAGCGCCCTCGGTGCCTTTCAGCATTTCTTCTAAAAAGGGCATCTTTTCAGCATCAGGTGTGATTTCGTTCAAAAGTTCAAAATACACAATCGTGTTGTAATAGTTTTTGATTCCAAATTGATTACTGACAATGGCGTCATGATAATGGTTCCGAAGCGGCACGAGAATCTGACTCACCAGTTCCGGATGTCGCTTCGACAGCTCTATGAAAAGTGCGGCATCTTCGTCGGTCAGTTTTAATCTGCTTCCATTTCTCACTGCCCACTGAACTACGGTCTGTTCTGCGTCGCGGGCTAGGTCGGCAAGGTGAGGATGGCTAAAGGCTATTTCAGCAATTTCATGAAAACGAGTAGGGGGTTCTATTAGATCGTCTCGAGCATAGAGGGTGTTGATGTTTCTTAAGTAGTTTTCAATATCTGAATCTAGCTGGGTACTTTTTAAGATCAAATCCCCAAGCGTTTTCAGCATTTCTGGACGATACGAGTAATTTGCAGTCCGTATTTTTCCGAGCGTAGACTGCACATGATCCGAATTCATGAGGCCTGCAATGGCGCGCGTTTCGGTAAAGTTGAGTTGGGTAAAAGATTGAAGCACATAATTTTGAAAGTGACCTTGAAACGATTGAGTGAGTTCCGTCTCGATCAGCGGAAAGCGATCGGTGAGTTTTAAGATTCCCTGAGCTGTTGCATTTGAAAATGCCTCTGTCGAAATTCGACTGGCCATGAGTGTTGCGTTTTCAAGCGCATCTTGAATGGTATAAGACATCTCACTCATGAGATCACTCATCAGGGTGACTTCGTCGCGGGACCATTCAGGCTTCGCGAGGAAATGGTCGCGGAGTCGTCTAAACTCTAGATCGCGTTTAGCGGCGCCATATTCAACTTTAACGAAATCATCGGCAATATTTTTTTCGTCGCCTTTGAGATCCACTTCTCCTGCTTTCGAAAAGCGCACGTAGTTATTCCAGTCGAGTCCCAACTCTGTCACCGTTTTTTTACTCATTCGAGAAACGGTGGACTTGGAGATCTCTTTATATTGAGTAGGCGTGTAGTAGAGCGTGTAACCAGCGTTCATTTTCTCTTTGATATACCAAGCTTCACTCTCAATAAATTCCGCTTCTTTAAGGAAATCGTCCATCGTGTCCTGAGGGGCAATGGCGCGATATTCGATCTTATTCACGGCCGGGCGAGTAGCGACGTATTTTGGTTTTGATCGCTTGCCAATGCTCGGATCATCTTGAGCAGGGTTGCGATAAATGTTTGCCAAAGCGTCCGAATATTCTTTGGATGTCATCACCTCTCGTTCCGAGAATACTTTCATGAGTTCGCTGTCAGATGCACCTTGGTTCAGGGCAGTCTCCAGTTTTTTAAGAAAATTTGCATATTTTAAGTCATGTTCTGCATGAACGGCTGCATATTTGACTTGCTGATCTTGCGCCCACAGTGCGACTGGTTTTGCGTTGTAGTCGTCTTTTCCAAAAAACCCCCAGTCTAAATAGGTGTTGTTTGCCCTAAATTTGAGCATATTTCCAAACCAAAAAGTATCACCATTAAATCCGGAAACGGTAACATGACCTCCGAGCATATTTAGTTTTAACCGAGCACCTGCATCTCGTGCAAGATTGTAGATGTCGTTTTGTTGGCGAATCAGGTTTTTTCTAACCGCAGTCAAAGGGCTTGGCTTCGTTTGCCATTCCAACGCTCCCGCGTCGAGCGAAGAACCAAAGGAGTAAGCATCGGGATAGGTAATGAGATAGGAAGTCGTGCCATGACTCTCGCGAATTTCGGTGATGGTACAATCCGGACATTTCTTCTTGATGAGTTGAAGGTAACGTTCACGTGTTTTTGTATTATAGGTACCTTCAATTTCAAGTACGCCTTTGCCCCGCTTAAAAAATTTCTTAATGAGGATCGCTTTGACTGAATCGAAGATCATCCAAGGGCTGGTTCGCGTGGGTTCATTTCCGTGTAGAAACTGCCGAGTACGCGATGCGCGGCAAGCGCGGGGTCAAGGTCTTCATGCTGTCGCCGCACGCGAAGATGTCGGCGTTCCAGACCGCGCAGCTGTTCAGCCTGCAGGACCCGAACATCTTCAACATCGCGGTCGAAGGCGTGTTCGACGATTGCCAGGACATGGTCAAGGCCGTCTCGAACGACCTCGATTTCAAACGCCAGTACAGAATAGGCACCGTCAATTCCATCAACTGGGCACGCCTGATGGCTCAGGTGGTGTATTACTTTGCCGGTTACTTTTTGGCCACGACGAGCAATTCCGAAAAGGTCAGTTTTACCGTGCCGTCGGGCAATTACGGCAATGTCTGCTCCGGCCACG
>CAIMWN010000015.1 GCA_903845155.1 Oligoflexia bacterium
CCAAAGGGCAAGTCCACTCACGAGCGGAATTGAGAAATTGTCATCAATTTCGAGAGGAATCATTTCTGCGCCCCCGCCGGCAAGGCCGCCAGCAAGTGCAATCAAGAGAGAGGAAGCGGGCGGAATATCGACGCAAACCAAGTAAATAAAAGTAATAATGCAGCAAATCCCCATTCCTGCAGCAGTACCGATCAGCGACTTCCCATTAGAGAACCGCAGTCCCTTATCTCCCCATAAGATTCCAAAGATCGAAGATACCGGATCACCGATCGCTAAAAATAAAATAGAGAGAATTGCAATGGTTTTAGGAAAGATCGCCACTGATAGTAAAACAGAACCTATGTAAAAAGTGGTTCCACTCACCTTGTTTACCTCATTGTGTCGCATAATGGTTCCCATCGTGCGAATAGCAAAGGCATTGAGTTTAGGAAAAGTGAGTCTTGCATACTCAGCGAGCAGGAAGAAAGTGAACCCACCCAGCAGTAAGCCGACGCAAACAACCTTAGGTGTACCCAGGCCATAAACCAGAGCCATAAACACACCCATCCCACAGTGCCAGGTTTTCCTGGCCAGATGGAGGTCATTTCTTAGTCGTAAACGCCAAGACGGTGACGGAGTTTCCTGTTGAACTTTTTCTTGCATGAACTTCTTTAGTATACCCGATCGATCTTCATTGACAATAACGCACTCTAACTTAAGCTAGAATTATACCTCATGTTGAGCCAAACACACCCAACACATCGAAGTCAAAATTACCAAAAACAAATCTGGGCTGTCGGCGGCGGCAAGGGCGGAGTAGGGAAAAGCTTAATCTCTTCGTCACTCGGTTTTACACTCGCTAAGTTCGGCCTCCCTACTCTCATTATTGATCTCGATTTAGGTGGTGCGAATCTTCATACTGTTCTTGGACAACCGCCTCCTCAAAAATGTCTATCGGATTTCTTGTCCGGTAAAGTGGCCCATCTGTCGGATTGCATTATTGATACCCAGTATCCCAATCTAAGAATTATTGCGGGCGCAAAAGACGATCTCAAAATTACCGAAATCGATGATCACTTCAAACAACGCCTGATGGGCGAAATTCGCTTACTACAGCCGCAATTCATCATTCTGGACTTGGGTGCGGGAACGTCACACTACACTCTCGATTTTTTCAATCTCGCCAATGCTGGGATTATTACTGCGCTCCCCGAGCCCACTTCAATCGAAAATGCGTATCGCTTTTTGAAAGCAGTTTATTACAGTCGAATTTTGCATCATCCCAATCTTCAAGCAATCAAACCCTTAATCGATGCGGCAATGACTCCCAACAATCAGTTAGGAATTCATTCGCCAAGTGATCTTTTAAACGAAGTCAATTTTCAGAATCCGGGCCTTGCCATGGAGCTTAAAAAATCCATCAAAGACTTCAAACCTAAACTCATTATGAACCAAACTCGCTCCCAAACAGATGTCGATGTTGGGTTTTCGATGAAGAGTGTTGCGAAAAAATATTTCGGAATCGATCTAGATTATCTAGGATATCTTGAATATGAGCCAAATGTTTGGCAATCTGTACGAAGAATGCGCCCCATCTTGGCCGAGTATCCTCACTCCAGGATAGCGACTCATATGGATCGAATGTGTAATTATTTATTGAAACAAGCAAGGATTGAACAAACCCTCCATGCATCTGAATGATGAGCCGCTTAGCCTCTACGATGTTTTAGAACTTACCCCAGACGCCACTCCTCAAGAAATTCGTTCGGCATACTTGCGTTTAAAATCTTCCTACGGAAAAGAAAATATTGCTCACTATACCCTATTTACGCGGGAAGAGACTGAGAGCATGCTTCAGAAAATCGAAGGTGCTTATTTAACGCTTTCCAACCCTGAAAAACGTCGCAGCTACGATCAAGATAACGGCCAAGGGGCAGTTCATCCAGATCTTGGAATGGCTGCCTACGGCATTAGTCAAACGAGCTCAAGCTTTGACATGACCTCTGAAACTCTTTCGCAGCATAGTGCAATGAGTACGCCGAGCCCTACCGCATTTGCCCAAGCACCAGCACCGACCATCACACTGAATGACGTAGATAGTTTAATCCAGAACGAACAGGATTGGAGCGGAGCTGCAATTCGTCGAATCAGAGAAGCGCGCAGAATTACTCTCGACGACCTTTCTGATTACACTCGTATTTCAAAAGCATACATTCATGCTCTCGAAGAAGAAGATTACAATAAACTTCCCGCAGTGGTTTACATTCGCGGTTTCTTACAACAAGTCGGAAAACGGCTTAAGATTCCTGCAGAAGTACTCATGCAAAAATACTTACTTCGATTAAAGTCAGCTCGACCCGATAAAGCATAGATTTATTCAAAGGACCCTACCCATGAGTCGCTCATTTTTTTTTATCGCTGACGATTCTGATAGTATGCAAGAGCGTGCCGACAAATCTCTTCATGCACTTTTCATGGAACAAGAAGACCTCGCCCATCTCTCCCGTTCACAAATCCAAAAACTAATCGAAGCTGGGCACATTCTCATCAATCAAAAAACGATCCGCACTAAAGACGTCATTCCTCATTTAGCTGAAATCTCAGTGACACTTCCCGATCCTACACCCATCGAAGTCATCCCTGAAAACATACCCATTCACATCCTCTATGAAGACGAACACCTGATTGTCATCAATAAGCAACCGGGCCTCACCGTTCATCCGAGCGAAACTCAACACTCGCATACTTTGGTAAACGCGCTCCTTTACCACGTAAAAGATTTAAGCGGAATTGGCGGCAAACTCAGGCCCGGAATCGTTCACAGAATCGACAAAGATACGAGTGGCGCCATTGTGATTAGCAAGAATGATGTTGCCCATGCAGGTCTCGCAAAACTTTTTGCCACGCATACCATTGATCGCGTTTATTGGGCACTCACCTATGGCACACCCAAGATGGATGCGTCTGTCCGCGTGGAAACTACGCTTGGACGAAGCCCCCATGATCGAAAGAAAATGGCGGTGAATGTAGACCCGGGCCGCGTCGCCATTTCTCATTTTAAGCTTTTAGAAGCGTACGGATTACAAGGGAAAGCTAACTTTGCTTCTTTAGTAGAAGCAAAATTGGAGACAGGCCGTACCCACCAGGTGCGCGTACATTTAAATCACCTTGGACATTCGTTGCTCGGAGATCCACTCTATGGCACGCCCAACGATTCGAATGCGAAGTGGAAGGCCCTCCCCGCGCTCATCAAAGAAGCGGTCACCGCACTTCCCGGTCAGGCGCTTCACGCCAGAGTTCTTGGATTTAAACATCCCATTACGGGGAAAATGCTGCATTTTGAGGCGGAGCCTTTTCTTGAGTTAGCGCATTTATTGAGTGAACTAAAAAAATTCGCTTAGCCCAGCAAACTTCGTTGCAACTCTAATCCTCTATTCATGAGACAATACGTTTCTGACTAAAGTAGATACACACCACAGGCAGACTGATATCACTTTTCATGGAAGAGGTAACACAGCAATAAAACTCTTGTATGAAAGTGATATCATTACTCAGGCATATGACTTAAGTTTCTAAGCTTCATAAAGTAATATCACTTTTATACAAGCGTTTTAAATCGCATGAGATAAAGAGACCGTTTTTACTGTCATCTTTTTTCAGCACTCACAACGCATAACAACTGAATTCATTGATCATCAAAAGGAGAACTCCTCTCTACTTTCTAAATTGAGATAATGTACTAATTATGTTAGCATCCCTCCACCATGATGAAAGCTTTTTTACTTACTTCACTTGTTGTTTCCGCTTCTTCTTTTGCCGACGAAGCAAATACCGTTTTAAATTGCGTTCAAACCAAGGGCGATCAAAAGCCAGCCTACATGCTTACCAAAAGCCAGAAGAACCCAACGTGGTTTACCTTCACGAACTTAAACTCAGGAAAATATGATTCCGCACCCCCGAGCGTTGATCTTCGTGTTTTGGCAAAAACAAATTTGAATGAAAAATATGGAAACCTGATCGGGGCTGATCCGGTAGTTGCGTTGGTTGCGGTTGAAAAGGTGGGCCAGTCTTATTTGAATTTAGCGCTAAATTCTAGAGAAGGAGTCATCCAAGGCGAATTTAAGTCTGGGTACAACTCCACCAACATTACCTGCACCCAAGGTAAGGACTTTCAAAACTACAATGCTCTAGCGCAAGCCGCTCCTCTGATGGATGCACTACTCGTTCGTGAGTTCTGGGACGAATCTTTGGCACTCAGCTGCCATAAAAAAAATGACCCGAAACCACTTTATTTAGTTCGCGCCATCCATGACCGCTTTGGATCAGTAAATCTGATGCTGAACTCTACAGACGGAATTCGCCCGGGTGCGTTCCCTACTTTTCAATCGATGTCATTTGGAAGAAAAGATAATTTTGTTTTCAAGAATGAGGATCCTTATAACGTTTTCACAGGAAAAACACTGCAACGTTTCTATTTAACTAGAAAACATTTTTCTAGAAATCATGAGCGACTCCACTCGGCGACATTTGTGCCCGATCTTCACAATCCAGATTTAGCTATGGAAGACCTCACTTGCGCTGAACGCCAAGCTTACCCCAATATTAAAGCCTACGCGGCCGATGCAATTGAAGCTCCCCAGGAGCTTCCGAGCACACCCGGAACCCTTGCCCAGGTTGACCTCACTCTTTGTGGAAAAGAAAATACCAAAGGAGATGCCGCTGCAAGAAAAGTGAGTGAAAAATGGAGTCACTTGATTATGAAAATGCCATTACCTCAGGGTTCAGCCATCAGCATGGTAGGAATGAACTATAATCGCAGCAACTACTGCTTGGAGCTTGAAATTGATCTTTCGTCGGATGAAGCAGTCACTGCTGCCAAAGGCATACTCGGCGATTCACTCGAAGGGATCCGAATCAAATACAGTGCCCCAAAAAAACCGAGCACCGGAGGAAATGCAAATGCAAAGTAGAAAAATGAAGTCATTATTGACGATTACTGGCCTTTGCATGCTTCTGTCTAGTGTCAATGCTTTGGCTAAAAACCAGGAATGCCTCAGTGGCCCGGCCATCCTCTCTCTCGTGCCCAGTGCCTCGGACGAAACACTGACTTGCTTGGACTCCGTTATGGATGGAACCGCAACTCGTGCGATCATTCTATCGTCGCTCATTAAAAATTCTCAGAAATCAGAGACCTTCATTGTTGCTGATTTTGCAGTTAATCCCGACTCGACAACTGGGGCACCAATTTTGACCCACGAAATTCGAATTGAAGACAAAGCCCTTTTTCCAAATGGCTGCGGATACTACTTAAAGGGTGCACGTGTTTTGTTAAAAGTGAATCGCTTTGCAGCTTTTTATGCACATAATCAGGTGCGAATCATCGATTTTAATGATTCAACACATTTGAAAATCAGCAGCGTACATGACGAACACACCCCTGGTTCCGCTTACTCTTGTGAGGGCTATACTCCCAATTGGAACGGAAGCAGAGAGAATTTGAAGATCGACGCCGCAACACAAACCATTATCCTTACGAGTAACTCACGAGAATGGGCTGAGAAAATCGAACAGAAGAAACTCACTCCACTTCAAATGACTTTTTATGAGCGCGCATTCAAAGAAGAGTGTACTGGTAAACACTCAGAGGTGGAATCCAAGGAGTGCTTGGATCTAGAAACAGCCAAAAATGAGGGAATTTTAAACATTCGCACACTTTTTCACCCTGAAGTCGTTTCCACATTTGCGTACTGAAATCATCTCAGCCAGTAATTCAACGTTGTATTATTGAGATGCGGCAACGCGCTGGCACTTCATTTATTTTCTAAATTAAAACTGTACATAAATCATGCATTTCAGCCAAAAAACAGCAAAAAATCAATCTGTGTCCTTGCTGCCAATTCTTGACCATTTCAGTCATATAAAGTTAATAAAAACAAATCCCTAAAGGTAACTTCAGGCTTCGCCGAAATGTATCTTGAGTACAACTTGGAGGATAAATGGTAACAAACTACGACGGCGAACAAATCGAAATTCCACAAACACTACCGATGCTACCGGTGAGGGATATAGTGGTCTTTCCATACATGATTATACCTTTATTTGTAGGACGGGATTCTTCTATTCGAAGTGTCGAAGAAGCTCTCGCGAAAACAGATAGACTCATATTCCTGTCTTCTCAGAAAAACATTGCAGATGAGCAACCATCACCAGACGGGATCTACGAAACTGGAACCGTGGCGATGATCATGAGAATGCGCAAACTACCTGACGGAAGAATCAAAATTCTTACGCAAGGTCTTTGCAAAGCTCGTGTGAAAAAGTTTTCATCTACGAATCCATTCTATGAAGTTCAAGTGGAACAGATTCAAGAAGTAGTGAATGAAAAGAAATCAGAATCTGAAGCACTCATGCGCACTATCAAAGAGCAACTTGAGCGAGTCATCAGCTTAGGAAAAGTTTTAGCACCCGATATCATGATGGTCCTTGAAGACATTCATGATGCCAGCCGCATGGCTGACTTGGTTGCATCTAACCTTGGACTAAAAGTTAACCAGGCTCAAGACGTTTTAGAAACGCACGAACCATTCGCGAAACTTCAACGAGTTTCAGAATTGCTTGTCAAAGAGATTGAAGTACTTTCTATTCAAGCTAAAATTCGCTCACAAACGAAGGACGAGATTACCAAATCTCAAAAGGAATACTTCCTCCGTGAGCAAATGAAGCAAATTAAAAATGAACTCGGCGACCAAGACCCAAAAGGTGAAGAAATCGCTGACCTTCGCGAGAAGGTGATGAATTCAAAAATGCCTGCCACTGTTGAACAGGAAACCCTGAAGCAACTAACTCGTTTAGAGCGCATGCATCCTGAATCGTCTGAAGCATCGATGATGCGCACGTACGTCGAGTGGATGATTGATACCCCATGGGGAAAATCAAGCCAAGACAATCTCGACCTCGCTCACGCTAAAGCGATCTTAGATGATGATCATTACAAACTTGATAAAATTAAAGAGCGTATCCTAGAATTTCTAGCGGTTCGCAAATTAAAAGACAACATGAAGGGCCCGATTCTTTGCTTCTCTGGACCTCCTGGTGTGGGCAAAACCTCACTTGGTAAATCAATTGCTAAAGCGCTTGGACGTGAATTCGTAAGAATTTCGCTCGGCGGAGTAAAAGATGAAGCCGAGATTCGTGGTCACCGCCGCACTTATGTAGGCGCACTCCCCGGTCGAATTATTCAAGGATTGAAACAAGCAGGTACTAATAATCCTGTCTTCATCCTCGATGAATTAGACAAAATGGGCAGCGACTACAAAGGTGATCCGTCGGCAGCACTTCTCGAAGTGCTCGACCCGGAACAAAATAATTCATTCAGAGATCACTATCTGAATGTAGCAATGGACCTCCAAAATGTAATGTTTATCGCTACCTGTAATGCACTTGAGCAGATCCCTGCTCCATTGCGAGACAGAATGGAAATCATTCACCTTGCGGGTTACACCCAAGAGGAAAAATATTTCATTGCACGCAGATATTTGATTCCAAAACAAATTGCTGAAAACGGCCTTAAACCAGAGCAAATTGAATTCACTGACGAAGGTATCAACAACATTGTGGATAGCTACACCCGTGAAGCTGGATTAAGAAGTCTTGAACGATTGATGGGTACAGTTTGTAGAAAAACGGCACGTACTGTTGCTGAAGGAAATACAAATAAAACCACAATCGACGCTGAGATGGTTGCGAAATTCCTAGGGCCTGCAATCTATGTTCGTGAAGACGAGCAAGATAAAGATGAAGTGGGCATTGCAACTGGTCTCGCATGGACATCAGTAGGTGGTGAGATTCTATACGTAGAAACCGCTACTACTCGTGGAAAAGGCGGGATGGTTCTTACCGGTCAATTAGGTGATGTAATGAAAGAGTCTGGCCAAGCTGCCCTTGGACTCATTCGCTGGAGAGCCGCTGATTTTGGAATTAATCCTGATACCTTAAGTGAAACTGATATTCATGTTCACTTTCCTCAGGGAGCGATTCCAAAAGATGGCCCTTCTGCCGGGATCACGATGGCTACCGCAATTATTTCCCGCCTTACCGGAATTTCAATCAGAAAAGATGTGGCGATGACAGGTGAAATTACACTCACCGGACGCGTCCTTCCTATCGGTGGATTAAAGGAAAAGGCACTTGCAGCAATGAGACATGGAATCAAAACCGTGATCATTCCTGATAAGAACAAAAAAGACCTTGAAGATATCCCAGATGAATACCGCAAGCACCTGACTTTCGTACCGGTGAAGTCGATTGATGAAGTACTTGAAGTGGCACTGACCCAAAAAATCGTGCCGATCGAATACACTCAGACAACCACTCACTCTCAAGAAGCTAGTGATGCAAGACCTGCCAAGTCGAAGAAACAAAAACCGGTTGCCGCAGCTGAACCTGCAGTAGCCAAGTCTCCTAGACGTGCGGGATAGAAATTAGACTTTGTATTAATCCAAGTTGTGACTCAATCAGACAAGCCCCTGACAGGAAACTGCCAGGGGCTTGTCGCTATGAGTGTCCTCTTAATCAACAAAAATAATCATTTTATGAGACAATCAATTTACCGAACATGAACACCCTATTCCTCTGCATTCTTCTTATTTGCGGTTCATTTATACTCTCTTCAAGCGAGATCGCGCTCTTTTCACTTTCACGTTTTCAACTCAAAAAAATTAAAGATCAGTCAGAACCCCTTTTTAGAAGAATCAGAAATCTGGTTCAAGATTCCATTGGCTTACTCATTACCATTCTATTATTTAATGAAATCATCAACATCAGTCTTGCATCACTGCTCACCACAGAGTTTATTGAACCATTGAGTTTTAGCCTTCAGACCAAAGCCATTCTAGGCGTGGTCTTCACCACCCCCATCATTCTCATTTTTTGCGAACTGACCCCAAAAGTGATTGCCTCGCGAGCCAATCACTTCATCGTTTCATTATTTGTTCCATTTGTTTATGCGCTCTACACGCTTACGAAGCCCCTCGTCAAAATCATCAAGCTTTTTCTACCCCAACAGCAGGTGAAAGAACTTTACCAACTTCACGAGGAAGACTTCATCATCCTCGCCGAAGAACAAACTGAAACTGGCCACCTTCATGAAACCGAATTAGAATTGATCAAAAATGTTTTCGAAATGGACGATACCACCGTCGAACAACTCGCTACCCCTATTAAGAAAATCGTCACGATTGCTTCAACTGCAACACTTGAGCAAGCCGCACAAATTCTATTGAAAGATAAAATTTTTTCCCGCGTACCCATTTACGGGAAAACCAAAGAAGATATCGTCGGCGTTCTCAACACAAAAGACTTAGTTGAAATCCGCGTAAATCCTGAAATCGGAAATGAGCTAGTCACCACTATAGCAAAAGAGCCACTCATTACCGCAGGAAATACAAGTCTTGAAACCCTATTTCGGAAAATGAAATCAAAAAAAATTCAAGCAGCCTTCATCAAAAACAGTCAAGGCAAGATCACGGGAATGATCACTCTACAGGATATTTTAGATACCATTATCGAGGAGGCGTTTGAAGAATGACTGCACTTCTCGTTGTCATCCTTATTTGTATTGAAGCCTTTTTTTCTGGTTCAGAACTTGCTCTTCTATCGGCAGATCGTCTTCAGCTGAAGAAGAAAAGTAAACTCGGTGATCGGGGCGCCCAACTTGCGCTAAAACTTCTTAAATCACCAGAAAGAATACTCTCTTCTACATTGGTGATGACTAGCACCTGCGTGATGGCCATTTCAGTTATTCTCACCCTTGAGTTTCGACGTCAATATGGTGAACATGGCGAAATCCGCGCTGTTATTGCGGGCTCTCTCCTCGTCATTATCTTCGGTGAACTGATTCCGAAATTTTTCTATCGGAAATTTTCCGCTTTTTTTGCGAGCAAAGTGGCGATTCCCATTTTTTATACGCAAAAGATACTTTACCCCTTTATTTCACTCGCCACTTTATATACCTCTCAAATTGCTAAATTCATTACTCCACTTGAACAGCTTTGGAGCGGAAAAAAACAAAGTGGTAAAGATGAACTTCAAGGTTTGCTCACCGTTGATAGCAATGAAACTCAAATCAAAACCACTGAAAAGAGAATGATTAAAAAAATTCTTAAATTCAGAGACAAAATCGCAAAAGACGGTTTAGTCCCCCTCATTCAAGTCGATGCGGTTGAAAAGATTGGCTCGCTCGAAGAAGCGTTTCAAATTTACCAACAGAAGAAGCACTCCAGACTACCCGTATACGACGAACGAATTGACAATATTGTCGGCATTCTAGAGCTCAATCACGTGATTCGAGTCCCTGACCTCACGCAAAATCTGGAACGATTCATGACCCCTGCCTTTTACGTGGCTGAAGCACAAAAACTCGAAGACATCATGAATGAGATGATTTCTAAAGACGTCCAATTAGCAGTCGTGGTGGACGAATATGGCGGGGCCGTCGGAATTTTGACTCGTGAAGATATTTTTGAACAGATTGTCGGAGACCTTCAGGATGAGGACGATTTGGAGATGAGGCTCATTCGCGCCATGAGACCCAATCTTTGGATGGTCAAAGCAAAAGTTACAATCATTCAACTCAATGAAGAACTTCAGCTCGACTTACCTGAGGGGGATTACGACACCTTAAGCGGTTTTTTGCTCCGTCAATTTTCTCGCATTCCTGAAACAGGTGATGAGTTGTTTTTTGACACTAAAGCAGGTCAAATTCATTTTAATATCCGCGAAGCCACAGCGCGAAAAATTGAGACGGTCAGCATTGAAAGAATACCAAATGAGCAGTAGACTGTAACTGAGGTGGTGGATCCATATGAATGGCCAAAGCAGAACAGTTCTCATCGTTGACGATATTCCTTTTGTAAGAAAAACATTAAAGCAGATTCTTACTTCACACGGTTATAAGATAGTGGGCGAAGCAGAAAATGGCGAGCAAGCCATTGAACTTTATCATGAGAATAAGCCCGATCTGGTAACGATGGACCTTGTCATGCCCCTCATGAACGGCGTTGAAGCTACTCGCACCATTATGCGAAATTATCCCGACGCAAAGATCATTATTTTATCAGCGATGATGCAAGAAAACCTGGTCACAGAAGCCATTCTCGCTGGAGCAAAAGACTACATCGTAAAACCATTTAACACAGAAGAAGTTCTTAAAACAATTAGCAGTGTTTTTGAAGAGAGCACGCCTCGTCCGAGTTCAGTTCGCACCGCAGGAGGCGCCGCTTAACTCATGATTCAATTCATCGGCTCAGTATTCAAATATACAGGTCTGGTTATTGCAATCTTGGTTCTCTCACATGTGATAGAAATCAAAGGTGTCAGCATATCAAAACACGTTGAACACACCATGAACTGGGTTACCGGAATTAACCCCACCGTAGATGTGGGCAAAGTAGGCAGAGAAATCTCTGCAAGTGTTCAATCTCATCTTGATCAAATTAAAAAGGTGGATGCAGAGTTTTCTCCTGAAGACCAAGAGCAACTGAACGAACTTATTAAAAAAGCAGAACGCAAAAAGGCCAGCCACTAAACGTAGCCAGCCTTTAAAAATTATTCTATTTCTAAAGCATTAACTCAGTGAAGAGTGGGTTACTATCTTGCTTCTTGTGGATTTTTTGCTGCTGCTGCTGGCAAGC
>CAIMWN010000016.1 GCA_903845155.1 Oligoflexia bacterium
TGGTGTAGCAGTGGGAACGGGGGTAGCGGTGGGCGCAGGAGTCACTGTAGGTTCTGGAGTGATCGTTGCCACAGAAACCGGTACTGCACTATTCGTGTCAGCAACCGGAGCATTACACCCAAAGAGAGTGGTCGCACTGATGAGTAAAATGCAAAAACAAGTGATTTGACCAAAAAAAGCATTTGCACAGTATTTAAACATCTCTTTGCTATTTTAACGCACTCTTTACCGAATCATAATGTGTCACCAAAGACGAGCTAAAAAAAATACCTCTTCTTCGCGCAGCGCAAGTTGGCGAATTTACAAAGGGAATAAACGGCTATTCTGCCGTGCAAACACGGTTCCGACCAGTTTGCTTGGCTTGATAAAGAGCCCCATCTGCTTTTTTTAATAACTCATCGAAACTTTTAACTCCAGGCTTGTATTCACAAACACCAGCACTTGAAGTAACGGGTATCCGTTTTCCTTCGAATTCGAAAGAATGCGTTTCAACCCGCTTCCGTAATCGATCAGCAATTCCTACAGCAACTTCTTGCCCCGTCCCTCCAAGCAACAGCACAAACTCCTCGCCTCCGTAACGAGCAAAAAGATCTTTACTCCGAAGCGAAGAGCGAATGATGGCTGCAAATTCCTTTAGCACATAATCTCCGGCCGCATGGCCATAAGTATCATTCACTTTTTTAAAGTGGTCTAGGTCGATAAAAATCACAGACCAGGCTTCGCCCAAAGCGCTAATTTTTTTAAATTCTGCTTCTCCGTACTGCTTTAAATAACCTTTATTAAAAGCTTCGGTCATTGCATCTACATGCGCTTGCTTTGTGATGTCGGTGAGAAATTGGGCCTCGACCTCTCCAGAGGGTAAATATTTCAAAATAATTTCGCCAAATTGAAGCATGTCGCCAGTGACGATTTCAGTTTCTACTTGAGCGGCCAGCTTAACCTTGTTCACAAAGGTACCATTAGAAGAACCGAGATCTTCGATAAATGCTTTTTCACCAGCAATTCTCATTTTCGCATGAGTCCTAGAAATCGATTGGTCAGGCAAACAAATAATGGATGCCGCAGTTCTGCCAATGGTAATTTCAGGCTGATCCATCAAGTACTTCGTACCTTTATTAGGCCCCTGCATCACAATCAAGCACGCTACTTCTGTTGATTTTTGCAGTGATTTTAAAAAGTCTTCTCTAGAGATCTGCTTTGTTTTTTCTTCTGACATGATGATTAAAATTAAACCACATTTGCTGAACGGCCACCATTCATTTGTAAAGTTGCAAAACGTCAAGCCACTGTCTGCCCAGAAATGATGTCGGAAATCAAACACTCGCTCGCTTTGACCACCAAGCCAGAGCATAGGCGCATTTTCATCAAATATTTCAGTGGGTTGATTTATTAAACAAATTCAATGTACAAACTCAACTAAACGCGTTAAATTCCTTTTTAAGAAACGAGATTTAATTGTATGTGGATGAAGTTATTGGCTTTAAATTATGTGATCATTGCATTCCTACCGGCATATGCATTTCCGGCATTCAACTTAGAGGGCGATGCTAAGAAAGAGTGCCTCTCTCAGTTAGACTCTCAACACGCGTGCGCATGCAATCACATTGAAGGCTCGGGGCAAACCGACCAGGCTCCATTTGATTTGAATCGAGCAGACATTAATACTGCATATTCAACACTGAAGTCGTCTATTTATTATAATACTGGTGAGGATTCTGCTTTGGTGAAGTCACTTGACGGTAAATACGAAGAACAGCGAGAACTGCTTTATTGTCATGATCATGTAAAACTTAAAGTTTCGGATTTCATCGTTGAACAGCCCATTTGTATTCATGAGAAGGATAGTGCAATCGCGGCGCAAAGTCCAATTTGCAAGGAATCGAAAGCAAATGATGCAGTACGAGCACTTGAGTTATTGCAAGCTCGGGTTCATCACTACTATAGTTCTTTTGATGATGAATTAAAAAGGATGTCCTTTTGTAGAAGTGATCAATATTCAAGGATCAATAATATGAAAACGGTCGCTTTGGTCTACCCTGCATGTAAAATTGATTTACATTCATTGTTTCCGAATAATGTCTCGATACTCACTCAATCACAGGCAGAAACGATTAAGAACTATATCCGAAATCATGATTGTTATAAAGATTATATCAAACGAGGATCGGAACTTAAAAAAATCGAAATTTTAAGTTCATCTAGCCGTCTTGCAAATACAGGGGTGGCAGCGAACAAGACTTTTGAACAACTTTCATCTGACCGAGCAAATGAAATTCACAATAAAATTGTTTCGCCCTTGTTCAATTCAAATGCCCTTACTCCGGTGGTTCTCGAAATGAATTTCAAAGGAAAGAATGGAGATGGCACCTCGGGCGCCTGCCCTTATGCTTTCGATGCTGATCGAGGCAGTTGGAAAAGAAAAACATATCCAAGCGATGCGGAACTTGAGTCCAATAAGAAAACA
>CAIMWN010000017.1 GCA_903845155.1 Oligoflexia bacterium
AGCAGCAGCAACAGCAGCAAAATCCTTAAGTTAGCGCTGGCTTTGGATCGCTGATCTCACTAAGTGACGAAAATGATAGTGTATTTTTTTGCCTAATTTATTTACATCCCTGACTAAAGTTTAGCCTGAACTTTGACGATAAGTTGTACAGAACGTTATCGAACTTAAAGAGGGTTAATATGATTAATTGGGATGATTTAAAACACATACACGTGATCCGCAAGCTACAGCAAATCATTGGTCAATGGTTTTACGCAGAAGTATTTTTCCTTGATGAGAGAGGAAATGTGCGGAATTACGACCCCTATGATCGTCAGCGAGAGTTTAAAAACCCTTTGTGTGCAAACCTCCTTCCAAAGGAAGCGGGGCGTGATTGGATTATGAATTATTTTCGTGAGACCTCAGATCGTTTCTCACAAGATAAAGAAAACCATATGATGGCAAATGGGCCACTTGGGTTTGATAAAGTGTTTATTTCAAAAATTGAACTTGAAGGCGAATACCTGGGCTCAGTGGTCGCTTATTGTTATATCGAAAATACGGTACCCAAGCAGGACATTGAATCAGTGGTTAAAAAAATCACTGAAAAAGGAATGGACCCGGAACTTTTTGAGCAAGCAGTTCAAAAAATGAAAGCCCTTTCGCCATCGGAAGTAAAATACTTTTTCGAGTTAGTCGAACTCGTAGCCCAAGAAATTACTACCTTTCATACTGAGATTTCGAAACGTGAGGCGCGAATTCATGCGCTCAGCAATCAGCTGGAGAATCGTTATAGTTACGATCAAATGATTGGTAAATCAAAACCGATGCAAGAGCTCTACTCTGTACTTGATAAAATTGCGAGTTCAGAAGCTACGGTTTTAGTCCAAGGGGATAACGGAACCGGTAAAGAGTTGATTGCGAGATCGATCCACTTTAACTCGCCAAGAAAAAACGCAAGTTTTGTGACCGTGAACTGTTCTGCCTTCAATGAAAATTTACTAGATAGCGAATTATTTGGACACGTAAAGGGCTCATTCACTGGAGCTATTAAAGATAAAAAGGGCCTCTTTGAAGCAGCTCACAATGGAACATTGTTCCTGGATGAAATCGGGGATATGACTCTGACGATGCAAGTAAAGCTACTTCGCGTGCTTCAGCAAGGAACCTTGATTCCTGTTGGCGGTACCGAGGAACGTAAGGTTGAAGTCCGGGTGATCGCAGCGACTAATAAAGACCTAAAGGCGATGATTGAAGAAGGTACGTTTAGGGAAGATCTTTATTATCGTATCAACGTAATTAATATTCAGGTTCCGTGCTTGCGAGATCGCAAGGAAGATATTCCTGTGCTCGTCGATCACTTCTTGCTGAAAAGTTGTAAAGAAAAGGAAGTACCACTGAAGCAAATTACGTCTCGCGCCATGGAGAAGATTTTTGATTATCAGTGGCCAGGAAACATTCGTGAATTAGAAAACGAAATGGAGCGACTAGTGGTGCTTTCAGGGACCGAGCAAAAGGTCGGCCCGGAGCTATTGTCTCCTCGCATTCGAGATGCAGTGGCGAGCAGTGGCTCAGGCGGAAAGAGCATGAACTTTAAGTACGCTGGAAAACTGAGAGACGCCATGGAAGAACTTGAAAAGACCATGATTAAAGAAGGACTCCGTAGAACGAAGTGGAATAAAAGCAAGCTCGCAAAAGAGCTTGGAATTTCACGAGCAGGACTCATTATGAAAGTAGAAAAATACGGGCTCGATAAACGAAAGCTGCGTGAGGCTGAACTTGCGGCTGCGGCAGGTGGTAACGCTGGAAATGGCGGAGATGTTGCCTAAGTAATAAAACTTAAAGTGCAAAAAAGGATGATGGAACAAAGCTCCATCATCCTTTTTCATTTTAAATCCGTTCTCATTTCAGATTAACTTAGAATTTAACGCCAAGACCAAGGCCGAATACCCATGGGTTAATTTTTAAGGTATCAAGCACTGTTCCTGAAGCGGCTGCAGAAACGTCTGTAGACATCATGATTTTCTTCACATCTACGTTAATAAATGTTGGACCAGTAAGGGGGAAGTCCGAACCCACTTCAAATGCAGGAGCGATGCTGTTGGTAGTTGCAAGCGCAGCTCCACCGGCATTTAAATTACCATTGAAGAAGATAGTCCAGTTCAAACCAACTCCGATGTATGGATTAAATGAAGTGCCTAATAATTCTTTAAAGTGATATTGAGCAGTCAAAGTAGGTGGCAATACGTTGATTGAACCAATAGCACCGCCATTGAGGGTAATGTCAGGTCTAATCATTGCTAAAATTAGCTCAAGAGATAAATTATTAGCTACAAAATAAGTGAAGTCAAATTCAGGAGCCGCTTGTCCCTTCACGTCTACTGTTAAATTATTGTTGCTTACGCTTGGAGCAACCATAATCGCACGTGAACGCATCCAAAATTCACCTGAATTTTGTGCTTGTGCAATGACGGGCATGAGCATTGCTAATCCTAATACGGCTAAACTGAGTTTTTGGGTAAATGCTTTTTTCATAATACTCTTTCCTTTCGTCGGACGTGTTGTGGAACTCACTATTGAATTCCTTTTTTAAACGCATCTAAGCATTGATAAAGATCACTTAGTTGCTCAATTAAAAAAATTTGTTTTTGAAACTCATCGATTCTGAACTCTAGTGTTCTGATTTTCTCTAAATTAAAAGTGTGAACCTTTGGTTCGTTGCTTAAGGCGAACCGAGTCTCAGCGGTGGACGACGCGAGCCCCGCGCCTAAAACGCGAATCCCTTCTGGGGTTTTAATGAGTGAGAATTCCAATGCAAACCAAAAGAGGCGCTCAAACTGTCGGCAAATTTCAGGTTGATGGATAAACGGACTCGCCACTTCCCCAAAAGCACGCATAAAATTTGCATAATCAGTATTGGCTAAAAATGGAAGATGTCCGTACAAGTCATGGAAGACATCCGGTTCTGGAGTGTATGCAAGATTTGCGGGATCGCGGATGAAATTTCCGATAGGGAATTCTCCATTTTTTAGCATCACAAAAAATGACTTAGGTTCTTCATGGCCTTTAACCCAAACACCTTTATAGCCAGTAAGATTCATCAATCTTGCATTGACTGTATCCAGATCAGGCACACAGTGTTCAGAAATTTGAAGTGCCTTGAGTCCCTGATTGAACATGGGGTGAATCTGATGAAGCCGTGAGTGGTGTTGCCGTTCGAAAAGTCGGCTCCACGTTTCATTCTCAAGAGCTGTAAAATGGTGTGGTGACGGTGAGGAAGTCATGAGTCCTTAAAAACCCCTCTTTTGGCTTGATCTCGTTCAATAGAGCGAAAGAGTGCTTTGAAATTGCCCTCACCAAAGGAGTAGTGATTTTTCCTTTGGATGATTTCAATAAAGATGGGGCCAATCAAGTTTTGGGTAAAGATCTGCAGTAAGTAGCCTTGGTCGTCTCCATCGACAAGAATCTTATGGCTCTTAATTTTTTCGCGACTTTCGGTTACGTTCTTCACTCTGTTAAATACCTCTTCATAGTATTCAGGATCAATATCCAAAGTACTGATGGATGTACCTTTCAAAGCATCAACTGAGGCAATAATGTCGTCAGTAAGAAATGCAAGATGCTGAATGCCAGGACCGTGATATTCTCGGAGGTATTCGTTGATTTGCGATTTTGCTTCTGTTGCTTCATTAATGGGAATGCAAAATGTTCCACAAGGTGATTTGAGAGCGTAAGAGGTAAGTCCAGTATTGAGACCCCGAATATCAAAGTATCGAACCTCGGTGAATCCAAAAATTGATTTATAGAAATTTGCCCAGGTTTGCATGGTTCCAAATTCGACATTGTTGGTGAGGTGATCGATCGAAAGGAAGCCTTTATCGTGGTGAGTGATTGGATCAGGAATGTTTTTAAACCCCATGGAAGCAAAAGTGTAATCGCTGTCATTGACTCCGACGAAATAAATCAGGCTACCACCAATCCCTTGAATGGCTGGGATCATTTTTTGGTCGGAAGTAAAGTAATCGCTTTGGTTTGCAGGTGTAGCACCTCGTGTAAGCGCAAGCTCATAGGCTTCATGCGGGTTTCTAAACTTCCAGCCCATTGAACAGATTGAAGGACCATGTTGTGACGAAAACACTACGCCGGCCGACATTTTCTCTGAATTAATCATAAAATGAATGTCATTTTGTCTAAAATAATCGATGTTTTTCGAGCCGTGAGTTTTAGTCTTTGAAAATCCGAATTCGAAGAAGAGCGATTCGAGAGTTTTGGGGTGCGGACTTGCAAACTCAACGAATTCGATGCCGATTAGGCCGAGTGGATTATGGTTAATCATGTTGTTCTCCAGCTTTTCCAATATTCTTTCCATTCGTAATCCTCAGTGGCGCCGCTCACTTGAAGTGGATTGCGGGTATCAATCATGACTGCGATTTCATTGGTGTACTTGATGTCGTTGGTACGTTTGATTGCATCGGCCTGCGGTCCGTGATGAATGCCTTGTGGGTGAAAGGTGATCATCCCTTCTTTCGTGCCCGCTCGGCTGAAAAATTGGCCGTGGTGATAAAAAAGGACTTCATCGTAATCAATGTTTGAATGGTAAAAAGGGACTTTGAGCGCATTCGGGTCCCCGTTTTCAAGCGGCCGCGGCAGAAAGGTGCAAATGACAAATTGATTCGCGACAAAAGTGATATGGGCTGAAGGAGGAAGGTGGTAACGATCGCTCGAAACCGGACGAATGTCCTTCACGTTAATTTGCCACACCGTTAATGTGCCCTTCCATCCCACTGTATTGATGGGATAGAAGGGGTAAACGACTTTAGTGATTCCACCACAACGTCGAATCAGGAGGTCGTAATTTCCTGCGGGATGATCCTGATTCAATTCAGGTGTGGGAACTTGAATCATGGCAGGATCGAGAAGCGCATGTTGCCCGAGAATTCCTTTATCTGGAAGTCGAATTTCACTAAAGGATAGGATGTTCAGAATGTCCGTTTTTTCAAAAACTTTGAATCGAAACACGGTTCCTCTAGGAACCACGAGATAATCGCCCACTTGATATTGAAGAGGACCGAAGTCGGTTTCAAGTATTCCTTTGCCTTGATGAATAAAGAATACTTCGTCGCCATCTGCGTTTCTCATGAAGTACGGCATATCGACGTTTAAAGAGACATAAGCGATCTCGACATCATGATTAAGCAGCATGACTTCTCGTTGGCCGAGGTAATCGCCACCCTGCGTTTTTTCAATTTTTAAAGGATCAAAGGCCCGAGGTTTTAAGTCGCCTTCAATTTCTGTCCAGCCTACAGGAGGGGCAGTGCGATAAAGATGCGCATAACGACCGAAAAACCCTTCGCGAGCGTATTCCTCTTCGTAGGTTCCTTCTGGAATATCGACGTGTGCTTGTCTGGTAACTTTTCCGCGAATATACGGGATCATGCGACGCTCCTGACCGGGTTCGTTGTGTGGTCAGGAAATAAGATACGTCAGATAAAATATCAAAAAAAGTGCAATAGATTGATCATCATGTTCAGTTTAACTGAACATGATTTTAAAGAGGGCTCTATTCCCAAACCTGATCTTCACCCTTAAGCCATGCTTTTACATTCTCAGTAGTGACCGATTTAGGGCGTTCGATTGGGAAATTGAGTGCACGGCACCAGCAAAGTGAAGCGAGGACTCCCAGCGCACGACTCACTCCAAATAGAACTGTATAATATTCATAATCTTTCATTCCATAATGAATGAGCAGAGCGCCTGAATGGGCATCAACGTTTGGCCATGGGTTTTTGATTTTACCTAAAGATTGTAAAATGGGCGGAACCGTTTCAAAAATCTTCCATACTGTATTTACGACTTTATCATCAGGCATGTGTTTTTTTGCAAACTCTTGTTGTGCGGTAAAGCGAGGATCTGTTTTGCGAAGAACGGCATGCCCGTAGCCTGGCACCACTTTTCCATCTGTAAGTGTTTTTTGAACATAGGCGGCGATTTGCTCGCCATTTGGAGTTTCTGTGCCGAGCGATTTTTGCATTTCAAAAATCCACTTAATGACTTCTTGATTTGCTAGCCCGTGAAGAGGCCCCGCGAGTCCATTCATGCCGGCTGCAAACGCGAGATAGGGATCACTCAATGCTGAACCAACGAGGTGAGTAGTGTGCGCGCTGACATTTCCACCTTCGTGGTCCGCGTGGATGGTCATATAAAGGCGCATCAATTCTTTGAATCCATCTTGATCAAAGCCAAGTAAATGGGCAAAATTGCCAGCCCAATCGAGCGAGTCAATAGCGGTAACTTCGGTTCCACCTTTATATTTACGACGATAGACGTAGGCTGCAACGGCTGGAATACGCGCGATAAGGTTCATGGAGTCTTCGTAGATGAAAGACCAATAATCTTTTTTATTTACTCCTTCGGAGTATTTTTTTGCAAAAATTGAGTCATTTTGTAGTGCCATGACACCAATTACAAACTGGGTCATAGGGTGAGTTTCAAGTGGAAGTGAGTCAAGAGCTTTGTAAACGTGCGTCGGCATTTTTTTTGCTCGCTCACTCCAGTCTTGACTTAGCGTTTTGGCGTCAGCATCGGAAGGAATCTCTCCGGTCATCATCAGCCAAAATAAACCTTCTGGAAGTGGTTCCGTTCCGCCAATCGCTTTAGGAAGTTTCTGTTGTAGTTCAGGAATAGTATATCCCCGAAAGCGAATCCCTTCTTGTGCATCTAAGAGTGAAGTTTCATACACCATGCCCGTGATTCCACGCATGCCTTGATAAATTTGTGAAAGATTCACTTCGCCGATTTTTTTAGCACCATGCTCTTTGATGATGTCCTTAATTTCTGCGGAAAGTTGATCGGCCTTAGCTTTGAAGAGAGTTTTTAGTTTTTCCATACTTATTATTAAATTTAAAGCATGTATGAAAAAGTCTCTATAGAAATCGCATGAAAGGAAGGAATAATTCAGTCGCATCCTTGACGGGCAATCGTTTATTTGTTTGAAGTCATTGGAGCTTCAATGGAGTAAAGTCGACTTTTTGAGCACGGCCTGGACGGCCGAAAGCGAAAAGGACAGGATGTCCGCGGAGACATTGCTCCATTGAAGCTCCAATGACGTTGAGCAAAATGAAGAATGCCCGTCAAGGATGCGACTGCTTTATTTCATAAACCCGAATGGGTACCGGAACCCATCAAACTTAACTTCACTAGCGCCTCCCCCCTCTTTTGGAGAGAGCGGAAAGCGGAATCGAAGGCCGTATTCCGCGCTGGTCATCAAATTCCCGCTACCTTTAGCAGATACGTTCTCCATGGCATAGGTGAGAGCAATTTGAAACTCAGGAACGATTCGCCAAATCACTCCTCCTTCATAAAAGTAGCCGGTACCACCATTGTTAGTGCGTAATCCAAATAGGCCACTGCCTGGTTGGTTGCTAAAGGTGAGCGGCGCATAACCGCCCCCAATGTAAAAACGCCAGAACTCTAATCTCATGGCGACGTTAGTGGTTGCCATGGCAAGCGCTTGGGAAGAATTGGTGGTAAAGGTAGTGAGTCTATTTTGCAACCCTAAATCCAAATTCATAAAATGCTTGAATAAGGGAATGGGTTCATAAAAATTAAAACTGCCCACAAACGACGAGCCAGAGACGGCAGTTTGCTGAAAAAATGCGTCACCATTTTTGACTGATCCCATAGAAGTTCCCACTTCGAAATAGGGGCTAGCATTCGCTTCGCAGTAAGCAATGTAGATAAATAAAATAGAGATGAGGATAAAGCGGAGCGTGCGGTTCACTTCTATTATATTACCTCGAGTTTATCAGACTGCGCGATCGGTAATATTTGCCGAGGGCGCAGCAATAATGGGCGCTTTAAGCAACCTGGTGTTTTGGTCGGCTATTCATCTATCCAGGTTTTTTTACCCCCACTTCCCACAAAAGTTGAGGTAGATTAAGGTATGCAAAATGAAGAACTGAAGCGCCGGGAGCAACTTGCTTTTCAAGCAGGGGGCGAAGATAGAATTCAAAAACAACATCAAGGTGGAAAGTTGACTGCGCGGGAGCGAATTGATTTGCTTCTGGATTCCGGCAGTTTTGTCGAGATGGACAAGTTTGTTACTCATCGTTGCACCGACTTCGGAATGGAGTCGCACAAATTTTTAGGTGACGGAGTGGTTACCGGGTACGGTACTGTGAATGGTCGGAAGGTTTGCGTTTTTTCTCAAGACTTCACCGTTTTTGGTGGATCACTATCAGGTGCTCATGCAAGTAAAATTTGTAAAATTATGGATCTTGCGCTAAAAACCGGCGTGCCTGTGATCGGAATGAATGACTCTGGGGGGGCACGCATTCAAGAGGGTGTGGAGAGTCTCGGTGGTTATGCTGAAATTTTTTGGAGAAATGTTCAAGCGAGCGGAGTGATTCCACAAATTAGTTTAGTGATGGGGCCTTGTGCAGGTGGAGCAGTCTACTCACCCGCCATTACTGATTTTATCGCGATGGTACAAGATACCTCTTATATGTTTGTAACAGGGCCTGATGTAATTAAAACAGTCACACATGAAGAAGTGAGCAAAGAAGACTTGGGTGGTGCGGACACCCACGCAGAAAAAAGTGGAGTCTGCCAACTCGTGTACCCAGATGAGCGTGCTCTATTTGAAGGTACGCGCCGGTTAATGGATTTTTTACCGCTTAATAATTTGGACACTGCCCCGAAGAAGAATTGTACTGATTCGAGGGATCGTCTGAATGCGAAAATTCATGAAATTCTTCCTGATGTCCCTTCAAAGCCTTATGATATTCGGCACATCATTGAAGAAGTGGTAGATGATGCTGATTTCTTAGAAATACACAAGGCTTATGCGGCCAACATCGTGGTGGGTTTTGCCCGTATGGGTGGTCAAACGGTGGGTATCGTCGGGAATCAACCGGCTCATTTAGCGGGTTGCCTAGATATCGCGGCCTCGACCAAAGGTGCACGTTTTGTTCGCTATTGTGATGCGTTCAATATTCCCATCATTACTTTTGTGGATGTGCCAGGATTTTTGCCGGGAACTTCACAAGAGTACGGAGGCATCATCAAGCACGGGGCAAAACTCCTCTATGCGTTTGCAGAAGCGACAGTACCAAAGTTAACGCTCATTACTCGTAAGGCTTACGGTGGTGCGTATGACGTAATGGCGTCGAAGCATATTCGTGCTGACGTTAATCTTGCTTATCCCAATGCGGAAATTGCGGTGATGGGGCCTGATGGAGCGATCAATATTTTATACCGCAAAGAAATTAGTGATGCAGAAAAGGCAGGCCACCTTGATCAAACCAGAGCAAAATTAGTCGCAGAATATAAAGAGAAGTTTGCCAATCCTTATAAAGCGGCTGAGCTTGGGTACATTGATGAAGTCATCGAACCCGAGTTTACTCGAACTCGTTTAATTCAAGCACTTGACTTGCTCGAAGGTAAGCGTGAACGAGGCCCAAGTAGAAAACACGGAAATATTCCACTCTAGCATTTTATATGATCAATAAAAAACATATCATCATTCTTGTCATTTCAATGGTTGCCGCCTTCTTCACCGTCATTTTTATTAGAGTGCCGAAAGAGGGAGCCTCTCCTGAGAAAAGTATCAACTTATTGGATGCTCCTGAAGTAAGCGGAATGAAAGAACTCAGAGAGACATTCAATGAAGATGCGGGCTCTTTGAAGCTTTGTTTTAAAGATGCGTTCGTAAAAATACCAGCAGAAAAAATGAATGACCAAAGTTGGTGCAAGGATCATGAAAAAGAATTGAACAAAGTACTTGAGCTGTACCGCAATACCCCAGCACAAGAGTTGAAGTGTGATCTATCATTCCCGCTCCTGTTGGACGGTTGCCAAGGTGAAGGCTGTAACGAATATAATGTACTAAGGGCCAATGCTGACACTTCAGTCGTCGATTCGCCATTGACAGCAAATGTGATTGGTAAAATAAGCAAAGGGTTTGAAACCAAGGATGTTTTGGAGTTTAAAATTTTAGTAAAAGAGCCAGGCCGAGTGCGCGCGCTGGATAGTATTGAGGGCGAGGGATTACCTAAGCTCATTCGAATGGGTTATGCCTTCTCTACGCTCTCGTATATGGGTGAAGGCTTTTTAACTGGATGTATTGGCAAGCAGTCTTTTCCATTTGATGCCGACAAATCGGTTGAAACGCTAAATGAGGAAGTCGCCCAAGATTGGGTTAAAATTAAACTAAGCGGAACGCAGGCAGGATATGTACCGTATACGAGTTTTGAAAATATCGGAAATGAAAATGATGGAGAGTAACAATGCAGTTTAACTATAAAAAACGTGGGGCCGTACTCATTGCTAACCGTGGTGAAATTGCAATTCGTGTTGCGCGCACTGCTAAGATGTTAGGGTTTACTACTGTTGGGGTTTATTCAGATGCGGATCGATTTTCAGAACACGTAAAGTTCTGTGATCATGCAGAATATATTGGCGCGAATGAGCCAAAATTCAGCTATCTCGTGGTTGATAAAATCATTGCAGCGGCAGAAAAACACGGAGCCAAATATGTTCATCCTGGGTATGGGTTTTTATCTGAACGGCCTCATTTTGTAGAGGCCTGTGAAAAAGCAGGTCTTGTCGTGGTTGGGCCATCTGCAGAGTCGATGAGGGTGATGGGTGATAAGATTACTGCAAGAAGGACTGTGGAGACTTTGGGATTGCCCGGTGTGCCCGGTTCGCCGGGAGCGGTGAAGGATTCTAAAGAAGCACTGGATTTTGCGAAGAAAGTGAAATTTCCAATATTACTGAAAGCAACAGCCGGAGGTGGTGGAAAAGGAATGAGAAGAGTGGATTCAGAGAACGAACTCTCTTCAGCATTTGATGCGGCTTCGCGTGAGGCCTTGAGTGCATTTGGCGATGGCGCGATGTACGTGGAAAAATATATCTTAGAACCTCATCATGTTGAGGTTCAAGTGTTTGGAGATGGAAAGGGTGGCGCCATTCATTTGGGTGAACGGGAGTGTTCTATTCAACGACGACATCAAAAAGTTTGGGAAGAGTCTCCCTCGCCCATTTTGGAAACGCACCCAGAGACACGCAAAAAAATGTTTGCCGCTGCCGTAAAAGTAACCAGCGCAATTCAGTACTCGGGTGCTGGAACCTTTGAGTTTATTGTCGACGGCGCAGGCGATTATTTCTTTTTAGAAATGAATACGCGCTTACAAGTGGAACATCCGGTGACCGAATGGGTGACAGGTTTAGACATCGTTGCGATGCAGCTGTTATTAGCTTCAGGAGAACTTACTTTGCCCAAGCAAGATGAGATTCATGCATTGGGTTCTTCGATCGAAGTGCGTGTTTATGCGGAGGATCCGCAAAACTTTTTGCCGGCTCCTGGAAAAATTGGGAAAATTGTTCAACCCAATGGCCCGTTTTTGCGTTGGGACTCTTCTTACCAAACTGGAAGTAATTTAGGGAGTGAAGTATCGATGTTTTACGACCCTATGATTGCAAAACTTTCGGTATGGGCAAATTCGCGCAATGAAGCAATAGCTAGAATGAGAGTAGCGCTCGACGAACTTGAAATTGAGCCGCCAAAGAATGCCAAGGGTGAGGCCAAGGGATCATTGAAAACGAACGTCGTTTTTTTGCAAAAACTTTCACGCTGCCGAGATGTAATTGAAGGAAATACCACTACTGACTTGATTCCACGGAACCCGTTACTGACCACAGACGAGATACTGAAAGAAGTTTCGGATGAAACTGCGATTGCCCTTTCACTTTTAAGACTGACCGAAGGCGCGGATGATGCTGTTTCGCAGGGTTCTCATTTATCATCGCACGGTACTGGCCTTTGGGCAGTGACTGCAAAAAGAGAGGCGATCAGATGATGGACGGCAAGGTTGGATCAAAAAAACTATCTTGGAAGCAAACCCCTAAAGGTAAAAACGGAGAAGGTTTAGTTACCTTAGATGGCCGTGAATGCCATGTGAAATGGATTCGAGATGATCAAGGGATTTGGGTCGAAACCGAATCAGGCTTTGTGGGTTACGATGTTCGGAAATCAGTGAATGATGATGGTGCAGCCCAATACATGCTCTTAAGACGGAAACATACGGATGTGATCGTTGGATTTTCGTTTCTGAAAGTAGGCGAAGAACTTGGTGCATCTTCAACTGAAAAGGTGAAGAAGGGCAGAAAGATTAAATCTCAAATGCCTGGCAAGATTTTAAGGGTAAACGTAAAGGTAGGAGATACTGTAGCCAAAGGCCAGTCGCTGATGGTGATGGAAGCCATGAAGATGGAAAACGAAATTAAGTGTCTTCACGATGGAGTCGTAAAAGAAGTAAAAGTGACTGAAGGACAGGCTGTGGAGACCGGAGCTGAACTGTTGAGTTTGGTTTAGGATTACCAGCCATGCAAAGTGATGCTCGTTACTGCGTCTGCTGCGTTGTTAGCACTTGTTGATTCACGAATGTAAGCCGACTCCCCGCTATACTTTACTGAAACCACCGCGAAGACCTCGATAGATTCCTGTACAGGTGGTGCGAGATTACTGTTGTTTATGAGCACCACAGTACAGTAATCACCAGGATTCAGCGGCTGATTGCAGGTGCCAATTGATTGAACGGAGCCCATTCCATTTAAGTAGGGAATACCATTGCTTGTGCCCAGCAAATTCAAAGTACTCGTGTCAATAGTTGCTTCCTCATTTGAATCATTAAAAATATAGACATTAAAAGTGTCGTTCAATGGAACAACAGCTTTATCAGATTGAAGTTCTACCTTTCCTGATCGATCAGAAGTAGATGTGAGGGGTGCCGAAGCTGCGGCAATGGTACAATTGGTAGTACAGGAAGAGCTCAGTCCACCAAAGTTAACAGTGGTAATTGTGTGAGCCGAACCACACGCAGTAAGAAGCGCGAGACAAATGGCTAAACTTGAATAGGTAAAAGCAAAGTTCATCAATTGGTTTCCTTATGCTGAAACATTGCATGGGGTATACCAATGCTTATGGGCACGAAAAGCTGAGACAAATACTTAAATCTATAAGCGAAAATAGGACTCAACTGAATCCGTAAAGGGGGGATGTGTTTGTATGATGGACAGTAGGGTGTGTAAGGATTAGACGCTCAACTAAAAAGATAGAAACTGTTCTCAGCTAATTTGTAATCCTTTAAATTTTCCGCTCGTGCACCCCAATCTCAAAACTTCTTCGCCTTGTGCTTTTAAAAATGATTCAGCAAGAGCGGCATCTTTTACGATAAGGACAAAGCCAACTCCCATATTAAAAGTTTCGTAAAGCTGATCGCGGCCGAGGCCGGAGCGCTTGATGATTTCATTCATAGCCGATGGCCGGTCTGAATCTTGAGGAAGGTGATCGATTAGAAAACCGAGTTCTTCGCGAATTCGAGGAATATTATGAAAACCACCTCCGGTAATGTGCGCGAGCCCAGTGACATTATCGCGCTGATTTTTAAGCAATGCTTGAATGAGTTTTACATAGAGTCGAGTAGGGGTAAGGAGTTGCTTTTTAAGTTCAAGATCATTTGGCCCGAGTAATTTTCTGACCAGAGAGTAGCCATTCGAGTGAAAACCGCTTGATTTCAAGCCAAGAATGGTTTGTCCTGCTACACAGCGGCTGCCATCCATGAGGTCTTTTCGCATTACTTCGCCTACAGAAAACCCTGCGAGGTCATAAACTCCCTCAGCGTATACATCGGGCATCTCAGCGGTTTCACCGCCGACGAGCGCACAGCCTGAAAGCTTACATGCATTCACAATCCCTTTTACGATCGAGGTACTGACTTCGAGGTTTAATTTTCCTGTCGCAAGGTAATCGAGAAAAAACATGGGTCTTGCACCAGTGCAGAGTATGTCATTCACACACATGGCGACCAGATCTTGCCCGATCGTATCGTGAATGTTGAGTTCTTGAGCAAGTTTCACTTTGGTGCCCACTCCATCGGTGCCTGATGCCAGAAGGCGCTCTTCATCCATCTCGTAGAGAGCTGCGAACCCGCCCACGCCCGATACCACGCGTGCATCATAAGTCTCTTTGATCATGCCTTTAATTTTCTCTACGAAAAGATCGCCTTTTTCTATGTCGACGCCAGCTGTTTTGTAATCCATTTCTACTCCCTTGCAACGGTTAAAAATCTTTGCACGCAAATGATTAAACTCAATTAATGTCTAAAATGCCTTTTACCAGTAAAGCTCATCGCCATTCCAAATTCATCGCAGGTCTGGATGACTTCATTGTCTCTGACCGAACCACCCGGTTGCACGATATATTGAATGCCAATCTCATGTGCCGCTTCAATGGAATCTTTGAATGGAAAAAATGCATCAGACACGAGGACTGCATCCTTCAGATTTTCATTCTTCGCCTTTGCTCGAACTCCAGCGAGTAAAGTGATGCAGTCTAAGCGGTTGGGCTGCCCGACACCGCTTGAGATGACCGTAAAGCCATTTTCCTTAATTCCAAATATCCCAATGCAATTGGATTTTAGGAATTTAGTCACGACGAGTCCAAATTGCATAACCGGACTGAGTTCACTTGGGAATTCCTTTTTAGTAACGAGTCTCATTTCGTTTGAGATCCCTTGGTCCTCATCTTGACAAAGAATTCCTCCGTTGATGGAGCGAATCGTCCATTCAGTATCTGACGATTTCTTGAGTGGAACTTCAAGGAGTCTCAGATTTTTCTTTGCTGAAAATAAGGTGAGGGCCTCTGCAGAGTATTTTGGAGCAATGATCACTTCTACAAAACGCTCTTTTAACCAAGCTGCCATGGGAGCAGTGATTTCACAGTTAAAACAAATAATACTTCCAAACGCGCTAATAGAGTCAGCATTCCACGCGATTTCAAGGGCTTTCAGTGAATCAGCATGTTCAGCTACTCCGCAGGGAACGCCATGTTTTACAATGACACACACGGTATTCTTGCTCTTCCGGCTTTCAACTAACTGGTTTAATTCAGAAGCACATTTAAACGCTTGGTCTGAATCTAATAGATTATTGTAAGAGAGCTCTTTCCCTTGTAGAAACGTCGCTTGAGCAAGTGGCGTTTGAGTGTCGGTATTATTAAATTTAAGGATCGCCGCCTTTTGGTGGGGATTTTCACCATAACGAAGGGCAGTGCCTGAGCTCGTACTCATGCTGGCGTGAGAAGAGTCATGGGTGGCGAGACGCTTGGTGAGCTCTACGGCAATACTTAGGTCGTAAGCCGCGATTACCGAAAATGTTTTTAAGGCGAGCTGTTCGCGCGTGAGAAAGGAAATCTCCCCGGTCTTTTCGATTTCATTTTGAATCAAGCGATAATCGTTCGGAGAAGTCACACACGCAACATGAGCGTAGTTTTTTGCGGCCGCCCTGACCATTGTTGGTCCACCAATGTCGATGTTTTCAATCAGTTCTGGCAAGGGGCGATTTTCTTTTGCAGTTTTCTCGAAGGGATATAGATTGCAGATGACTAAATCAATCGCTTCAATTTTCAGCTTTTTTGCTTCTTGCTGATCTACTTCATGATCGCGGCGATAAAGCAGTGCGCTGCCCACTTGAAAGCTGATGGTTTTCATCCTACCACCAAAGGCTTCTGGGTTTCCGGTGACGGTTTCGATGGGGCGGTGGGGAATACCATTCTCGCTGAGTGTTTTTGCAGTACCTCCGGTGCTGATGAGTTCTACTCCCTGGTGGTGAAGGAATTTACAGAGGTCGATGATTCCTGTTTTATCTGAAACACTGACGAGCGCACGTTTAATTACTAATGCCTTTTGATTCATGTGTGTAAGGTTCCCTTTGCTTGCTGAAATTGAAGTGCATTTTGAAAAAGAGTTCGCACGAGCATCGCATTTTTTTCCTTTGCTTCAGTGCTGATCGCCAGTGGGTTTAAAAATGAATGAAGTGCGGCTTCAGGATGAGGCATCAGTCCTAAGATCTGTCCGCTGGCATCAAGAAGTCCAGCTGCGCGGGAGTGAGCGCCATTCACATCCTCTAAGTATTGCAGTGGAATATGCAAGGCTGATGCGGCCTTTTCGTCTTGAACCACAATCCGTCCTTCTTTGTGCCTCATCGGTAGCTTGAGTGTGCCTGTCATCCCTTTAAACCAAGGTGATTTTTCAGCCTCTTTGGTGATTTTCACTTCAACCCAGCGGTCTAGAAATTTACCATGGTCGTTTGTGGCCAGTGTTACGGTCCGTAGTTCACGAATACCCGTAAATACGCCGAGCTGGATGAGGACCTGAAATCCGTTACAGACCCCTAGAGTGAGTCCGCCGGTTTTAGTGAATTTCTCAAACACGGTGGTCATGCTGGTTCGCATTTTTTCAGCCAAAATTTTACCACTTCTAAGTTCGTCACCGAAGGAGAAGCCGCCGGGGATGCAAAAAATTTGATGCTCGAGAAGGACTTCCGGTTTTTTTAAAAACTCGTTCACGTGCATGAGATGAGTCACAATCTGATCAGGCGCCGAAACGGTTTCAAAAGCGCGAGCAGTTTCGCGTTCGCAGTTAATGCCATCTCCATAAATAACCAGGATTGATGTTCTCATATTACGTTTCTCCAAAGATGAGTGAGGGCAGCAATAGATATTTTTTCATCTTTTAACTCAATCGTTGCGCTTGAATTCACTTCTCCTATAAAGATGCGTTCGTTGACTGAAAAGTGGCTTTCAAAAGCTGAAACCTGGGAAGGCTTAACTGACACTAGAATTCTTCCTGGATTTTCATTGAACAAAAATGAAGTCAAATGGTGTTCTGGTGGAACTGCCAATTTAATTCCAACTTGGTTCAGCATGAGGCTTTCAAAAACGGCAAAGAGGAGACCTCCTTCACTTAAATCATGAGCGCTCGCGATCAAGGTATTCCGCGTGGCCTGATAAAACTTTTGGTAAAATTCTCGAGTCGCTTTAAGATTAAAGTTTTCAAGCTTCTGTGCGCTTTCGATATCAAAATGTTTTTGTAAAGTGGCGCCGAAGTAACGCAAATATTGACCGCTTGAATGCAGACCCAGTAAGTACATATGGTTTCCGGCTTCCGCGTGAGGCTTTACAATTTTTCTCACGTCCGGGTGATAACCAAGGGCGGTGACGAGCAGGGTGGGGAGCACGCTGATTTTTACGGATTCTCCACTGGGGAGCGCACCGATAAAATCGTTCTTCATGCTGTCTTTGCCGCTAATGAGAGGCATTTCGTATGTCTTCACCAGTTCAGAAAGCTGCTCACAGGTGCGAACGAGTTGCGCCAGCTTGTGTTCAGCGTCCGGGTTCGTCGGACCAGGAAGTGGGTCCGGCCAGCAGAAATTATCAATCAAGGCAATTTTGTCAGGATCGATGCCAGTGACGATCAAATTACGAACGGCTTCATCGGCAGCGATGAGTGCCATGATTCCACCATCGAGGAGTGAAAAATCAGGGCAGAGGCCTGAAGCAACACCAGCACCCTCAAAGCCTTTTCCTCCATGAGCACCCATCCAAATGATTCCACTGTCGTTGGGAGCAGCAGGAGAAATTCCTTCAAAAGGTTTCAGTGCGGTTCCTGCTTGAACTTCATGGTCGTATTGTCTCACCCATTTTTCCTTTGAAGCGAGACTCGGGTCCCGTGCAAGGGTTTCTAAGGTGTGTTGGATCGTGGAGAGTGCTGCTTTTTTTGCAGCCACTTTTTTCCATGTTTTTCGCGTTTCTGGTCCATTCCATTTTGCTTTGAGATTCATTTTAGGGAGACCATGATGCAGAAACTCTAAAGATAAATTTCCAACTAGTTCGTTCTGATAAAAAATTTCAAGCTGACCGGACTGGGTGAATTCGCCGACGACGCTTGCTGCCACCCCTCGGGAATCAGCGAGTGCCTTCAGTTTTTCAATTTTTTCCTTCGGCACCGCAAGGGTCATGCGTTCTTGGCTCTCACTCACGAAAATCTGCCACGGAAGGAGACCAGGATATTTAAGAGGAACCTCATGCAAAAATACTTTTGCGCCACCGGTTTGTTCGGCCATTTCACCGACGGAAGAGCTGAGTCCACCCGCACCATTATCGGTAACGGAAGAGTAAAGCAGCTGATCGCGTGCTTCCATCATGAAGTCAAGGACACGTTTTTGAGTGAGTGGATCACCAATCTGTACCATAGAAGAAGGCGTGGTGTGATCAAGAGCAAGTGAGCTCGACGTGGCTCCGTGAATCCCATCCAAGCCGACTGCTCCACCGACCATCACAATGAGGTCACCTGGAACTTGTCCTTTTGAAGCGCTTTCAATTCCTTGAATGGTGTGAGGAAGAACGCCGACGGTGCCACAAAAAACAAGCGGTTTTCCCGAGAAACTTTCGTCAAAATGTATAGCGCCATTGATCGTCGGAATTCCACTTTTATTTCCGCCATCTTGAATACCGCGATGGACGCCCGTGAATATTTCCATAGGATGGAGTAAGCCTTTGGGAAGTGGCCCGGTTTCATTGGGTAGGCCAAAAAGTAAAACATTGGTATTGGCAATGGGTCTTGCGCCAAGACCGGTCCCCATGATGTCGCGGTTTACACCCAGAATGCCGGTGAGAGCCCCTCCGTAAGGATCAAGTGCGGAGGGTGAATTATGAGTTTCAACTTTAATGCACAAATCAAAGTCATCATGAAACCGCACGATGCCCGCATTGTCTTTAAATACGGAGATCGCCCATTTCTTTTTTTCTTGTAAATCATGAGTAGGTTTTTCAATGAAAGTCTTGAATAAACTTTTAATCGTCTTGCCTTCGTACTCGATGTTAGCCGCAAATATTTTGTGTTTGCAATGCTCACTCCACGTTTGGGCCAGCACTTCAATTTCTACATCGCTGACACTCCGCTCATGAAAATGGTTTTGAATGACGAGCATTTCGACTTCACTGAGGGCCCAGAATCTTTTTTTGGATAGATCTACGAGTTGCGCAGGATTAAGTCCACGAAGATCAATTTTCTCGACTTGAATTTCCTGAGGCGAGGGATAGCTAAATACCTTGTTTTGGAGTTCTGCTTGATTTGGACTAGGAAAATGATAAGTTTTTGAGTCGTGAATCAGAGGATTATAATGAGCTTGTTTTGCGCCTTCTTTGAGAAAATAAATTTCACCCGAGTGAACCTGCAGGGCCCGTGACTGGAGTAATGGATGAATGTGAAGTAATTCTTTGAAAGAAGATGCCGGATTATCCGTAACCCCAGGTCGAAAGGATACAACTTGAAGGCTAGAGTATGAGAGTGAATGCAGATTTTTTGCGTTTGGGTTGATCCAAAAATCTTGATCGACACGATCACTTAAGAGTGACGACAAATTCAGAAACTCTTGATCTGAAATGGGGGAGCCCGAGTACCGAACCCAAAAAGCTTGAAAGTGGTTTTCGTGTTCGTTTGCGTGGCGTAGGGGGAGTGCGATGAGTGTTTGATTCATGGGTGGTTCATCCTAGGGTTCCTCGTTGATCAAGTTCATGAAGTATTTTTTTATAGATTTCCCATTCAAGGGCGAGGCCTCGCTCTTTGAACGTTTCAAGCGTGTCATCAGTGCGTCGTGGGAATTTTAATTGTGCGAGAATGGGGCCGGTGTCCACTCCTGAGTCAACGAGATGAACAGTGATTCCTGATTCACTTACCTGATCTTGAAAAGCGCGTTCATACGAATGGGTGCCGGGATAAGCCGGCAAAAGGGATGGGTGAATGTTGACGACTCGATGAGCGCCATTTGGGTTTCGGAATGCGTTTAAAAGGGTAGGTCCCAGTATGCGCATGAAGCCGGCCAGGAAGATCCATTGGATGGAGTGAGCTCTGAGTGCTTCTAAAATTCTGGTTTCATGTTCCGCTTTATTGATTGCAAAGGGAATGACTTGAACGTCCACTTCGGGATAAAGGGATTTCACTTTGGCAGGGAGGGGTGAGTCAGCTCGATCTACAATGATGACAGGAATGTGAATCAGTGAGAGTTCTTTTTTTTGTGAGAGAAGTTGAAGGGCGTTGGTTCCCGTTCCAGAAGCAAAAATCGCGATTGGAAGAGAATGTTGGTTCATGACCCACTTCCAATGTCACTTCTGAAGTGTTCATGATTAAAATGGACCTGATCTAGCTTTTCATAAACGAGCTTTCTCGCTTCAGCTTTAGTGGCCGCAACGGAGGTGATGCCTAATACGCGGCCGCCACTCGTAATGAGGCAGCCATTTTCCTCGCTCACACCCGCAAAAAACAGGGTAGTTGAATCGTCGTGATAATACATGCCCGCGCTCAAGTGGACCGCTTGTTTGCTTTCAATAGGTTGACCAAATAGCCCCGGGTAGCCTTTCGCTGTCTTGACTACATGAATAGCATTTTGGTTTTTCGTCTGAAGCTTACTTTCACCAAAAAGTGCTTTGTTTTTAGTTGCCGAAGCCAGAAGCAGATTTGCAAAGTTCCCCTCGAGGAGCGGGAGAAATGTTTGGGTTTCTGGGTCGCCAAAACGGGTGTTGTATTCTAGCAAAAATAACTGATCACCTCTGACCATGAGGCCTAAAAAAAGCATGCCTTGAAAAGGGAGTTCTTTTTCTTGCATCCCTTTTAAGGTGGGAATCACAAACTGCTTTTCAACTTGCGCTAGGAGATTCTGATGGAACCAGGTTGCAGGCGAGTAAGCACCCATGCCGCCAGTGTTTGGGCCGAGGTCATGATCGAGCAGGCGCTTGTGATCACAGGCGCTCGCTAAAAATTGATATTGATCATTCATGCAAACATAAAAGAGTGAAACTTCGCGACCATGGATGCATTCTTCAATGACCATGCCATCTTCTATGCCAGAGGGTTGGTGTTTGAAAAACTGGGTGGCCGCGTCTTTTGCCTCTTTAGTAGAGTGGCAAACAATGACGCCTTTTCCTTGGGCGGGCCCTGATAATTTAAGTGCATAGCCTTTCCACTCAGGGTGTTGCTCGATTGCATCAATGGCTTCGCTGAGTTGGTGAACTACAGCAAAATCGGCGGTGGGCATGCCAAATTCACGCATAAAAAGTTTTGATTTAATCTTTGAAGACTCTAAAAATGAAGAGGCTTGGTTCGGCCCGAATGCGGGTATTCCGTTTCTTTGGAATTCATCTACCCAGCCTTCGAACAGAAACTTCTCTGGACCAATGACGACTAGGGCGATGCCCAATTCTTTCACCGTTCTGAGCGTTTCTTCAAATGTAACTTCTGAGCGATCAAGGATGGTGAGTTCAGGGGTGTGTTTCATACCCGGGTTACCAGGTAATATAAAAGTCGAGGATACTTGTGGGTCACGGGAAAGGCGCCAAGCTAAAGCATGTTCTCTTCCTCCGCTTCCGAGTACGAGTACTTTCATGTTAGCTGCTCCAGTGCTTTTGAGAGGTTTACTTTCAGTAATTCGAGTTTAATTTGACTGTTTTCAAAAATCATTTTTCCGGCAAGTGTGTAAACAGAAGAGAGGTGTTTCAATACAGCTGCAGGAAGTTTGATCGGTTTTTCATTTAACTTTTCCATGCAGAAATTTTTGAAATCATCGGGTGCAGTGGATTTTGCCTGATTGAGGGCTTCATACCAAGGCGTAGTAATGTAATATTGTCTGAGGAGTTCTTTTGACAGTGTCTTGCCATCAAACGTTAGACGAATCTCATCTAGGCCAATGGAATCTACGAGCATAAAATCTCGCGAGCCTTTCTCCTGTCCCTGAATGAAAGCAAATTCAAGTTTCCCATCCCAAAGCTTGATTCCGGTTTTTGCGAAAACGGCCTGAAGTTCAAGTGCAATTGATTTTGTGAATAAAAGGAGCTTATTCCACTCTTGCTCACTGAGTCCTGCAAGCGTTTGAGCCTCGGTAGCGGACAGTGGGCGATCCAGTTTTTCAAGTTTAGTGGTCACGTCAAACTTCACGAATGAAAAATCTTCCCCTTCTTGATAGGCGCGGTCAAATCCGGCCGCCTTCCAATCGTTTTCAGTTTTGAATTTTCTGAGAAGTGAAGAGCCCTTAGGTACTCCAAAGCGATAGATAACTTCGAGCGGGACTAATGTATCTATCGGTTTTTTTGTATAAGCAGCTTGGATGCTTTGAAGATCACCGCGAGGTACTGCTACGGATTTTACGATCAGGTCGGTGGGCAAGGGGCCCCGGCCAATATAGTGGGTAGGAATTCCAATAGAATTGAAATAGGAGAGAAACTGGTGTCCCATGTCTGCGAGCGCTTTTCCTTTTTCAGGAATAGCGTCAGGCATTTCACCCCAATCAAAAATGGAGTAGCGATCTGAAAATCTAAATAGGAGTTGATCTGGGGATGAATGCTGATAAATGTCTTTGACGGAACCTAGGTGCAAGAGTTTGAGATGGTCGTCGTTTGAGGTCACAGTGAAACTCTTTCTGTGGGTGGCCTTTCTCGTACAGGGTAGGCGTATTCTCCGTTCAAACAGGCTTTGCAAAAACTGATTCCGTCTAAGGCTTCGGTGAGCTCTTGAAGATTGGAGTAGAACACCCCATCGGCTCCCAGGCTATTCGCGACTTCACCTGTATTTTGCTTTGAAGCAATGAGTTCTTCCCGACTTGGAAAATCAATCCCGTAGTAGCAAGGATTCACAATGGGGGGGCAAGTGCTGGCCAAGTAAACTTTTGCAGCACCATTTTGCTTTAGAAGGTCGATCAGCTTTTTTGAAGTGGTTCCACGAACAATGCTGTCGTCGACGAGTAAAACATTTTTACCTTTGACGAGTGAATCCACTACGCTGAACTTCATGTTAACGGCAAGTCGCCGAACGTCTTGACCATTTAAAATAAAACTTCTTTGGACATACCGGTTTTTAATCAGAATTTCACGGAATGGAATTTTCAATTGTTCCGCAAGGCCAATAGCAGAAGGACGGCTGGTATCAGGCACGGGTGCTACAAAATCAAATTGCGAAGCAAGGGGTTGAAGTCGCTTTCCGAGAAGCAGCCCAAGTTTTAAGCGGACTTCGTAGACGTTTTTTGTTTCGAGTGTTGAGTCAGCACTCGAAAAGTAAACCCATTCAAACATGCAGGGAAGGGCCGTTTTTTTAGTGAGTTTAACACTCTGTACGTTTTGTTGCCGGTCAATCCAAATCAGTTCGCCCGGGCCGATGTCTCGTTCATATTGGTAGCCCAGAAATTTTAGTGCGCAAGTTTCTGAAGTAAGACAATAAGAAGACTTGCCGTTAGATTCGAGGCGAGATCCTAAAATGAGTGGCCGAATTCCGTGAGGATCGCGAAATGCAAACATGCCTTCTGAGCCCAAAAGTCCCACAACTGAATAGCCACCTTCAGCTGCACTGAAAATATCTTGTACTGACTTTGCAATCTTCTGAAATTGGGTATCGGATTTACTGGTGTTGGCTCCAATGGATTCAGCCATCAACTGAAGAATGATTTCTAGATCATTATCGCTCATGAACATTCTGTTCTTGGCGACGAGTGTTTGTCTGAGTTCAGCGTAATTGGAAAGGTTCCCATTGTGGACCATTCCAACACCCACGGGAAGAGAGAGTGCCATGGGTTGAAGGTCAGCTTCCTTTACTTCGCCAATAGTGGAATAGCGAGTATGGCCGATAGCGCTCATGCCTGTTAGTTTTTTAAGGTCGTTTTGAGTAAACGCCGCCGAAACATGGCCCAAACTTTTGTGGAGATGAAACTTACCAGTGTCCGAGTCAACACTCAAGATTCCGGCTGAATCTTGACCGCGATGTTGAAGCATCAGAAGTGCTTGATACACTTCTTGAGAGGCATGAGGAGTACCAAGGATTCCAACAATACCACACATAAATTCTCCAGAGGCGACGTGACCAGTTAGTAATTTTTGTTCATCTATTTAATACCATAAAAATTTGATTAAGACCACCCGATCCATTACGATTGTGATGAATGATTTCACAAAAGTTACCGATTGGAATTTTGGGCGATGGTCAGCTCGCGTTGATGCTGGGCGAAGCTGCTTTGGCTCAAGGTGTTGACTTTCTTGCTTACGGTAATGATCCTCATTCTTCTTTCGCAACGCGCTTTCCCTCTCAGTTTAGACTTGGAAAGAAGAACGATCAAAAAACCCTCAACGAATTCGCTAGATCATGCAGTGCGCTTACTCTTGAAAATGAATTTTATAAAGTGAATCAATTGCGCGAAGTCGCTCAAGCGACTGGGGTTCCATTTTTTCCTGATCTTCCCAGTTATCAGTTTTTTGAGAGCAAAGTTTCTCAGCATCGATTTTTTGATCGTCTTGGAATTCCCTCTCCTCGTTGGAGTCCCTATACGCCTGAGGCTGTACAGACGTTTTCCTATCCTTTGGTCTTGAAAGCGAGCGAGGGCGGGTATGATGGATATGGAGTAAGAATAGTTCAATTTGAAGAAGGGCTCGCTCAGGCTCTTTCTGATTTGGGCTATTCAGAAGGTCGACCTGTACTCATAGAGGAAAAAGTGAACATTGAGCGTGAATTCGCCCAAGGCGTTCTCTTGGATGGAACGGGTGGAATCATTTTTCTTCCGTTGGTGGAAACGATCCAGAAGAATGGAATTTGCGAGATGGTTTTGTCTCGTTCTTCACTGTCACTGCAAGAATATAAGAAGGTTGAATCTACTATCCATGTCATCCTGAAAAAATTTGCGAGTACCCAAATGCGTGGGCTCTTTAATTTTGAGTTCTTTTACGTGAATGGTGAAGTGTTGATCAATGAAGGAGCGCCACGCGTGCACAATTCGCAGCATCTCACCTTAAATGCATCTCCCGTTTCTCAGTTTGATTTAGTGATGAACTACTTATGGGCGGGGAAGATGGAACCCAAAGAGGTGACTATCCTTCCGGCAATTATGGTGAACTTGTTGGGTAAATCGAAGGGCGAGCAATATCGACTTGCCCTTCCTGTCCTCCCACCAGAAATTCAAGTTCATGCTAAACTTTACTTAAAGAAGGAATGTCGTCCTGGACGAAAAATGGGACACTTGAATTTAGTTGATCCAAGCGGGAAATTTAATTTAATTGAATTAGCAGAGCGGGTCCTGAAGGAATACGAACTATGAGCAAAAAGATTAAGAAACCACCCCCGAAAACTAAAAAAACAGAAAAACCCTTGGTGGCAATCATCATGGGTAGTGACAGTGACTGGGGAGTCATGAAAAAAGCGAAGGATAAACTCGACCAGTTTGGCGTTCCTTCGTTGTCGCGAGTCGTTTCCGCCCATCGGACTCCGGCCGACCTCGCGCCCTTTGCCAAGGAAGCGGAAAAATTAGGAATCAAGATCATCATTGCAGGCGCCGGTGGCGCAGCACATTTGCCGGGCATGATGGCGTCCTTTACTTCACTCCCCGTAATTGGCGTACCGGTACAGAGCCGGACTCTTCAAGGGCTAGATAGTTTGTTGTCCATCGTGCAAATGCCCGAAGGCATACCAGTCGCGACCGTTGCAATCGAGAACTCAGGGAACGCGGCGTTGCTGGCATTGCGGATTTTGGCTCTGGAAAACGCGGGGATTCGAAAAAAGTTAGACGCTTTTGTTCAGGACATGGCAGTTGCCTCGCGGAAGAAAACAGCAAATTTAATATAATGGCTTGAGAGTCAAAGGAAGAAATATGATTTCTCGTTACGAAGTGGAAGAAGTTTCTAAAATTTGGTCGGAAGATTTTCGCTTCAAGAAATTACTTGAAGTTGAATTAGCACTGTTGCAATCGCTTGAGAAAAAAGGTCGGATTCCAGCCGGAACCACAGCACATTTTGGGAATGTGCAAATTCGCCCTGAGCGAATCAAGGAAATTGAAGAGACGACTCGGCATGATGTGATCGCGTTTTGTACCAGTGTCACTGAGCAGGTGAATCCCGAACATGCTCGTTATTTTCATTTTGGAGTCACTTCTTCCGATGTGCTCGACACGGCCCTTTCACTTCAATTGCGGGATTCACTCCATTTGGTAAAATCGAGTTTGGAAGGTATGCTTCAAGCATTAGATGAGCGCATTGAGGAAACTAAAAACTTACTCTGCATGGGGCGCTCTCATGGAATGTCGGCAGAACCGATGGTATTTGCGCAGAAATTTTTGTCTATTAGAGTTGAACTTGCAAGACGTCTCATTGATTACGATCATTTACTTGCACATGAGCTCACTGGCCAAATTTCAGGAGCAGTCGGAAATTACACCGTGCTTGATCCTGAGATTGAATCGCTGACACTCGCCACCCTTGGGTTGAAAGTGGAGCCGGTGTCGACACAAGTCATTCCTCGAGATCACTTAGCACTCATGGTTTCCATTGGTGCGCTTACCGCGGTTGCGCTCGAGCGTTTGGCGGTAGAAATCAGACATCTTCATCATTCTGATATCGGTGAAGTACATGAAGGATTTGCAAAAGGGCAAAAGGGTTCGTCCACGATGCCACATAAAAAGAACCCGATTTCGAGCGAAAATATTACGGGACTTTCGCGCATGGTTCGCGCGCACGTGGGAGTTGCACTTGAAAACACGGTCCTTTGGCATGAGCGGGATATCTCTCACTCCAGTAGTGAGCGTTTGTTTTTACCCGATCACTTTGGCTTATTGGTTTATATGTTGAGACGGATGACGAGCACCGTGAAGAACCTTGAAATTCATCGTGAGAAAATAGAAGCAAAGGTGGATCAGCATTTTGCAACACTTTCGAGCGCGATCCTGCATCAACTGATCGAGCTCAATCCGGTGCCGAGGGAAGAACTCTACGCACTGGTGCAGGCCGCATCTTTTCAAGCAAAGAACTTAGATGAATTTCTAAAAGGAATTGAATCGGGTGTCATCAAAGCTGGATTGAAGTGGGATTCAACAAAATTAAATTCAGCACAAATTAAAAAAAGTTATCTTTCCAATTTTGAAACGGTGTTGAAACGCACTCAAGCCTAGTGTTTAGCTTTTTTAATGGGTTTGGCTTTCGCAGTATTAGTTTTGATTTCTGGAGCGGGCTTAACATGATGCGCTTCTGGCGGATTTAATTTCTCGGGAGAAGATAGGTAGTTTTCAGACTTCAAGAGTTCGGCTTTGTCTTGTGGAATGGGTTCCGCTTTGAATGATGTTTCTTTAATTACCGTTTCGCGTACCCCTTTGATTGAATGAAATCCAAGGGTCATCCCAGGTTGAACTAAACTCAGAGGCCTTCCCTTTGTATCTGAGACTTGTACTGAGCCTTTTAAAACATACACCTCTTCGTGAAATTCATCATTCGAGCTTGGAGTGACTGAAGTGATGAATTCTGTTCCGCGGACACCCATTGTTGCAGCGTGAGTGTGAATATTAAACCATTGATGGTGGTCAATGTGTTTTTGAACCATCGACTTAATGATTCCTTTATTCAAGATTAAATCGAGATGGTCAGCTTCTTTTGACGAAGTATTTACTTTAAATTCAGAATTCGCAGAGACCTTGATTTCGGATTGATCATTAAATTTGATGGTGACCATGGAGTGTTCGCCCGTGGTAATAACTGCATTTTCGTTGACGAGAGATTGATTGGAGAGTTTCTGTTTTTGGCCCGTATTGGTGCTAGTCCATGCATCTCCCAAAATAGCCGTTACTTTAGCAATGACCATAGCTGGCATTTCTGCAGCAATAGTAGTGGTGGGTGCAAAAAATGCAGAAAAAAATACGATATTGAAGGCCAATGAGTAGTGAAGTTGGGGAAGTTTCATATCTTTGATTCTTGGTGATGAACCCTACCTTCGGCAAGGGAAATGAGGAAAAGGCAATATTATTGCGGCGCGCTTTCTCTTTTTTGAGACGGCTGTTGTTCAAGAACGATCCTGTGTTATGTTTGAATGTATATGTCTCTTCAAAAAAATGTTTTAGGCACGACCCTCCGCACTTGCTGCACTAAGCCTCTCACTGGCTTTTTTAGAAATGGTTTATGTGAAACGGATGAAGAAGATGTCGGTTCACATACGGTTTGCATCAAAGTAACAGATGCGTTTTTAAAGTTCTCTAAAAGTGTGGGTAATGATTTGAGTACTCCCATTCCACAGTATGGTTTCATGGGAATTAAAGATGGGGATTGCTGGTGCCTGTGCCTCTCACGTTGGAAAGAAGCCTTCGATGCTGGAGTTGCACCCAAGGTGAAACTGGAGTCTTGCCATGAATCGGCTCTGGAGTTGGTGACTTTAGATATGTTAAAGAAGTACGCAATTGAGTAAAGCTTTTCCTTCGTGTATGCTAGCCCCATGGCACACGACCCTAAATTACCTTTCATCACGCGCTCGGGTATCCCGGTAAAAGAAATTTATACCGCGCAGGATTTGCCAAAAAATTTAAACGAGTATTTAGGTGAGCCCGGAGCTTATCCTTTCACACGTGGCGTTCAAAAAACCATGTACCGCGGTCGTCATTGGACAATGAGACAATACGCGGGTTTTGGAACCGCCGAGGAATCGAATCAGCGGTATCATTACTTGCTTGCTCAAGGAACGATGGGCCTATCAGTTGCATTTGATTTGCCCACCCAACTTGGTCTCGACCCAGATCATGCGCGTGCAAAGGGTGAAGTAGGTAAGGTGGGTGTATCGGTTGCGACGCTTGATGAAATGAGAACGCTTTTTAAGGGCATTCCCCTCGCAAAAGTTTCTACTTCAATGACGATCAATGCAACGGCGGCTATTCTACTTTCGTTTTACGCGGCCCTCGCTGAAGAACAAGGTGCTGACATGAAAGAGCTCAGAGGCACCGTTCAAAATGATATTTTAAAAGAATACATTGCGCGCGGGAATTTTATTTATCCTCCGAAGGGTGGGGTCCGCCTCATTACCAATATGTTTGATTGGTGCGCGAAAAACACGCCGAAATGGAATCCAATCAGTATTTCGGGTTATCATATTCGTGAGGCGGGTTCGAATGCAGTACAAGAACTTGCCTTTACCTTTGCAGACGCCATTGCCTATGTGGAAGCTGCAATCAAAGCGGGTTTGGATGTAGATGCGTTTGCTGGTCAGCTTTCGTTCTTTTTTAATGTGCATAATGATTTTTTTGAAGAGATCGCAAAATTCAGAGCCGCACGCAGAATTTGGGCCCGTATCATGAAAGAAAAATTTCATGCAAAAGATCCGCGCTCCATGATGCTTAGATTCCATTCGCAAACCGCAGGCTCTACACTCACGGCCCAGCAACCCGAGAATAATGTGGTCAGAGTAGCGATTCAGGCACTTTCGTCAGTGCTTGGGGGTACCCAGTCTTTACACACCAACTCAATGGATGAAGCTTTGGCTCTTCCATCGCAATCGGCGGCACTTCTCGCGCTCCGAACACAGCAAGTGATTGCATCAGAAACGAATGTCACTCAAACCGTGGACCCACTTGCAGGAAGTTATTTTATTGAAAACCTCACTTCCGAAGTGGAAGCCGGTGTTTGGAAGTATTTGGAAGAAATCGAACAACGTGGTGGAACCATTCAGTGCATTGAAACTGGTTATATTCAGACAGAAATTCTGAACTCTGCCTACCAAGACCAGAAACGAATCGACTCGGGCGAGCTTCAAATTGTAGGCGTGAATTGCTACCAAGATTCAACTTCACAGAAAAAGATGGAGCTTTTACGCATTCCACCCGATCTTGAAGTTCGCGCTGTGGAGCGAATTCGCGCATACCGAGCAAAGCGCTCGCAAGGAAAAGCGAACGACGCATTGAAAGCGCTGACTGAGGGCGCGAAGGGTGATGCGAATTTAATGGGACTGGTTTACGAAGCCGTGAAAAGCGAATGCACTTTGGGTGAAATTGCGGACACGATGAAAAAAGTATTTGGAGAGTATCAAGAATACTCGGGGTTTTAATAATGCCAAGATTACCATTTTACGCAGAGGGAATTAAGTTTGAATGTCAGGGTTCAGGCAAGTGCTGCACTTCGCGAGGCAGCTACGGCTATGTGTATCTGACCGAAGACGATCAGAAGCGATTTGCCAAATATTTTAAAATGACGAGAGCCGCATTTCTAGAAAAGTATTGTGGTGAAAAGGATGGCCATGCCTTTTTGCTTGATCCCCGAGAGATGGGGTATACTGGTCATCCTGAGGGTGATTGTCTGTTCTTGATTGAGAATCGTTGTAGCGTTTATGAGGCTCGGCCCGAACACTGTAGGACCTGGCCGTTTTGGCCAGAAAATATGAACCCCAAAACCTGGCGGACGGAAATTGCGGCGTATTGTCCGGGCGTGGGCAAAGGGAAGCTGCATACATTTGAAGAGATCAAAGAGATTCTCGATTCGCAGAGTTAGGAAGTGAATCACTCTGGAGTTCTTGGTCTTTATTTCTTTACAATATCAGGCTATTGGGTTACTTAATCGCCCATGAACACTATTACTTCTGCTCTATTTTTGGCCCTGTATTTTTGTTTTTTGAGTGCTCCACAATCAATGGCTCAGCAGGCTTTGCCTCAAGCACCCACTTGCTATGGGGAACATCACCAAGTGCTCAGTAACAGCAACGCACGAGTGGTGTCATTGAAGCAAACCACGCAAAACTTATATAAAGAGCAGGCGTTTGTTCAAGCTCATTTGGTGAAAATGCTGGCGGTGGTGGTGAATAGTTATGGGCACCACGAGCACTTCATCGTGAGTTTGGGAGAGCCTTCATCCCCTACCTTTTTGAACAAAGAAAATTTGATCGAAATAGCCGACAGTTTGAACGATTATTCGGCTCCGAGTGCCGATGAGCTTTCAAAGGGGCCTATTTATCTTTGTGGTGAATACAACACGGCTGATGCAGCCAAAACTCCGCAAATTCTGAACTTTTCACCATCAGTTACGGGAGCAATCATTCATTGGACTCATTTAGCCGGTCCAAATGTGGATGGAAACTACTCACATCCAAATGGATGGGTTTATGTTAATGGTAAACTCTACGGTACCGCGCTCGGTAAACAACATTAATCATGCATTTTGTCCCTAGTGGTGCAGTATCGCTTTGGCACTGTAGTGCACTTTAACTTCTCTCACTCTGTTTTAATCACGTTCACGTTGGCACGTGTATTGCTTTTACTTAAAATGTATTAAGCAACGATAGAAACGCGGGGGAAATGGCGATGACATTACAAAAACTTTATATACTGATGATTCTACTTCTTAGTTTGTTACAGCTCAATTCGATGAATGCGTGATTCACCTTTAGTGAGCTTTTTTGTGCACCAAGTCACGCTCAGACGAGTTGAATCTTGCTTGCAGATCAGTTTCCATATGATACGCCTATAAAAACGCGTACTTTGGAGAAATGATGATCAGACCACTTATTCTAGCGATGTTGTTTTGCTCGGCGCCGAGTTTTGCATTTTATGCAACTGATGAAGGTCAGTGTACAAACGTAGATTTAAGGACTCAGTTCCCGATGAAAATGCGGGATCAAGGCAAGATTAGTTGGTGTTATGCACATTCGTCGGCTGATTATCTCCAATATTATTTTAAAATTCCAGAGCAAATTTCGGCAGCAGATATCGCGATTATTTATAATTCTCGCTGGTTTCCAACCCTTTTGAACCGAATCAAGGGGGGCTATGTGCCAGAAACAGGTTTCGCGAAGGTTTCAATGAGGGATGGATTAGAGCATGGCTATTGTGCTGAAGATGCATTTCCTTCAAATGAATGGAATAAAGTTCAACGGGCTACTTCGGCTCAAACGGAGAGCACTCAATTGGTGCAAATTGAAGTTGCACTCAATGATCTCAAGAGTCTCCAAGATAATATGAACAAGGGGTTTTTTAAGTCAGCTTCTGATCTTCCTTACTTTTTTAAATTTAAAAATATCAACCGCGAGAAGTTTTTCTCCATTCTCTCTCGTTTTCCTTCATCTGATATGGGGAATGATTTCTTGGACGCTATTCGTGTTGCTGCCTGCGATGGAAATAGAAAACCCTATCCAGGAAGAATTGATCATATCACCATGCGAGTGAAGGGGGCCCATACTTTTAAGCGCTTTGGGAAGATGTTCGCTCAGAACACGCCGGTAAGTGTTGATTTTTTTTATGGGGTTCTCGAGAATTTAGATCATTATAAGGTCTCCTTGTCGGAGCTTCATACGACGATCCTATTGGGTAGACGATTTGATCCAGTCACTCATGAGTGTCAGTACTTAATGAAAAATAGTTATGGACCAAACTGCGACAATGAAGATCGCACTCGCCGTTATGATTCCCGCATCGCTTGTGACCAAGGTTATTTGTGGGTACCTGAAGGCGCTCTTTATGGCGCAATGACGAGTTATGTTTACATCAAAGATGTGCTCGCAGATGATACAGACGGAAATTTCAGATCAGCAGAAGAAGTAATGGTCGAAAGTTCGTCTGCTGATGTCGCTCAAGATGATGAAGGTCAAAACTCGGAAGAGTGAGATCTTTTTTTCACGAAGAGATATTAAATTGATCTCATTTAAATATGATCATTCGACTCTCGATTTGGGCTAATATGTCCCCGTGTTTTTTTGTATGAACTACTTTAGGTAATATTGTCCCACCGCTTTTGCTCGCACAACTCATTGAGTTTACAAGGGAATTTTAAAAAGAGTTCTTGATTAATACACTTCCATTGTGTAACATTCGCACAAAGGAAATCGTTCAATGGATTTGGGGAATCAACCTCACCACTTTAAAACGGTAGTTCATTATGATTAAGAATAAATCTCTCACTCTCGCCCTCGGACTGGTCACAGTATCGACAGCTTTTTTACAAATGCCATCGGCAAAGGCGACTCCCGCATATGCAAAACAAACTGGCTTAAGTTGTGTTGCTTGCCATAATGGTGTTTTCCCTCAGCTGACCGATTTTGGGAGAACGTTCAAGTTGAATGGATACACACTTGTGAACATGCCCACTATTAATGATGGTGGAAAGCCACCGGCTGGTGACACCACCACTCCTACCACTCCAGTTTTAAAACTTCTTGCTTCATCATCATTGGGTGGAATGGTTCAGACTTCATATACTCATGAGAATAAAACTGAGCCTGGAACCAAAAACGGCAACGTAGAGTTTCCTCAACAATTAAGTTTGTTTTATGCGGGTCAAATTGCGCCACATATTGGAGCATTTATTCAAATGACCTATAGTCAAGCATCGGGTGGAATCGGAATGGATAATACTGATCTCCGTTATGCAAATACGACGACTATCGGCAAGAAGACTTTAAATTACGGAATTACCGTTAATAATAATCCAGGCGTAGAAGATCTTTGGAACTCCACTCCGGCTTGGGGTTATCCCTATGCAAGTTCAAGCTATGCTCCGACCCCTGCGGCAAAAACAATGCTGCAAGGCGGTTTAGCACAGCAAGTTGCGGGTGCGGGTGCATACGGTCTTTTTAATAACCTGATTTACGGTGACATCACCACTTATACTTCAGCACAACAAGGGCACGGAAATCCTCCAGGTGCTACTTCTACTATGGTCATCAAGGGCGTAGCGCCTTATGCTCGCGTGGCTTTACAGCATAAATGGAAGAGTAGTTATTTAGAAATTGGAACGACTGCAATGCAAGCGAAAATCTATCCGGCTGGAGTGAGTGGTCCAACCGACAATTTTACCGACATTGGTGTTGATACTCAGTATGAATATTATCTTCCAAGGGCGAGTGTTACTGTTCATATGAATTTGATCAACGAGAAACAACAGTTGGATGCCTCTAACGCTTCAGGTGCTGCTGCAAATCCTGTGGACAAATTAACTGCATTTAATGCAAATGCTGAGATTATGTTCAAAAGTGGACTAAGTGCAACATTAGGTTGTTTCAAGACAGACGGCACTTCAGATGCGAATTTGTATACTCCGGCCGCAATCAGCGGCAGTGCAGTGAACTCTCCAAATAGTAGCGGTGTATCAGGAGAGCTTGCTTATCTATTGAATAAAAACGTGAACGTATCTTTGAACTATGTTTATTACAGCAAGTTCAATGGTGCAAAAACCAACTATGATGGCAATGGACGCAATGCTACTGACAACAACACAGCTTACGTGTGTGTTTGGGTAGCGTTCTAAAACAACGATTGTAAAAGTACTCTAAAAATAAAAAGGCTGGAATTCAATTTGAATTCCAGCCTTTTGTTTTTGCAGGTGTGTGAGTTCAGGTGGTTTACTGAGGTGCGCCCTCGCTAATCCAATCTCCCACCATTTTACGTTCAATGGGAGTCATTCCAGTCATGTTTCCTGGAGGCATCGTTTGATCTTGAACGACACGTTTGTTGATGGTGTCTTTTTTACTAAATGCTACTGAATAGTCCATCCAATTTGGAATGGGGCTAGATGAGTTGTGGCACATAAAGCAGCGAGTTTGAAAAATTTGGCTCACGTCTTTAGTATAAGTCAGTCCCGCAGGGGCTGGATTAGGGTTTGGGCTAGGCGCTGGTGTGGAGCTTGGAGTTGCAGTTGGTACCGGCGTAGGAGCGGGGAGTCCGCCGAATGGCACATTTTCAATCACCCAGGCAGCAAATACTTGCCGTTCTGCATCTGTCATTTTTGTTGCGTTATTATTAGGTGGCATGACTTTAGATTGCACCACCCAATCAAATATTTTTGGTTTGAGCGCCGCTGCTTTTTTGTAATTAGTTAAGTCAGGAATAGGGAAACCTGCTTGAGCATTATGGCAGGCGATACAGCGAGTGTTTAAGATCGGAGTAATATCTCTAGTAAAAGAAACTTGCAGGTAACCCGCAAGCGATTGTTGTATTTGAGAGTTATTTTTGATGAGTGAATATGCAGTAGTTCCTTTGGGTGAAAGAACATTACTGTAGTTGGCAATAGTGCTGGTGCTTGCATTTCCTGCAAGCAAGAGTTTGGTCAGGTCAAAGTCATTTGCATTCACTGCAAGCATCAAGGCACTGTAGCCCGCGACGTTTCTCAATTCGTTTCGAGTTGAAAACCCGATGACTTGATTGAGGTCCGCTCCTGCATTTACGAAGAGACTTGGAGCGCTGGGAATTCCTCTCGCGATAGACCAGAGCAGTACATTTGCGCCGTCACTGGTTTCATTTATAACTTGAGCAGCGCCGTGATTCAATAAGTCTTGAATGATGGATGAAGTGGCTGGCCTTGTTGCATCCAAATCCATGGCTGCGATGAGGAGTGCGGTGCGGCCATCATTGTTTTTTGCATTTCCACAGGCATTTTGTGCGAGTAAATTCGCAACGCCGGTGTCGTCCCCTTGAGTAACACTTGCGATCAGCTTACTGTTCAAACTATCAATGCAAGCGGCTGGCGTTGAGTTGGGGGTAGGTGCTGGAGTTCCGCCAGTGCTCGGCGGTGTGGTAGGCGGAGTAGTGGTGGTTCCGCCAGAAGTAGGTGGTGTCGTTGGAGTTTCTCCAGTGGTGGGAGGGGTGCTTGGAGCTATAGTTGGATTTGGGTTTGGAGTTCCTGGGGTATTGTTTCCCTCAACTGCACCCGCTTGAATCCATTGTCCGATCATGTTTCTTTCTTGATCAGTGATTAAAGTATTGAATGGAGCCATCGGCATGCTTCGATCAACTGTAACTTTTTGAAGAATCATGCTTCTCTTCGCATACGCCTCACTATAATTAAGCCAGTTTCCACGGCTGCTTCCGGGGCCGTGGCAAGCGGCGCAGTTTTTCTGAAAAATAGGCTGAATGTTAGCTAGGTAACTGATCGTTGTCGATGACGTTGATGTTCGTGCTGAGCTGTTGGCCCCAGATGAGCTCATGGGAATCGGCATGTGCAGATTGTTTCCACCGCAGTTGGAAATAAGGAACGATAGGCCTACAACGAAAATAGTTTCATACTTCATGCCCAAGCTGTAACACCGCAAAAACCTAAAAACAAGCGTAAAATCAATATGTTACGAATGACAAAAAGTACCAAATCGAGACAAAATGACCCAAAATGTCAATCTCTATCGTCCGGGACGCGTTATATTCGTTTCCAGAAATTCCAAGTGATCAGGATGTCCGATGATTTGATAACGGGTTTGAATGGAAATTTCATTTTTTGCCAATTTCAAATTCTTTCTCACCTTCCTGATACGGTCGATGGAGGTCTCGAGCGCCAGGGGATTGAGTCTCTTATCGACGAGTGCTTTTTTAATTGCTTCGATTGCGATTTTTGCATGAACTTCCGACCGATAGCATAATAGGTCACAGCCCGCCTCTAAGGCAAGAATGGGCGCTTCCTCAGCCCCATAGTTTTTCGTTATTGCATGCATCTCCATGTCGTCGCTCACGACGACTCCTTGAAACATGAGTTCTTCACGCAAATACTTCTTCATAAAAGTCGAAGAAAGAGTTCCGGGCCTGTCCGGATCCAAATGGGGAAGCATGATGTGAGCACTCATTACAAAATTACATCCAGATTTTAGTGCGCGTTGGAATGGAATCCATTCACGTTTTCGAAGTGTTTCAAGAGGAGTGGTCACTACGGGAAGATCAAAATGCGAATCGACTTGGGTATCTCCATGACCCGGAAAATGTTTAATACAAGGTTCAACATGTTCGGTGAGGTGGCCTCGGACCGAAGCTGACACCATCCGAGTCACCACCTCTTCGGTGCTTCCATAGGCTCGGTCGCCAATCACGGGATTGTTTGGATTAGTATTGATGTCGCAGACGGGTGCGAAGTTCAATTGAATTCCGGCCGCAAATAGTTCCTTTGCCTGAATCTGCGCTAGGTCAAACAAGACGCTCGGAGAATTGAGGTCCGCTATGACTTTGGCTGCAGGGAGCGGGGTGAATCCTTTTCTGAACCGCATGACTCTTCCGCCTTCTTGATCGGCAGAAATCATTACCGGAAAATTCTGATTGGAGCAAAAACTTTGAATCTCGTCAGTCAGTGCAATGAGTTGTTCTTTAGATTCATAGTTGTGGGCAAAGAGAATAAATTGACTCGATTTTTCAGCTTGAATGGTCTGAATGGTCTCTGCAGATAATGAATGCCCACTGAAACCCATGATCACTAATTCACTTACTGAGTAGTCGCTTCTTAACATGGGTTTATTTTAAGATTGATCTACTCGAGATAGCAAGTGGAATGAAAGTAAGGTTAAAAACAGGGGTAAGCCACAAAAAAGAGAGATCCACGGAGCCTCAAGCATATAGTCTTTTCCCTGTAGCATGAGTCGACCCCAAGTCTCGCTCTGGCTAGAATGACTCAAGCCTAAAAAGGCTAATGAAGTTTCAATGAGGAGGAGTCGAGTAAATAAAAATGGCAGAATTGCCAACGTGGATGCCCAAAGTTCAGGTAAAAGATGTTTCAGAAAGATATGAATCGAGTTTGCCCCGAGTGCCTCTGCGCTTTTTATAAAATCGTTTGCTTGAAGGTGAATCATTTGACTTTCAAAAAACCGAACCAAGTAGGGGACTACTAAAAGTGAGGCAGCGAGTAATAGCGTATAAAATTGATTACTTAAAAAAACACTGAGAGCCAGAGCGATGAGGAATCCAGGAAGGGACGAAAGTGTATCAATGAGGGTATCCCAAATGAGTTTTAATTTTCTGTTTTTAGAAATTCCTATAAGGCAAAGGCACAAAGAGGTGGCAATGCAGACCACCCCAATGGGAATTACAATTTTGAAACTCTCAAATGCGGCGGTCAATGCGAGGAGAAAACAGTTTCTGCCAAAAGCATCAAATCCGAAATGGAGGACTCTCGTCAGGACATGAGCTTCAATCTCAACTGTAAAAAATGAGGCGATCGTTGCTGAGCAAACAAAAAGAATGAGCCATAATCTTGCGAAGAGTAAAGGAGAAATGTTCAGCATAGCCTTGGCTCCATTTTTCTTTGGATTGCAAACCCTAATTGTTGGCAGATGAGAGTAATCAGAGTGGCAACCATCAAGCCATTTTCAATGAGCGGGTAGTCGCGACTCAGTACAGAGTCGGTAATGAGTCTTCCGAGGCCGTTCCATTGAAAAATTATTTCGACGAGCACGCTGCCGTTAAAGAGAACGCCAATCTGACTGCCTAAAAACCCCATCATGCTGCCGATGCAAGGGTAGAGTACGTAATAGAAAAACACTTGAGTCTCCTCAAGCCCCCTTGCACGGGCGCCCGCCGCGGCACTCTCAGGAAGGTAGGTAGCAATCTTTCTAGATAAGGTTCGGTACCAAAAACCGGTGAGATAAAAGGAAAGTGTGAGTGCGGGAAGTAAGGGGTTTTGAGCCACTGGAAATAAGTTCAGCTTGATCGAAAATATAATTAAGACGAGTGGACTGAGTAAAAATAGCGGAAAAGAAGCAAGAAGAATAGTAGATCCTTCCGCAATTTTCTTCCAGCACTCATATCTAAACGAAAGAAAAAGGAGCGTAACGGAAAAGAAAGTGGTGAAGACGAGTGTCAAGAGGGTCAAGATCAGTGAGTTTGAGAAAGCGTGCAGAGTGAGTGTCGTCGCACTTTGATGGGTAACCAGAGAAGTGGCTTTCGGCAGAGTAAAAATTCTTTCTAAAAAAGTTGACGGTAAGTCCATGCGCGCGCGCAGTTGCTCTATGGGGATTTGAATAAGGGAGTCATGAACTAAAAAGTCGGCTGGATCTCCGGGCAATGCATAAATCGCGCCTCGAGCTAAAATCCAAACGACGATGCAGACAAAAGTGATTCTCAGCAGCGTTTTCATTAAAGGAGAGATTTTTCGGCGGTGGATTTGTCTGTGAGGGTAACCACTTTATTTAAGCTTGGGATTTCAATTTTAATCGCGTCGCCTTTTTTGCTCACCCACCAAAATGCCACGGTTTGGTTAAATTCAATTCTGAGTTTGCGCGCTTGGTTTTTGGTTGCAAACTCATCCATTCGCATTTCGTAAGCACTTCCCTTTACTACGAGCACTTGGTCTTCAATTTGATCTTCGACAATACTCGTAAATTCGATGGGCTGCACACCGTTGATTCTCTTGTAATTCTTATTAATCCAAACGGGAAAAAAGGAAGTGAGGATGAGTTTGGGGAGCATTTCCGCTCTCAGGCTCTTTGCGGGCTGGTCGCCATTCTTAATTTTAACGGAGAATACCTTGCCGCCATTGAGAATGGTGCCATCGATCGATTTCTCGACTCCGTGATCTTGGGTTCTAAAGTTATAGAGCAAGGGCTCAAGAAGCGGCGTATTTTTGGCGCTTGCTCCTAGGTTACGGGTGTTAACGCCTTTGAGTTCTTTGATCCATTCATTCACTTGGATCTTGGCGCGGTCACCCACAATTTCGGCTTTTTCGTTGTAATAAGAGGTAGCTTTGCCATTCGTGTGTTCAATATACCAATTATTCCATAAAACTTCGGCACTGGCGTAGGGCAACAATGTACATAGTGTAAGTGTATATAAAATATACAAAGAACGTCTTAATTTTGACATGTTTCGACCCCTTCTCTTATGGCTCAAGGATAGGCTAACTCATTTTAGTTATTAAAGAAAGATGCCGAAGAGATGACGGGAGAATACGAATGTTCAACATAGGTCAGTACCGCGATATCGTGTTGTATGCAGGTTATGCACTCATTGCGATTGCCACTTTCATCTTCGCGCGCGCAATTCTTACTGAGCAAGACAACATGTCTGCTCAAGAAAACTTGCGCGATCTCGATGGCAAAAAGAATTCTAATGGATTAATTAAAATTACTCGTCCATTTTTCTCCCAGTATATTGCTCCCGCCATTCGGGGAAAACCCAGATTTGAAAAATCAAGAATCAAAAATAGAAGAAAATTGATCAGTGCAGGATTGAAAAATGAACTCACTGCTGATGAGTTCATGGCATTTAAAATTATGTTGGTCGTGATTTTCCCGTTGATTGCTGGCTTTTTGCGAGTTCTCGAAGTGGCCGATGTGCCGAATGAGTTATTTCCTGTTCTTCCCGTGGTCGGCTTCTTTTACCCTGATTTTTGGATCAATGGTCTGATCAAAGAACGCCACAAGCAGGTGATTAAGTCTCTGCCCTTTGTGGTGGATCTTCTTGCCCTTTCCACTGAAGCAGGATTGGATTTTATTGGAGCCATTCAAAAAGTGGTGGAGAAAGCAGCACCCAGTCCCTTCATCGATGA
>CAIMWN010000018.1 GCA_903845155.1 Oligoflexia bacterium
GCATGGGGACCGGTTTCATCATCAGCGAAAGGGATCAGTTAAAAATCATTCACTTTTAATGACGAATTCCCGCAGTTCACTTCCACCGCGAGGCGTGGTCACCCGCCACAAATAGAGTCCGGGCTTCTTGATCAACAATGAAACCTCATAAAACCCACTAGGGCTGCCTTTAAGCTCTTTCGTGAGCACAATTTGCTCTGCATGTTGGAGCTCGAGTTTGCAGACGGTATCCTTAGGCTCGACCTCGAATTTGAGTTTCAACGGATAGCCGTTGGTATTGTTGCGAGTATTAGTCAGGAATGCGTGTGAGGAGGGATAAAGCAGGAAAACCTTCTGACGACTTTGTAGGGCTTGAAGTGGTGTTTGAATCTGCGGCGTTTCTGAGGGGGCCGCAATGGGCGTTGCAACAGGGGCCGGAGTAGGTATTTTTTGAGTCACAGCCTGTTCATTGATGGACGGACTGGGCGAAGCGGATAGCGGCAAGGGCGTCGCCACTGGCGTCGCAGCAGGCAGGATGATGGAGCTATAGGTAGATTGAAATGGGTCTGCCTCGACGACGATGTCTTTAGAGATAAACGAAAATTCGGCAATGAGCAAAATAGCGGAAGCGAGAATGAGTCCGATTCCGAGTAAAGTAAAAAGTTGCTCACTCTTGGTGAAATTGAATTTTCCACTCATTTGAGTTCGCGCTCCCAAGAGGGTTTCATTTTGAAAAGTGCAAAAGTGATGTCATCGCGAAGTGGCTTACTTTCGGTGAATTCCTTAACTTCGTGAATCAGCGCCGACTTTAACATGGAAAGATTTAATTGCGATTGCGCGGTAGTGGTCAGGCGAGACCGTGCGCGCTCTTTTCCGTAACTCACTTGAGCCGCATTCATGCAATCAAGCAAGCCATCGGTATAGAGAAAAAGGATATCGTTCTCTGCCAGGACGGTTTCGTGATTTGCAGGGGTTTCAAAAAGCTTACTCTCGCCTAAACGGGGGCCCATTGAACTTAATACCTCGATGCTCGATTTTCCGGTTTCATTTCTGACGATCCAGGCCGGATTATGTCCGGCATTCGCGTAACTCAGCACTTGATCGTGGAAAGAATACATTGCCACAAACATGGTCATATTCAGTTCTGCTTGTGCGCAATCCATGATCGCTTCATTGACATAGCGGAGTAAATGCGAGGGTTGAATGGGGATCTCGGGATGCTCCATCATGAGTCGATGCATCGCTGAAAAACACCCACGAGCGGCAGCAGTCAGCATAGCGCTCGAGAGCCCGTGACCGGTAGCATCCCCTACATAAAGCACCAGATGATCATGAGTTTCAAAATAGCCCCAGTAGTCTCCGCCAGTTTCGGTCGCTGATTGATAGTAACTTTGAATTTCATATTGCGGAGTTTTGATTTCATCACGCGGTAACAAGCTCTGTTGAAGTTGAGCAACCACATTAACTTCTTGTTTAATTCGTACTTTTTGAACTTCTTCTTTGAGGAGCTCCCTCATTTTACGCGCCATTGAAGTAAACGCATCCGAAAGGACGCCTATTTCACCGCTAGAAGTAGGTGCGATGGCGACGTCGAATTCACCCTGGGCCATTTTTTTTGCGGCGATGGTAAGATCATGAATTGGGCGAATAATTCGCCGTGAAAGAAAAACGATCAAAAGGAACGATAACCCGCAAAAAAGTAAAGAGAGCAAAAAGAGCTTCTCAATAATTTCATAGGTGCTTTTCAGTGTCTCGCGGGTGGCGACTGCGCCCATCACCAAGTATTGGCCGAGTGATTTTTGATAAGCGCCGATATATTCTTCGTGGGTGCTCGAGGATTGAAACTCGAATGCTTTTCGCTCGATTTCATTGCCTTTGGCTTCATCGAAAATAGGGTGATGACCAACAAGCTGTGTGTGAATTCGCTTACTGTTTTTAGAATCCCAAAACACATGTCCATTTAGATCAATGACTTGAAATATAAACTGGGGATTCAATTCAAGTGTACTCAATTGGAATTGGGGCGCTTTATCTTTTTGCACTTCAATTTCTTTTGCGATGAGCTCTACTTGAGTGAGAAGGGCGGTCTCGGTTTGCTTTTTGCTTTTGTTACTCAGAAGGCGATGTTCAAAGAACAGCCCTCCAGCAATGAGAACGATTTCCACACTGACAGCCATGAGGATGACTTTTGCACTGAGCGAAAAACCTCGTGGCTGGTTCGGTAACGGAGTTGACAATGATTTCTTCCTTACGCGGCTTTCTTCTCATCACGTTTTAGGTCGCGATAGTTTTGGGCACTGATTTGATGCCTACGCAGTAATCTTAAAAAATTACTACGATCAACTCCCGCTTCCTTGGATGCTGCTGTCACATTACCAAGATGACGGCCTAGTATGCTAATTAAATATTCCTTCTCGAACCCGTCTGCCCATTTTTTCTTCAATTGTGTGTAATTGAAAGTACCCGATCCGATATCAATGGGCACGTGAAACGCTTGAGTTGGTTCATAGTTTGGAGTCGTATCATGATGAACCGTGGAAGCTTGCGTTGATGGGGTAGGAAGCACAATGTCTTTACCTTCTACTGCACCCTTTTTATTCCAAAGGAGGGCAGTACGTTCCACCACATTTAAAAGCTCGCGAACATTGCCGGGCCATGAATAACCCTGTAGCGATGCTTCAGCACTCGCCGAAAGGCCATCAAAAGTTTTGCCACGGGTTTGAAATGACCGTTCGAAAAATTGTTTACTCATCGGCACAATGTCTTCAGGTCTGAATCGAAGGGCAGGGAGATCAATGACCACTTTTGCGATTCGATGATAAAGGTCGTCCCTGAATTTGCCTTCCTGAATGTACCGTTGAAGGTTTTGATTGGTGGCTGAAATGACTCTGACGTCGGCATGGATGTCAGTGGTTCCGCCCACGCGACGAAAGGTCTTTTCTTGAATCACGCGAAGGAGGCGCGATTGAAGTCTAATGTCCATTTCCCCGAGTTCATCGAGGAACAGTGTGCCTCCCTTTGCGATTTCAAATAAACCACGTTTGGCTTGAGTGGCGCCTGTAAATGAGCCTTTTTCATGGCCGAATAATTCACTTTCGAGTAAGGTCTCAGAAAAGTTTGCACAATTGACGGCAATCCAAGGTCCTTTTGCACGACGTGAGCCCGCATGAATCATGCGCGCAATTCCTTCTTTGCCGGTTCCACTTTCGCCCACAATGAGAGTACTCGGCTCTTCTGCTTCGCCTCTCATGGATTCGCGTTGGAGAACCTTGAGCCATTCATTGACAGGCTCCATGGCTCGCGCTTTTGAAACATACCAAAATATATCGGCCTCTTTCCCTTCAACTCGGGCAACGCGTGCTTCTAGTCGTTGAATGAAATCCTGATTCTCTTGTTCCAGGCGATACTCATTCATCGTTCGTTTCACGGAGTGAGTCATCTCTTCCATATCAAAAGGTTTCTCAAGATAATCTGAAGCTCCAAAGCGAAGTGCCTCGATGGCGGTTGATTTTTCACCATGACCGGTCATCACGATGACTTTGGGTGAGTTCTTGTTCTTCTTCACTTCTTGAGTGAGTTCGAGCCCGCCTTTTCCTGGCATCCTGACGTCAGTGACGATCACTGCAATGGATGGATGGTCGGCCAGCACCTGAAGCGCTTGAGTGCCATTTTCTGCGATAAGAAGGGGGAAGCCCTCGCGTTCGAATCTGGCCTTCAGCAATTTGCGAATGGATTCTTCATCGTCAACAATAAGAATAGTGTGTTTTTCTGCGTTCATCGTTTACTCCTCGTTTGGGTGACCTGACTTTGGGTCGGTAAGGTGATTTGAAATTCTGTTCCTTCGGCTAACTTGCTTTTGAGACTCACTTCCGCATGAAGCCTCTTTAATATTCCATAACTAATGCTCATTCCAAGTCCCATTCCCTTGCCCACCTCTTTGGTGGTGAAGAAAGGGTCGAAAATGCGCGACTGAGTTTGGGAGTCCATGCCACAGCCATTGTCTTTGATCGTCACGACGACGGCTTCATCTCCACCGCTGATAGTGACGGTGATCATGCCGTCTTTTCTTTTAGTTTGCTCGATAGCGTCGCGCGCATTACTCATAAAATTAATCATGACTTGTTCAAGTTGAATCCCATTGGCAACGATGAGCGGAAGATTTTTCTCAGCCTTTACCGTCATTTGGATTCCCATCGCCATGAGTTGATGGTGCATGAGGTGTGAAGCCTCTCTTACTGCATGCTCAACATCGGTTTCGATGAGCTCATCGCCCGATTGGCGAGCAAAAGACCGAAGCGATTTAATGATTTCTGCCATTTTTTTAGAAGCGTGAATGATGTCTCCTAAAAATTCTTTTCCGGTATCTGAAAGTTTTTCGAGATGTTCGAGCTCTTGGCTAAATCCCAAAATAGCTTGCAAAGGTTGGTTGAGTTCGTGGGCAATACCTGAGGAGAGTTCTCCGAGTGATGCAAGTTTTGCTGCTTGCAAGAGAGCATCTTGGGTGGTCTTTAATTCTGCATAGGCTTTTTGAATTTCGAAATGATTTTGAATAAGTTGCTTTTCTAGGTCAACCTTCATACTCACATTTTCGATGAGGACCAGATAACATTCATCGCTCGCATCACCGTAATGATTGATCTTCATTTCTACCGGGATTTTCATTCCCTTTTTATTTTCAAGTACGAACCCTTCATGTCGGCCCACCATTGAAAACAGCGTAAGTGAAATGGGTTTTTCTTGGATGAGATGAAGGTGCGGTTGAGTTGCAAATCGCTCCACATTCACCTGGCCAAACTCTTTTTCAAAACTAGGGTTTGCCCAAAGAGTATCGGTGTTTTTTTGCCACAACAACACCGGCACGGGGAGGGCGTAGAGTCCTTCAGGAGCGAGTACCGTATGCAAATGCGGTTTTATTTTTCTAACTGCCATTTAAAATCGCTCCTGCTTTTTCAAATTCTTTCACAAAGTGCTGATTGATTTGTTGGAGTTGTCTTTCGGTTAAGCCTAAATTTTTTGCGAGCGCGATCTCGTGCTCAGGGTCCTTCTCATTGAAATTTCCAGAGTGGCCAAACTCGTGAGTATTCACCCAGGCATTAGCCCACTCAATCATGAGGGGTTCTGGTTTACTGCCGCCTCCATGATGGTATTGAATGGCTGAGATGACTGCGGGAGGAAGGTTCCAGTGCTGGCTGAGTTCTACGCCCATGTCGATGTGAGTAATGTAACCAAGTGCCTTTTCCGCTTCTAAAAATGAAATTTGATGTTCTTTAGCGTGATGGATGATCCGGGAAAGTTGTTCAGGATCCATTTCTAGCAAGATCAGTTTGCCAATGTCATGCATGAGTCCACCGATAAAAGCGTCGCTAGGATTTTTAAATTGTAAATTGCGTGCAGTGATCTCAGCGAGTAAGCCCACTGCAAAGCAATGCTTCCAGAATGAGCTCAGTGGAAAATAGGAATTGCCGGCGCTTTTAAAAGTTCCAAACACCGAGGTGGTGAGAACGATCTGGGCAATGGTATTGAACCCAAGATATTGAAGTGCTTTCGTTACATCGGTGACTCCACCAGGAATAGAATAATAAGAAGAATTTGCGAGTCGTAAAATTTTTGAGGCCAATCCAACATCTGATTTAATCAGAGTGGCAATTTCATTGATCGTGGCAGTGGGAGATTGCATCCGCTCGGTAATCAGCATGGTTACCTGCGGGAGTACGGGGAGGGTTTTAATTTCTTCGGTCCAAGATTTCTTAATCAGCATCCGACTATGTATCGGCAGACACAGGGGGATTCTTAAATGTTTGCTGCATGCGCCAAAGCCTTGACGCTTGACGAAAAAAGTAAAGGCCTTCACTCATCCGGAGTGAAGGCCTTTAGCGCTGTCATCAAGAGACCCAATGGGATGGGGGAGATCGGGTTCTCATGATGATCTGCAGCGTTTCTATTCCCAGAGGCGCTGCATGTCAAATAAAAAAATATATCAAAAATAAGATGATTAGTTGAGAATTTGGGAATGACATCACGCCTGCCCATTGCTGCACTGATTTTGGTGCAACTCATTTTCGGGTTTAACTATGCGGCTTCAAAAGTAATTTTGGAGCAATATCCGCCCCTGCTGTGGGGGGGCATCCGCATGATCATTGCAGCAATTTTGATGTTTGCCTGTGCTTTTATGGTCGTGCCCAAATCGCAAAGGCGGATTGATCGAGAGTTTTTATTTCGGACCTTTCTATACGCTTTCTTTGGAATAGCACTTTGCCAAGGATTTTTCCTTTTGGGACTTCGCTATACCACCACCACGAACTGTGCGATTTTAAACACCCTTACGCCAATATTCACGCTAATGTTTGCAGTTCTTTTCAAGCGTGAGAAGTGGACGGTCCTTCGCGGCTTAGGTTTTTTTATCGCGGTGTTGGGGGTGCTGGTGCTTCGCAGGGTAGAGGATTTTTCGCTGGCGAGCGGTACATTCAAGGGCGATATTTTTACGATGTTGAGCTGTACCTCTCTGGCATTATTTTTTATTTTGAGTCGTGATTTTTTAAAAAAGAATTCACCTTTTTGGGCTACCGCATGGATGTTCTTTTTTGGTGCTATTTTGCTGATGATTGCGGGTGCATCTGATTATGCCCACGTGGTTCCTGAGCATCTTGACTCAAGAATGTGGATAGCCATGACCTACAGTGTGGTAGCAGCGACGATGATCACTTATTTCCTGAACTCCTGGACACTGACGAAGGTGAATTCATCCTCAGTCGCTCTTTTCATTTATTTGCAACCCGTGATTGCAGTGTTGAATGCATGGTTCTCTAAAGATGAAGTCCCTAGCGGACGCACGTTGCTTGCCATGATTTGTATCTTTACAGGGGTGAGTTTAGGAGTCATTAAAAGAGGATGAACTACGCAGGATTCTGGATACGATTTGTCGCGCACGTAATCGACTTCATTTTATTGAATGCTATCGAGCTCGGACTCGAATATGGAATTGCTGGTCTACTCGGGCTAAGTCCGATTACTCAGCAAATTTTGGGAGTCGTTTTTTCTTTGGTTCTTACTTATTTTTACTATTGCCGCTATCAAGTAAAAACGGGAACTACGATTGGGAAAAGACTATTTTCTATTTATGTAGTCGATGAGAAGACGGGCGAATTCATGACGCATAAGCAAGCGATCGCCCGCACCCTCGGTTATCTGCTTTCGTATGTGATTTTGGGTTGTGGCTTTTTAATGGTTTTATTTCATCCCGAGAAGCGTGGGCTTCATGACTTAATTGCGGGTACGGTATCAGTGAGGCGTAAGAAAGTGGCTGCTGAGCCTAATCTGCAAGCTTAAGATCCCAGAGCTCTCTGGAAAAAAGGCGCATCTCATTCAAGGTAACCCAAACTTCAGGTTGATACCCGTTCGGTGAATCAAAACACTCTTGCTCCACATCCCACAAGTCGTGATGAAGTTGATTGACTGCAGTTTGAATGCTCTCAGTCTTGGCGATGTTCAGGTACTTTTCTTTACAAAAATCGATAGATGCCATGTATTGCCAGAATAAAGCCTCATGTTAAGCTTGTAAATAAGCATGATCAAAATATTGATGGTTTTACCGTTTATTTTACTCAGTTTTGCCCAAAAGCCCGCTCCCTCGTTAGTGGTTCTCCCTGAGGACGAGCTGATTCTTCCCCCTTATTTAGTTACATTTGAAGGTGGCAGTATTTTGAATACTAGCTCTGCAGGGCATAAAAAACGGGCGGCGGCTCCGGCCGAGTGGCTCGAGTATGGCGATTCCTTTTCCTTGCCGGCGAGACTCAGTTTCCAGGTTTATATGAATGAGTATCTCGAGTGGGTGGGCGGGGGCGTTTTTGAGGGAACCATTGGCAAAGAAAATTGGATTAGGGCCGAGTCAGCTGATCAAGTGCGCTTAGAAAATGGCTGGATGAAGGTTTGGGTAAAGCCCTCGCCCCAAAATCACGGCAAAGGCATTGAAATCAAGACGAAGAATACATCGCTTACTGCAAATAATGCAGTTTTTTGGATCAATGCGCGCGACCAAGTGACTGAGGTTTACTTGCTGGAGGGTGCACTGACTGACTCAGGCGGTAAGTATTTAGCAGTAAGCGACTTCGGTAAGACTTTTGCCCAGTGGACAGGTAATCAAAAAGAACTGAAATACACCTCCCAGGCCTGGGATGAAAAACCACTCGAGATCCGCCTAGCTGGAATCTATCCAGAACTGGTAAAATTGGCTGAAAAAGCGGAAAAAGACTGGGAAAAGGGGCGGGTGACTGATCAATACGCCGAACTTCGTCGAAAAGGCTGGCGGAAAGCGTCCCGCCTGGCTCCAGCCGAGTCCAAAGATCATCTGAAGATCAAATAAAAATCAACTTGCAGAGGTTGCACTTTTTGTTTACGCTTGGGCTTCGCAATTTAAATGTCGGGCCGTAGCGCAGCTGGTAGCGCACCTGGTTTGGGACCAGGGGGTCGCGAGTTCGAATCCCGCCGGCCCGACCATTTAAATCCCTCTTCACCAATATAAAACTATGATACTGCTCCCCAAGGCCAATTAAACTTTTTTGGTCCGTCGAGCCGCTGCCACTGCTTCTTTTGTTGTTGGCCAGGGGTGGGTGAGTGTTTCATAGATTAATTAAGAGGATTTCTCAGCATTTTTGCAAGTGCTTATGAATTGGATCCTTATGCGAAATTCTCAAAGTTGTTTCTATTCTCATTTTCTGCTAAGTACAGGGGATGAGCAAAATTTCAGCAAGTCATATTTTGGTGGATCAAGAGTTTGAAGTGAAAGATCTTGAGAAAAAATTAGGTGAAGGCGTGAGTTTTGAAAAACTGGCGAAAGATTTTTCCAAGTGTCCGTCAGGTAAATCGGGTGGAGCACTAGGAGAATTCGGGCGCGGAATGATGGTGAAATCATTTGAAGACGCGGCATTCGCTTTGGAGCCAGGAAAAGTATCAGGGCCAGTAAAAACTCAATTCGGGTTTCATCTCATCAAAAGAACGAAATAGGCAACACTCCATGACCAATAATACGGTTCTACGGGGCGTGCGCTATTTATTGAACGTGAGCGATGAAAAATTAAAAGAAATCATCGCGCTGGGTGGTGCGGTGGTGAAGCATTCAGATGTGATCACTTATCTATTAAAAGAAGAAGAAGCCGGATATGTTGAATGTCCAGATACAGTGATGGCCCATTTTTTAGATGGGTTGATTATTTTTAAAAGGGGACGCGATGAAAGTCGGCCCTTGCCTCCGATCGAAATTCCGATCACCAATAATATAGTACTTAAAAAACTACGGGTCGCCTTTCAGTTGAAAGATGTCGACATCATTGCACTCATCGAAAAAGCGGGGCTTTCGCTGACGAAAACTGAGCTGAGCGCGTTCTTCCGTCAGCCTGATCATCGAAATTATCGTGTCTGTCATGATCAGTTTTTGCGAAATGTATTGAAGGGGCTTACTCCCTAGTATGAGGGATCAGAATGCAAATGCTGCTCGGCGCGGTCAAAACAAATAACCCCCCTTATTTTTTGGCATCCAGGGGGGAAAGTTCTTGGAGCACGTATTGCTTAATCTGGTTTAGATTCCAGAGCGCTCCACCGACTGGACAGAAAAGCCCAGAGCCATCACCATAGTTCAAAAGTGCAGCTATTCTCCGTTCTAATTCCGGATGTGTTGTTAGCTCGTCGCCAGTCATACCATGATAAGCTTCAATTTCATGGCGAGAAAACGCAGTCAGCTCATGCGAACTACCGGTCACCGGAATCAGCAACTTATAGATACGTCCGGCCCAATTTTTTCCAAGATAAGAACCGGTAGTTTTTCCTGCAATATTCTCGTTGCCCTTACTTGTTAAATAAGCTGCACTCCCTAATCCCACAACCGCTGAAATGGCATTGAGGTTAGCCGGCAGATAAATCGCTCCGAGCGAGCCACCGACAAATCCCACGCTCATTTCTAAAGCGAGTTTAATGTATTGAACTTTGTTCTTGATGGAATGGGACTTCTCTCTGTAATTTTCCGAGCAATTGAGAAACAAGCGGCTACCTTCCAATTCAGAGATATGAAGATCAAAGAGACGCTTCCTCAGCACATTGATTGCTTCGACAGAAACACTATAGGTTTCCGACCGTTCTTGTCCTGAGATGCCGAGATATTCATGTAATACGAGACTATTAAGTTCCATGGCCTTGATCCAATGCTTTCTTCGAATTTGAATGAGGTGTTGGTCAGGAAAGTTCGAGGCTGTGCGAGAATTTAAGAAACCTTTGTCTTTCACTACTTCAACTCTGGTGTTTCGAATAGCTTCATCTAAGAGTGAAATCTTGATCTGGGGAAAAAATTCGGGGTCAGCGATCTTAAGGCCCGCTAGAATTTGTCGACCACGATTCTGAAAGTCTACAACAATCTCTTCGTCTGAAGGCGCAGCTAATACTAATGTATTCTGAAAAAGAGAGAGGAGAAAAACTGCAGTGATGAAAAAGAGGGAATGCTTCATGGGAGTCTGTCTAGAATTTGATCAGCTTCACGAATGGATTCGTCGGTGGTACCGCGTTTGATCCATTCGAGATATGCCGCCAACACAGTTTCCTCGCGACGATGCCCTTTGTTAAACCAGGGGTGCCAGTACTTTTCTGAGACATAAATCGTCTTTTGATCTCGATCGATAGTGTAATGGTATTTTGAATGCCACTCGCTTCGAGACATAAAAACCACGTGAACCTCGTTGATCGCATTTTTTAGATCAGTTGCGGTATTAGCCTCTAGTTTTTTTGCAATTTCTATAAACTGAATTCCTTCGGAGTATCCGCCGTTTCCAACGTCGCCTCCTCCCTGTGCCTCGCTATTGGGAGTATGAGATAGCAGCATCGCCAGTACCAGCGCCGCTGCGAATTGAAATTTATTTTGCATCTTGATCTCCATCATTTGGGGTTAAATTAAAAAATTGAATTGAAAGACAATAAACTTGGTCGACTTTGTTTTTATTTTGAGTGGTCATTTGCTTGTTAAATCGAGTTCTGAATTTGCGTATAGCCGACCTAGCTTCTTCTAGCATGCTAGCATCGATTGGCATCATCAAGTTGGTGAAATCTCTTTCCGAGGTGGGGTGTTGGTCGAGAGCGAGAATTGCCTTTTCCATGACCTGGCGATGAAACTTCCTAATTACGCTTGAGGGGACTCCGTCAGGGGCCTTGGTGTATTCTTGAAGAGCACGGTATTTGTTCTTTTTCTTTACTTTCTTGTTCTCAATTAGTTTAAGCCTCACGAGGCGTTCCATTGCACCGTCCACAAGTGGAACCTGAATTCCTAGGCGCTTTGCGATCCACACATGGTCGTGACAAAAACTTGGAAGTTGCATGAGCTGAAGAATGGCAAAGTGGTACCAATCCGAAACACAATGAAAAGCGTCGAGTTGAAGATGACGTGTTTTTGAATTAAAGCGCAATTGCTCAAGTTTGCTCTGAGCTATGTTACGTGCGACAGCGCTTCGCGCGGATTGAGCATCAACGAGGACGGTGAAATGCTGAATCTCTTGCGAACTCAGTCCCAATTGCTTACCGATATCGAGCGCAGCCTGATGTGAAAGTCCCTTTTTACCAGTAAGAACTTCACTCAATCGGGGAGGGCTAACGCTGATATCTCTAGAAAATGCCCGTAGCGAATATCGGGGATTGCTCTGACAGCGTCTCGCGAGCTCGTCTTTCAATATTTCCCGGTAATCGCTGTAATCGCCCAGGTACTCAGGTGGCGAAGTCGATGGAATTTTCATTGGCGTCAGCTTAATGCAATGCGGTATTTCAGTCAATAAAATAGAGAACGAGCTGTTCTCTCAGTTGATCTCTCATTACGGTTAAAAATAGACTCCTATCGAATTGTGTATTTAGCCCAGGAGAATTGTTTGAATTGCTTTAAACCCATCTCGTTGATTCCCCGGCATTCTCTCAGTCCGCACGAGAGTCAATCAGTACGAACCTACGGCGACTCGGCGATTTTAGGAGAACGGTATGTTCTCTGAGTGGTTGACTCTAGTGACCGATCCATTCATAAGGTCTTTATGAAAAACAGTAAAATAGTACCGAAATATGGAATAAATAAATCGATTTTGCTTTTGAGCCTATTCATGAACGGCATCGCACTGGCCGATGGCTCTATCCATAGAATAAACTGCGATGAAAAACGTGCTGTGATTTTTGATATTGACGATACGCTTGTCGATACAAATTATCGAACTTTGCATATTCTACAAAAAGCGGGGAAGGAGCTTCATCTCAATGCGCTGATTGAGCTTGAGTATCCAAAAGTCGATTTTTTTTGTTCAGTAACAGTTAAAAACGCGGGAATTAAGGATCCGGCCCTACTGGAAAAAATCTGCGGCCATTTCGATCCTGATCCGAGAAAAAATACGATGTATCAAAGCGTCTGGGGAAAATCATTTTATAGCGATCCCGAGGAACTTCACTTCGATCATGTGATGGCTGGTGCTCCCGATTTCGTGAACAGGATCATGAAGGAAACTGATGCCAAGATCATTTATGTCACTGGCCGGAGCGAAGAGCAGCAAACCCAGGGTACAATCGAAGAATTGGCCTATTATGGCTTCCCAGGTTTCAATGGAGATCAATCTGCTTGCGCAAGCTTGGTGATGAAACCACAGAGTTATCTGGGGGATGACACTTCATTCAAAAAAGCCATCACGATAGCTCTTCAGCAGACGGGCGTGACGATTCTTGCCGCGTTTGATGACTCCGCTTCTAATGCAAATATGTTCAGAGATATTTTTCCGGCAAAGGTATTGGTCGTTAGACCAAACCGCAATGTTGCGGATACTGCTAAAAATAGGCCGGGTATCGAGCAAATCACTAACTATTACTTAAACGCTACTGTGGACGCGAAAACCGGTGTTCGCTCAGTGAGTTCGAATGAAGACCAGTTAACTGACATGATTCAACGAGCGATTCGAATTGATACAGATGGGAGCTTGATATGAAATCATATTTTGCCCGTCATATCGGAGTTGTTGCTCTCTGTTTATCATGGCCTACTATTTCATTTGCCTGGGGGACGGTTGGGCACTCAACGGTTGCATGGATTGCTTCGCAGCACTTAACGCCACAAGCAGCATCTGAAGTATCTGCTTTGCTTGGGCCTGGGGGTTCCCCAGATCACTTGATGCCTGAGGCTGCATCTTGGGCAGACGAAATTCTGTCTCTGCCCCAATGGAAATCGACTTGGCCTTATCATTTTGCGGATCTTGTTAACCCTAACGATTACTACCACACTCCCATTCGAAAAGATGGAGATGCTGTTCAGGCTCTCATTTACTTCGAAGACCTCATTCGGAACCAAGCGTCGAAATTGGATCAAAAAAGAATTGCCCTGAAGTTCTTAATCCACATCGTAGGCGACATTCATCAGCCGCTACACTCTGGGCGACGTGAAGATCGTGGAGGTAATCTAATCAATGTGACCTGGTTTGGAGCGCCTATTGATCTCCACCATGTTTGGGATAATAAACTCATTGAGAAGTTTTGCATCGACAGTGGCATTTCAAATCAAATGCCGATTTGGAAGAGTCTTGGGACGACCGTTGAACGACAATTCCCAATCCGTCCTTATGTCGAAGACACTGCTACTTTCGTAAATTGGACGGAAGAATCTCACGCTTTGAACTCAGTTGCTTACAATATTGGAGATGGACACTTGGAGACGAGCTATTACATGCGCTCCATTTCGCCGGTAAATCAACGGCTGGCGCTTGCAGGGCAGCGGCTAGCAAAGTTGTTGAATAGAATTTTCGCTCAGAGCCCCTTCACTTCAGCCGAGCTCCAAATGAGGCAGAGAGTGCAGAGCCAATGTGGCGGCGAATGCGTACTTAAATGATTAAGGAAATGAAAATGATTACAGTATTGATGATGTTTTTTGCGGTGTTAAATTCCAATTCTTTTGCACAAATGCCATCACTCACGTTGCAAGGTGAGTGGGAAGAAATAGGAAGAGCAGCAGCCAAAGCTGCTTCAGTGCCACGGTCTGAAAGTATGGCGGAGGTACTCAATCAGTTCATTTCTAAGCACATCGAACAGCTTTCGAGTTTTTCACCTATTAGTACAGTAGCAAAACTCTATATTAATCAGACTGTTTATCGAAATCTTAAAAATTCACTGCCCGAAGAAGAGCGTGACATGCTTGCAGGCGTGAATAAGGAATGGAATGTTCCACAAAAAGGCCTTGAAAGGGCATTCTTAACGCCAGAGGCGATGAACAGCGTTTTGTTATTAGGGTCAGATCGTCATCGAGCCCTTTCTCCACTGCTCTCTTGTAGCTCCTTTTATGCTGCTCATGAACGAACCCAGTCTGGAGAGCGGATACTGGGTAGAAACTTGGATTTCCCCGGAGTAAACAGCCTTGACTACTATTCGTCTGTTTATTATTTTAATCGTCAAAACGCTTATAGAATACTCTCCATAGCACCGCAAGGTTTTCCGATTCCTGGAATCAGCGGCATGAATGAAAAGGGTCTCGTGCTTATTTTGCATGAAGCATATAGTGCGCAGGTTTCCAAAAGAGGCCGTCCAATTTTTTCAGTAAATCGTGAAGTGCTAGAAACGACTTCTACGATTGAGGAAGCGATTGAAGTTTATAAAAAGTACCAATATGAAGCTGGTTGGTTGGTACATTTAAGTGATCGCGATCCTAAAACGGGTCAAGCACGGTCGGCAATTGTTGAACTGGGGGGTGCTGGGGTAGATGTTCTCTGGGGTAAGGATTCATACTCAGTACTGACGAATTCTTATCGCAGTTCCAGGCAAAAATCTTTTGAGTTATTTATTGCTCCAGGAGTTGAGATTCATAATCATGACCGCCTTCAGCGTTTAGATCAATTGGTGACTTCCGAAAAGATCGATTTGAGCCGTGCCTTTAATATTCTAAGTGATTCTTATTCGCCCTATTCCGCTTCAATGGTCGATTATTCGGTAAGTTCCATTCGTGCAATTGATCAGGTTAATAGCATGGTTTTTCTTCCGGATCAGTTAAAAGTAATGGTATCAACTTCGGCTGATCCAGCCAGTAATGGTACATATTATGAATATTCGTTCTCACAGATGGATCAGAAATTAGCCCCACGTTTAGTTTCGCCACAAAAAAATGATCTTATTTCTGAATCTCATCTGAAATTGGTTCAAGCCTATCTTTTTGATTTTCAGAAAGCTGACTTTATTCGGTCTGCAAAGCTGGAGATTGAATCTGACAAACTAGCGGTTGGCTGTGGGTTAAGTCTTTTGGCGGGGGCAGCTCATTTAAGATTAGATGAGATAGATGAAGCAAAATCTTCCTTGTTACGAGCAATTTCTTGTTCGAGTCTCAGTCCTCACCATCAAATTCTCGCACATTTTTATCTTGCCATGACTCACTGGGGCTTGGGAGATGTGCTATTAGCAAAAGAGGAGCTATCCTTAGTGATCCAAGGTGAGTCAGCGCTTTTAAATAAAACTGGAATTCCCGGTGATCGTACGCTGATCAAGTTATCACATTTACTGGTTAAGCGAATAGAGAAGGGAAGAGAGATTTCGAAGAAGGAGATCCATCAACTTGCGCGATTAGATATCAAGGTGATGGATAATCTCTATGGTTGGAATCTTTCTGGACGAGACCAAAAACCTATGAAGAGACTAAAAAAGTGAGCTATTTTAATTAAACTATTGGCAGTCTCGACTAGCGAAGAAATCCAAGCAGCACTTCACAATTTCTATTTAATTCCACCGACTCTTCATGGCTTCCACCCTTATCGGGATGAAAAACGCGCGAAAGTGTTCGTTTGGCTTCTGTAATTATTTCTAGGGTGGGGCCTTCCGGCATGGGGAACCCGTTTAGCAGAAAATAGGCGAGAGCGTCTTCGATTTCGGGAGTAAATGATTTAAGCGAAGTCGCGCTTTCTCGTTTCTTTTGGGAATTCTTTTTCTCTTGAGTGCGGAGTTTGCTTTTTTGATATTGTTCTTTTCTATATTCTGACGCCCGTTCTTTGGCTGCTGCTTGATAGGTGGGTTTCGACTGATTTTCTTCGGAAAAAGTTGCTTCTGCTTTGTTGATCTCACGCTTGTTGCTCAAAAAGTCAGGACAACTTTCTTCGGCACAGAGGAGTGTGGCCCAAATATGTTTACAAAATCGATTTTTTTTCGCTGCGGGGCAGGTACAATCAGCTGTAAATGAAGGGGAAGCGATGTTTTCCGAGGTGAGGGTAACCTTAAAGGGAGGCGCCACCCTCACATAAGCTTGAATGTCGGTATCAGATTGCGCAGAGAGAGAGACCTTTTCTTGTGCAATGAGTTTTCTTCCGCTCGATTTGACTTCCGGCTTAAATAAATTTCCGAAAAGTGCTTCGATTGACGTGGATTCTGGCACATTATGCTTATTCATTAAAAGGTAGCCACCAGAGAAGTAATGAAGGATCGATCGAGATTCTTCACTCCAAAGGCTGAGGGATCACTCGCATAACGAATTCCGTAAGAGGTTTTTAAGTTAAGTCGGTCGGTTAAGATGACGTTGATGTCGGCCTCAACGCCCACTCGCCAATTTGAAAATTGGTCCACTACCGGCAAATACTCACATGCTACTACAGCATTGGTATGCTCGTTCCACAGGTAAGCGGCTTCAAAAAATAGTCGCGCAATGACTGAATTAAACTGGTTTCCGCTAATTTGGTTCTCACTTTGGTATCTGAATCCGAGCTCCATGGCGCCCTTTGTTCGGTCGCCTTTCCAAAGATTATGCCTCACCCCGACGTCGCTTGCGTACCGTTGTAAATACCCTGCAAATTGGTTTCCTTCGGTCGATTCAACCATGAATAATCCAAAATTTCGCATGAGTCGGCGTTCATAACGAGCGGCGAGTTTCCATCGTTCTGCTTTGAGTTTGTCATCGGTATTTTGTTCTAGAAATTGCCCTAGGACTTGCGCAGTTTCTTCGGGCCAACGGTAAGAGAATTCTTGGGAGAGAGCTGTCAGGTTGGTGTTTGTATTACCTTCATAAAAAGCCATACCTAACTCGCTCTTGCTTCCAGGTCCTTCTTTGGGCTCATTCATCACGGAAAAAAGCGATCCGGGCAGGGTCATGGCTGTATATGCCGCAGCACTCGAGGTAAATGCAATTAAATAAACTGCTCCGTACGCAAACCCTGCTCTTAGTTTCATAACTTGAAGAGTAAGCGAGTTTAACTCAGTTTTGCAATGATATTGAAGTGTTCGATCAACCTACAGCTGGGGGATTATAAAAGGCCATGTGGTTTTTCAGTTTCCACCTGCTATGGCCGAGAATATTTGTTTTTTCTTCAAAAATCAGGGTGAAGCCGGTTTCTTTGCTTCCTACTTGCTTGCCCCCTTTCTTGAAATCCATGATTTGGGTGAGAAAGGTGAGTCCGCAACGAACCATTCCGTATGCTAAGCCTTCGCCCGGCATATACTTGGTATCATTTTGAATGTATTTTAAATTGAAATTACTCGGGAGCAGTTTTTTGCAATCCCACATCACGCGATTTACGCTGTATTGTGTTGCCTCAAGTGGAGTACTTAAGGCTCCTGCATACACTTCTGAAAATGTTTTTCCTTCAAGTGCACCAAGAGTGGCTCCCTCATCGGTGGGTACAATTTCTATTTTATTAATATTTTCCAAAATCAACTTCATGAAAGGTGCGCTGTCGATGGCGCCGTCATCCGCGCGTGCGCTGGTGATGAGTGAATTAAGTGAACAGAGAAGGCTGAATAAAAGTAGGGTTTTCATGGCAGCAGCATACCATTTTGTTCTATCGTACACAAGCCGTGTTTATTTAATGCCGTCCAACGTTTCTACTTATTTAGTTGATTGCAGATGACAAGCGTGATCTAAAAATGCAAACACATCAGGGAACCAGATATTTACTGCGTGGGTATTAAAAGCATGGCCTTCTTTAGTAGTGGTTCCTTGCTTTGGATATATTTTCAATTCAAACTTCTTCCCCGCACTTTTCATTTCTGCGGAAAGCGCCCGACTGGGAGTCAGGTCATAGTCATTTTCTGCTTGAAAAAAGTAGATCGGGCACTTCACCATTCGAACACTCTTTTTAAGTAGTTTTTGGAGTTCGGGGCTTGACTGCCAACTGTCAGCGCCACCGGATGCATCAAAACCAGCGCAGAACGGTTCTTTAGTAGCGGCGAGAATAGATTCAATTCCACCAAAGGAATTTCCGCCCACTGCGATACGTTTGTGATCAATGAAAGTTTGCTTTTTTAACCATGCGTAAGCGGCAAGTTGGTCATCGAGTTGTTCCGTCTTGAGAAGGCTGATCGTCTTGGTGGATGCCGCTTTCGCTCCCCCTGACCTTCCCGCTTTTTTTATTTCGTCACCGATATATGAACCCGAGTCTTCACTTAAGCCTTGGCCGCGGCGATAGGGCATGAAAAAGGCCCAGCCATGTTTGACAAAGTAGGGGGCGATTCTCGCGGCAGTTTGGCTGTTGATCATTTTCGCCCCTTTACCGTGATTGTAAAGGATAGCGGGAAATGGACCTTTGCCGTCAGGTTTGTAGAGAACTCCACCTAAGGGTAATTTGCCAAGATAAAAATGAATGACATCTGGCATGAGTGCACGTTCTTCGGCTGCGAATGCAGGTGTTTCGAATTGCCGTGATGAGCACAACAAGAATAAAATGAAGATCGTCAATTTCATATGGGTAGGGTATAGCACGTTTCAATACAAGTGGAAACCTGATGTCAGCTTAAACAACGCATTAAGAGTATTTTTGCTGAATAATGCGCCTTTGTTGGGAGTTCGTTTTAGTGATAAAATAGTTCACAATGAACGAACTTATTCTCACGGTGGATTTGGGTACCTCCGGACCTAAAGTGGCTCTCTTTGATCAACAAGCAAAGCTGCTTGCTTCGGCATTTGAAGAAATTCCACTTCTTCTTTTTGAAAATGGGGGTGCTGAGCAACGGCCCGCGGATTGGATCGGCGCAATCAAGCGTTGTTACTCGCAAATGATTTCTGAATCAAAAATTGACCCGAAACGGATCATTGCGTTGAATTGCACGTCACAATGGAGTGGGACGGTTGCGGTTGATCAATCGGGAACGCCTCTCATGAATTCCATCATTTGGATGGATTCGCGAGGTGCAAGTTCGCTCAAAAAATTAAATCAATCTTTATTGAATGTCAGTGGTTACGATGCACTGAAACTACTTCAATGGCTTAGAATTACGGGTGGGGCACCCTCCATATCAGGTAAGGATTCCCTTGCTCATATTTTGTATATTAAAGATGAATTGCCCGAAATTTATTCGAAGACCTATAAGTTTCTTGAGCCTAAAGATTTTCTTAATCTTTACTTCAGTGGCCAATTTCTTTCTTCCTATGATGCAATTACGATGCACTGGGTGACGGATAATCGCGATATTAATCATATTCAATATCACGATGGACTGCTCAAAATGGTGGGGCTGGATCGGGCAAAACTTCCTGACCTCGTCCCGACCAATTCGGTAGTGGGTAAGATTAGGAGGGAAATCGCAGCGGAATTCGGCTTAAATGAAAATGTTCAACTGATCAGTGGAGCAGGCGATATTCACAGTGCCGCAGTAGGGTCGGGTGCGATTTTAGATTATCAAGCGCACCTTTACATCGGAACCTCGTCTTGGATTGTATATCACTCTCCTGTAAAGAAGACCGATGTCCTACACAATATCGGAACCATCCCTTCTGGGATTCCCGGGAAATATATGCTTGCCAATGAACAACAAACCGCAGGCGCGTGTCTGCCGTTTTTGCGTAATCAACTATTTTATCCAAAAGACGTTCTCGACTCGAGAGCGCCGCCAGAGAATTTTTACCTTCTTGCAGATCAACTCGTTGAAACGGTTGCTCCGGGGTCAGATGGTTTGGTGTTTTTACCCTGGCTTTATGGCGAACGTTCGCCTGTAGATGACGGAAGTGTGCGAGGCGGATTTATGAATTTGACCTTGTCTCATTCGCGAGCGCAGATGATTCGTGCAGTGCTGGAAGGCGTGGCGATGAATTCCAAGTGGCTGCTTCAACACGTTGAGAAATTGGCCGGAAGAACTTTTGACTCCATTAATTTTATTGGTGGCGGGGCAAAGAGTGCAACCTGGAGTCAGATTTTCGCCGATGTTTATGACCGCCCAATTCATGCCATGAAAGATCCCATACTTTGTAATAGTCGTGGCACCGCTATTTTAGCGCTATTAGCACTGAAAAGGATTGAGCTTGCCGATATTGGTAAGTTAGTGGACGTGCAAAAAGTCTTCAACCCACGTAAAGAGAATCGCTCTCTTTATGATGACCGTTTTGAACGTTTTTTAGATTTATATAAAATGAATAAACCGTTTTTTAACAGAATGAATAAAAAATCAAAATGAAAAATATTGAAAGTCTGAATGGCATCTTCCGTTACTTCCCTCATTGGCTAGTTCGCATGATTGAAAACCTGATGCAAAAAATCCCCAGCGTAAAGCTCATGATTGATGCAGAAAATGAAAAGATGATGGCTCCTCTCGAGGCATCCCTCAAACCTTATCGAGGTAAATTTGATAGCTTCGCTGCCTTACCGGCCACTTCGCGCCCGAGAAAGACTATTCTCGAAGATATTCAGAAAATGAATCAAATTGAATCGGATCGTTGGAAGGATGGCTATGTATCGGGCGGGATCTATCATGGGGATCAAGAGCATATTGATTTCTTGAATCAAGTTTACGCGCTTCATTCGCAAAGTAATCCACTCCATAGTGATCTATTTCCTTCTGCTACGAAATTTGAAGCCGAAATCGTTTCGATGGTGGCAGGCATGCTGGGGGGAGGGACGCCGAGTGCTCCGTCGGTAGTGGGAACAGTTACTTCAGGTGGTACCGAGAGTATTCTTTTAGCCATGAAAACTTATCGAGATCGGGCGAGGGCCGAACGCGGAATTTATGAACCAGAAATTATTGTCGCAGAGACCGCGCATGCCGCTTTCGACAAAGCTTCGCAATATTTTGGAATCAACATGGTCAAGGTTCCAGTAGATTCGAACTTTAAAATGGACCTCTCGCGGGTAAAACGTGCAATTGGCAGCAAAACGGTGGCACTCGTAGGATCATCTCCGTCATTTCCTCATGGGATAATCGATCCTATTGAAGGCCTTTCAGAATTGGCCACCAAGTATAAATTGGGTTTGCATGTGGACGCATGTTTGGGCGGGTTTATTCTTCCCTTTGCTCGCAAGCTTGGGGCACCTGTGCCTGCCTTTGATTTTAATTTACCGGCTGTCACTTCGATGAGTGTCGATACTCATAAATATGGGTTCGCTGCAAAGGGGACCTCGGTAGTTCTGTATCGCACTCCTGAACTCCGACATTATCAGTATTACACCACCACGGAGTGGCCAGGCGGTTTGTATTTTTCACCTACCCTTGCGGGAAGTAGACCAGGGGCACTGAGTGCTGCTTGTTGGGCGGCAATGTTATCGATGGGTGAAGAGGGTTACTTGCGTAGCACGCGCGCCATTCTTGATACTGCGGCAAAGATACGGGAGGGCCTGAAATCAATTCCTGAACTGCGTTTATTGGGAGATCCAATTTGGATATTTGCCCTCGCTTCAGACACCGTAAATATTTATGAAGTTTTAGATCAAATGAATCAGCGGCACTGGAGTTTGAACGGACTCCATAAGCCTTCCTGTTTTCATTTTGCGTTGACCTTACGTCAAACTCAGCCGGGAGTGGCAGAGCGATTCTTGCAAGACCTGAAAGATTCTGTTGCGTATGTGAAGAAAAACCCGAGCCCGAATGAAGGCCTCGCACCCGTGTACGGGATGGCGGCATCGCTTCCATTTCGCGGTATTTTAAGTGACGTGCTTAAAAAATATCTCGATATTGTTTATAAGGTTTAGTGAGGAAGGGGCGCGCCAGGCGCTGAGTTAATCGTGGGGAACGTGGCCTCGGCGCTACCGCTATATTCAGGCGCACCGCTTGAGTAGTTGATGGTGCTATTGATTTTAATAAATGTTTCGGCAGCGGCTCCGCCTCGAAGCCCCACTTTTCCTTGCATGGTAGAGTTTGCAAATGCTACAGCCATGGCCGAATTAGTCCAAATTGCCCAGCCACTGGGGGGTGGCGCATTTTCGGTAAAGGTACATTGATCAAAATACATTGAAAATCGCGCGGTAGTATAGCCATTGAAAAAAACATTCGGTGCATCGGACTGTAGTTGGTAAAATGCAAAAGTAGAGTCTACCGAATTTAAAAATTCAAGAGTAGAATATCCGATGTTCGTCGCCTTCCCATAGAACACGCTATATGAACCACCTGAGTTAGGTGTTCCGCTATTAGAAATGGCGATATAATCGTGATCAAAAGTACCATTATAAACCAGGTTGTTTAACGCATTGTAGTTGCCGATGGCCACGCCGCGATAAGCGTTTTTAAAAGTGCAATTGTTATACATATTCTCTGAATTCATCGCAGTTGATGAATTGCCAACCGCGAGCGCATGCAAACCCCCATCGAAAACGCAGTCGTAAAACATATTTTCTTGTGATGCAAATCCGGTTCCTGGAGTGAACTCAATATCAAAGTTAAGAGCAGTCGTGGCCGGAGACGCGGAAGCATTGTAAGGTGCAGTTTGAAAAGTGATCCCCTGAATCGTGGTATAACCAAATCCTTGCGTGCCAAAAACACCGCCATTTTGGCTAAAATTGCGCTGAATGATCGTTTGTCCGGCTCCGGCGCCACCGATATATCCACCGGCTGACTTGTATGTGTATTGAAGCGTGCTTGAAGTGAGGTAGGTGCCTGCTGGAAAATACACGTACCTGCTTTTAGTGAGAGCGCTTTGGATGGCTGCGGTATCATCTGTAACCCCATCACCGACTGCGCCGAGGGATTTAACATTAGTCATTCCCGGAAACGGTACGTCCATCAAGGGCCTGCTGAGCGGCATGGGGATTTCGAGCTTAGGTGGAACCGCAAGTATCATATTAATTGCCGATAAGTTATTAAATGCGCCCGTACCCAAAGTTAAATTTCTGAGTGCTGGATCTACCGATCCACCATATTCCTGACGGTAGTAATACATATTCGAGGCAAAAACTAGGTAACTCATTTGCGAAGCTTTTGCTTGTGGAATGGGAGTGACGACATTGACATTGATGGGGTTGATGGGAAAGGGATTCACATCGCTTGCATTGTAATTTCCCATCGCAACAATAGTGGCACCGGGTGCATTGCCGTTCACAATTGCGTTTGCACTCAGTGCTGCACTGTTTGAAATGAGAAACAAGTTTCCTGAACCGTTATAGTCGGCAAATGTGTTGATGGGAACGTCTGCAGCTAAACCATCGCGCAAAGACGCCGCCACCATGAGCACATTCACCCTAGTATCAGGAACTATGGTCCAATGAGTGTCCATGTGGGTAGGTGATGGAGGAACTGTTAGAATTTCAGAAGGTATGATGCCATTTAGCGGCCCGCCTTCACTTCTGACGTAAGCTATTTGATGGTAGCCAAGGTCAGATCCGGTCTCAATTTTGATGTCGCCTGCCCCTGGATTTCCTTGAAATCCAAAATCAAAAACACGAAGTCGTCCAGCTTTTTGCCAGAGGTGATGGAACTCAGGAACCTTAAGTGTGCCACCACATCCATGGGCGTTACCGCCCACCACTACTACATCGGCATTGGGGTGATTGACGAGCAATCCTGCTGCAACCACATTACAGGTATCGAAGGTGGAGCCTTGGAAACGAAAAGTTCCGGGACCTTCAATTGTGAATTGAGTGCCACCATTGAACACATCTTGGGATTCATATTGAATGGGTGAGGTATTTTGAAAGGAAATGGGAATATAATTTAGAACACTGTTGGGTACCGCAAATGTAAGACCCGCAATATTTAAGAGCGGAACATTTTTTACGATGAAGAGAGGAGCGTTCGGGTTCTTCGGTGTGAGTTGTGTGGAGATGCGATCTAATCCGTGGATATAGAGTGGCTGTGTTTGGTCGATGGTGATGGGATTGTCGATGACGTAACTTTGCGCTTGAGGGAGTGCGATGTAGCTCGTGTGTGCGATTGCATCTTCAAGGCTCGCATATTCTGTGATGCTATGAAACCAACTGTACGCTAAGACCGATGATGGAGTGGGGGTGGTGTTTGACAATGGAGTCGATGGTGAATTTCCAGAAGTACTTGCAATGCTATTTACTTTGCTCAAAGAATCGTTCACTTGAGGAAGAGTAAGGCTTGCGCACGTGCCGTTTTGAAAGACAAATAGGATAGCAATTAAGCTGAGAGTAATGCCAAGTGGATATCTAAAGTCTTTGATAAATTTCAAATGTATCTCCTGACCGCTTATCGCCTAAATGGCCTCCAAACTGAAGTCACTTACGGGGTGATCATTTCAGAATTAACCCTACGTAATATCAGTGAATACTTCTATTTAGAATTTCTATAGAAGTATTAAATACACTTGAGTTTGGGTTGTGTTTAGAGCTTGTCTTTTTTCAGCGTTTGCAGACGAGAAATAATTGCGTTCACGATTTCATTTTCATCCGTTGCGCGAACTCTGATTTCGTGGTGGGGTTCTGGTTCCAAAAATCGTTCAATGGCGCGAAATGGGCCATAAATCCGATGGGTCCAAAAGAGTCCAAAAATGAAAAGGATCATTAAGATAAATATTAAGAATAACAAAAAACAAATTAACACTTCGTTGAAATTAAAGATAAGCTCATTGGACCTTAAGTAAGCAACGATAAGTAGGAAGCCAGCAGTAGCCACCACGCTCACGATGAATAAGAGTACAGAAATGATTTTGAGCTGAGAACGGGGAAAAGTGAGGAGTTGGTTTCGTAAATTTTCTTTGGGCCATAATTTTGCTGGATTCTTCCAGATTAAGATTAAGACCGCCGTTCCGCCTATCCACTGATAAAGATCGGCCAAATTCAAATAAAGAATAGGTGAAAAAAGAGAAAGTGGTATAAAATCGCAAACTCTTCCGAAGCGAAGTTTGTCGATTCCATTGCCGATAAGACCTGTTTCAAGGATGGCCAGCGAAATGATCAGCTGCGGATGCTGTCGCCAATTCAATAGTTGTATCAAACTCATGATGAAAATACTTAAACCTAAAAGAGCCAGGGTGCAGAAGACGCGGTAGAATGGAGAAGCGCCTTCAAATGATCCTAAAAAATAGCCGGGATTGTAAATGGGGTGAGTAGCGGATATTTTTGTCCATTGGTCTATTACGAGCAGGCCCGCCATCAGTGCAGCATATCTGAATAAAGTAGTGGAGGAACGTACTGCAGAGAGAGTCGGCATATGGTTCATTAAAACACATATTCAACTCCCTCTGCAAATAGAAGCTTAAGGACAAATGAGCTGAATCGTTTGCCCGTCAGCGTTGTTGCTTGAATTGGCGTTTGGATTTCCATCATATTGGTTAAGTTTTTTAAGGCCGGACTGAATATGAGTGTTGAGGTAGTTCGATGCTGCTACATAAAGTTAATGTAAATATCTGTGATTAAATGGTTCAACGACGCCGGTTATATTTTTGGTACTCCCATAATCCTTTCGCTCCAGATTGAAATTAAATTTGAATTCCAAATCCCAAAATCAAATTTCTTTGCCCGTCAATAAAATCTACCGCGACTTGGGGAATGAGTGAAATCACGCCGAGTGGAATCGGAACGCGAGTTCCCACTCTTACGCCCACATGTGTGCCGATACCGGACCCAATTTCTAAAAGAGGGGAAGCATTAATGTACCAGTCTCCGCCCAGTGGATGCACAAAAACTTCGGGCACACCCATGAGTGAAATACCCGGAGAAGAAAAAATATAATTTCCAAATGCGCCCACTCCCCACAGTGCATCGATGCGGTATTCAAACTCCGCTCCCACCTCAAGATCAGTCTCACTTGAATTGTTCAATTCTGCAATTCCCACCCCTAAGGCAAAACGGTAGTCGTAATAGGCATTTGCCGATCTACAGGTGAAGAGGGTAGAGAGTGTGAATGCGATTGCAAACAACATAATAAATCGGCTTAGCCCTTGCTTAATCATCGAATTCATTCTCCATTCCTTCTGAAATATTGTATCGGGCTGGACGTCCTTACTCAGTATGCCACGTCTGCAAAAAACATCCAATTTTTCGTTGGGTTCCTAAGATTTTGTGCATTGGCTTTTCTGAATGAGTGTTAGAATGGAAGGTATTAATGACGAATCGCAATCAAATGATGCTGCTCATCGCCGTCTTCGCTCTGGGTGGATATTATCTTTTCAATACACCCACGCCGAGTCCCCCTGTTGGGGTGACCGAAATTGCGCAACCGCAACCGGAAGCGCCAGAAATGACGCCAAAATTGAAATTGAATGCCGCAACTGTTAAGCAAGCGCGAGGCATTCAGTTGAGTGGGAAGTCGGCAGAAGTCAGTCAATTCCTGCCTTCTGAGGTTCCTCAAGGAAAAGTAAATCCGCGATATACTAATAAGCCGAGCGATATGACTGTTGAATTCGAAGAGATTGACGGTCAAGCGGTGGCTTTTGGTGACACCATTATCGGTAATTTAAGTAAAGACTTTACTGAGAAAAAGGGCATTACTGAAATGTTCATTCCCAAGTACTGGGACAAAGGGATTGTTCCGTATGCCATTCAGGCAACGGCGCCTCACCAAGATATGATTCAACAAGCGATCGATTATTTTAATAAAAATACTTCGATTAAATTTGTTCCCTATACAGGGCAAGACGATGCAATTGTTTTCGTAAAAGGGGAGGAGCACTGTCTCTCCTATTTGGGACGGACAGGGGGAACTCAACCCATTTATATTTCTGGCTTGTGTGGAACTCATGAGATTCTTCATGAGCTGATGCATGCACTTGGTTTCGTCCATGAGCAATCCAGGCCAGATCGCGATCAGTATGTGGATATTTTCTGGAACCAGATTCAGGAAAAATATCAGGCACAATTTGCCATGGTTCCTGAGGTATTTATGCAAAGTTATTTCGGCTCGCCCTTTGATGCAGGTTCCATTATGATGTATAGCTCGCATGCTTTTGGAGTGAGCCCTGAGGCAGTCACTCTTAAATTAAAAAATGGACAAGAAGTGAAGCAAAGTGCCGGAGGCTTAAGTTCGAGCGACATGGAGAGAGTGAATCGGCTTTATCAAAATTAATATGAAGAAATTAACGTGGAAATTTAATGCTCTTTAATTCGACGTCATTTATTTTTCTTTTCATGCCCTTGGTCTTGTTGATCACTAGCAAATTGCGTGGTCAAAATTGGGTGCGAGCCATTGCACTTTTTAGTCTCATTTTTTATGCGTTCGCAGGTCATGCGTGGTTTCTCATTCCGATGCTTTTTACTACGGTCCTCGATTTCTTTTTGGCAAAGGAAATGGAAAAGCCTAAAAATGGAGATGCGCGGAAGTCTATTTTAGTGTTTTCCATTTGTGCGAACTTAAGCCTCCTTTTCTATTTTAAATACGCAGGTTTGTTCACTCATTTGTTGGGGATTTCGATAGCGGGGGTGATTCTTCCGGCCGGAATTTCATTTTATACCTTCCAAACTTTGTCCTATATGATTGATGTATACCGAGGGAGCGCGCGTGCCGAAAGGAACTTCTGGGTATTTTTGTCCTTCGTTTCCTTTTTCCCTCATCTCGTTGCCGGGCCACTCACTCGTCACCATCAGCTGATTCCTCAGTTAAAACGAAACGCTGAAATAAAAGTTACGCCGCTCTGGAAAGCAGGAGTGTTTCTTTTTGTGCTTGGGCTTTCGAAAAAGGTGCTGGTGGCCGATCAAATTGCCCACTTGATTGACCCTGTTTTGGAGCAGCCAAACCTCATGAGTAATCTCGACTCCTGGTTCGCCCTCTTGGGATTTGCTTTTCAAATTTACTTTGATTTTAGTGGGTATACCGATATGGCCATTGGGCTTGGACGTTTGCTTGGGGTCGAACTCCCGCAAAATTTCAATGACCCTTATCGATCACTCAATCCTAGTGATTTTTGGAAACGTTGGCACATCACGCTGAGTCAGTGGTTGCGTGACTATTTATATATTCCTTTAGGCGGCAATCGCTGCTCACCTGCAAGGCAAAGATTTAATCTTTTTATGACTATGTTGCTCGGCGGATTGTGGCATGGCGCTAATTTTACCTTTGTCATTTGGGGTTTTTATCATGGACTCTTATTGGTTTTGTATCATCAGTTTCAGAAAAAATGGGATGGACTCTCACCTCCGAGTTCAAAAGTGTTCACATTCGTACTCATCACTTTTGGCTGGGTGTTTTTTCGTGCACGAAACCTGCATGAAGTGAGTATATGGTTTGGTCAATTATTCATTCCGTCACATCTTGCTTCACTGTTAAATCCTTTTGATTTGATCAAACTAGAATTATTACTGATCGTCGCTTTTGTAATGACCACAAAAGCCCGCAGTTATTCTAAGATTGAAGCATTTGAAAAAAGCAATGTTCCCTTTGAGTTTGCGCTAGGATTGCTCGCTGCGCTTGCTTTTTTTATGATGGCAACTTCATCTAAATTTATGTATTTTCAATTTTAAAAGGGGGGCCTCTCAGTGCGCATTTTTCTCGTCACATTTACAGTCCTCGTTTTAGGGGTAGGGGGCTTCAATTATTGGATTGATCCCACTCATTGGCATCATTCTTTGAACGAGTTCACTGCACCTCTACAAAAAGGTGAAGTGAGAGTGCTTGGACGAGCGGTAGATGAGCGGTTGCTTAAATTGTCGTTGATCAAGTTTGCTCCACCCGCTGATGCTGTCTTGATGGCGAGTTCAAGAGGGCTTTTAGTTCAAGAGAAAATGTTTCCTAGCCCATGCCGTTTTTTGAATTTAAGTGTGCCCAATGGATCTATTCCCGAATTTGTCGCATTTTGGGAAGCCGTCAAACTTACTGGTCATCTTCCTAAGACCTTGATTATTTTTCTGGACCCCTGGAGTTTTAATGCGAACGGAGAACTGGGAGATCAGTCCTGGCTTTTTAAGACGGGTTTGCTCGAACAGTTTAAGATTGAACATGGGGTCATTCCCACCATGAAGGCAAAACTCAGTAATGAATGGAAGCGATGGAGTGAGTTCGAGAGTCGTTTCTTTGATCTATTTACCTGGAGCAATTTTACAGCTTCGGTGAAAATATATGATGAGCAAGGGGGGCCTGAGCGTGACCCGTATCAGGTTGTATCTGAAGGCCAAGTACCTGAAGGCAAAGCAAGCTTTGCTTATGATGGATCCTATTCTGATCCAAAAAACATGAGCCCGATTTCACAGCAAGAAATTGAGCAAAGGGCGCGGACAGAGCCTTCCCGTATGGATGACCCACAATTCAAAAACTATAAACAAGATCCTGAACTCTTTAATTTGTTGATGGTTTTAGCTTGGGATGCACTCTGGAAGGGCACCGAGGTGCATTTCGTCATCCCTCCTTTGCATGATGTGACTCGAAATCGACTTAATAAGCTTTCGTGGACAAAAATGATCCTTCCTGATTTTGAGTCAGTTTTGAACCTAATTCATGCTCGAAATCCAGGCATTGTGATTTGCAATTTACTGGACGCCTCGCTTGCCGGTTGTGCTCCGTCGGAATTCTTAGACGGGCTGCACATGAATCGCGATTGCGCTGCAAAAGTAATCAAGAAATGCTTTTAGACTGAGACTTTTCTTTACCTCTCTGCTTGCCCTTGGCATAATGAGGAGGTGCGAAATACGATAGTTTTATACTTAAACGGCATACGCTGCGAGCTGAGCGGAGACCTCGCTTTCATGACGGTGTCCGATTATCTCCGCTATCAAAAGGGCCTTACTGGTACCAAGGTAGTATGTGCTGAAGGCGACTGCGGTGCTTGCACAGTGCTCGTGTCGCGGATGGTGAATGGCAAACTTGGATCATACCAATCGATCAACTCCTGTATTAGTTTTATGTATCTGCTCGATTTGTGTCACCTCATCACGGTAGAGGGCTTAAAAAAAGAGGAGACACTTCATCCGGTTCAAAAGGCAATGCTTGATTCTAATGGCGCTCAATGCGGGTATTGCACACCTGGATTTATTTGTGCAATGGCTGGCCTGACTGAAGATGCAAAAAATGGGAAATTTATTTTGGAAGAAAAGCGAGTTAAAAACTATTTGACTGGCAACCTTTGTCGCTGCACCGGTTACGACTCTATTATTCAAGCCGGTTGCTCGGTGAATGCTGAAGCGGCTCCTTCATTGCGCGTACTGTACCAGGATGAAGAAATTGAAAAGGATTTAAAATCACTTTCGGGCCAAACAGTGTGCCTGAAAGGCGCCCAGCAAGAGTTTTGTGCCCCGGCGACTTTATCTGAAGCGCTGACATTAAAAAGTGTAAATGTGGATCTGAAGCTCACCTCAGGAGCGACAGATCTAGGTGTACTTTCTAATAAGGGAAAATTAAAATTATTAAAAACGCTCACCCTTAATCATGTGGATGAGCTGTATTCGGTAAAAGAGGACACATCTTCACTGATGGTTGGAGCTAAAGCCTCGTTGACAGCGGTGGAAGAGGCCTGCCGAACACTTTTCCCGGCATTTTCAAACTACCTTCACATTTTTGCTTCGCCTCAAATTAAAAATGCAGGCACCCTCATTGGTAATGTGGTGAATGCATCTCCGATTGCCGACACCATTCCATTTTTAAAAGTAGCAGAAGCAGAAATAGGATTGAGTAGCGTTCGCGGAGAAAGAGTGCTCAATCTCAATCAGTTTTTTAAACCCGGCTACAAACAGCTCGATCTTTTGCCTGATGAACTCGTGACGCATGTGAAAATTCCAAAATCCCATGCAAAGTTTAAACTTTATAAAGTTTCCACGCGCAAAGACCTAGATATTTCTACCGTTACCTTTGCCGTTCGTTTTGAGTTAGTAGGTGACATCATTAAAAATATTTCTTTTGCATTCGGGGGTGTGGGGCCGAGCGTACTGCGCATGACTGAACTTGAGAAACAAGCAATTGGCAAAAAATTCGAGCCCGCACTCTTTAAGGCGCTTGCTCTAAATTTGCAGTCTATGATCACACCGCTGAGTGATGTTCGCGGAAGTGCGGACTACCGTCAACTACTGTGTCACAATCTGATGCTTAAGTTTTGTGACGAAGTGACGGCTGAGCTGGGGCTCCAATCTGCGGGGATTTCGGTATGAGTGTCGGGAATAGTATTCCTCATGATTCAGGCTTGGGTCATGTCTGTGGCGAAAGTGTTTTTATTGATGATCGTGCTGAAACTCGTGGTGAAGTACACGTGGGCTTAGTCTGTAGTTCCATTGCGTGCGGTGATTTAATTGAAATAGATGCAAGTGAGGCACTCAGGCATCCCGATTGTTTAGGGGTATTTACCGCCAAGGATTTCGTGCATAAAAAATGGGGAACCATTGTCCATGACCAACCATTTTTGGTGGAAGACAAAATAAATTATATGAGTGAGCCCGTTTGCATTGTGGCTAGCCGCACACGGGATTCCATTGAAGCAATTAAACATTTAGTGAAGTTACAGGAAAAAGCGGCAGCAGGTATTTTTACCATTCAAGATGCCAGGAAAAATCAGTCTGTGATTTACCGCGCACTGAAGCCTTTTGTACAAGGAAACGTGGATCAAGCATTGAAGATGGCCCCTCATAAGCTCACCGGAACGTTTACGGTGGGTGGGCAAGAACATTTTTATATGGAATCGCAAGCGGCGGTGATTTACCCACTTGAGAATGGGCAACTTGAAATTCATTCATCAAGCCAACATCCCAGTGAAACTCAGCGTACCGTTGCCGAGGCTTTAGGTTTATCGCTTCATCAAGTGGTGTGTGTGGTGAAGCGTATGGGCGGGGGTTTTGGTGGCAAGGAATCTCAGGCAGGCCCTATTGCGGCTTATGCTGCATTGGTCGCTCAAAAGTTAAAGAAACCTGCTCGACTCATTCTCACTAAAGATGAAGACATGAAAATTACGGGAAAAAGACACCCTTTTCAGAATGAGTACGAAGTCGCTTTCGACGATGACGGTAAAATTCTAGGAGTGAAGGTACTACTTCAATCAGACGGAGGAGCGTACGCGGATCTTTCTGCCTCTATTCTCGATCGGGCGATGTTTCACTTCGATGGAGTCTATTATTTAGAGAACGTGCACATCGATGCTGTTTGTTATCGAACGAACAATCATTCGAATACTGCATTCAGAGGTTTTGGTGGTCCACAGGGAAACATGACCATGGAAAGCATTATCGAAGATATCGCACATTTTTTGAAAAAGGATGCAGCCGTCGTGCGACTTCGAAACCTTTATCAAGGTCCGAACGTCAAAACCCCGTACGGACAAAATCTTGAAAACAATATGCTGCCTGAGATTTTTAGACAACTCATCACTACTTCGGAGTATGAAAAGCGCCGAGTGGAGATTGATAAGGAAAATCTAAAAAAAACAGGGGTGCTTCGCGGGATTTCCATCACCGGCACAAAGTTTGGAATAGCCTTTACTGCGCGTTTCCTTAATCAAGGGAATGCCCTCGTCAATTTGCATTTGGATGGGACTGTACAGGTGAGCACTGGTGCGACTGAAATGGGCCAAGGCGTGAACACTAAGATTCAGCAAATCGTAGCGCATGGTTTTGGGATTGAATCCGGATCAGTTCAAGTGATGACGACTTCTACAGAGAAAAATCATAATACCTCGCCTACGGCAGCATCCAGTGGTTCTGATATTAATGGGGCGGCAGCGCTGAAAGCGGTAAACAAGATTAAGGTGAATTTAATAGGGCTTGCTCGTAAGAAATTCGCCGGTGAAGTGAGTTCCGCATTGAAAGAGTATGAGTTAGAGCAGAACGCGGAAACCGTGCCTTTAGATCCGAATTTTATCTTTCAACATGGTAAAGTAGTGGAACTTTCCACCAAAAAGGAAATCTCTTTAAAAGAGCTCATTAGCATCGCTTATCAAAATCGTGTTTCTTTAGGTGCCTATGCACATTTTAAAACTGGTGGCCTTGGGTTTGATAAAGAGAAAGTGGAAGGCAAAGCGTTCAATTATTTTACGCAAGGAATGGCCGTGAGCGAAGTTTCTGTTGATGAATATACCGGTGAAGTGAAGGTTTTACGTGTAGATCTATTGATGGACCTGGGTCGTTCTATTAATCCCGGTATTGATCGCGGGCAAGTGGCGGGAGGCTTTGTGCAAGGGATGGGGTGGGTCACTACTGAAAATCTTTTTTACGATGAAAGACGAAATCTTATTTCTCATTCTCCGACTACTTATAAAATCCCAAATATTCAAGATACGCCACGCGAATTTAATATTCATTTTATTGAAAACCTAAATAACGACTGTAATGTGTACGGTTCAAAAGCCGTGGGGGAGCCACCACTCTTGTTGGGGTCAAGTGTGTGGACAGCCGTAAAACATGCGCTCAGTTATCGGTCGAAAAGCAACATGGTAAACCTCACATCTCCTGCGACGGGCGAAGTGGTGTTAATGGAATTGACTCGCTTAAAGAGGAGCCCTTGAGCATGGAACAGAGTCTCCCTCAGTTTTGCGAGCGCTTTTTAGAGCTTTATCAAAATAAAACTCCGATGGTAGTCGTGACCCTAACCGATATGGTAGGACATGCACCGCAAGATGTAGGCGCAAGAATGATCGTCGGAACGGACGAAATTTATTTCGGGACCGTGGGCGGCGGTAAGCTTGAAAAGCGTTGTATTGATTTATCACGCGAGTTTCTAACATCAAAAATTCCAATTAAAAATCAGTCCCATCAATGGAACCTGCCACGCGATATTGGAATGACTTGCGGTGGAGAGGTGACCCTTTATTTTGAAACTTATAAACCTGAAGAGACGTGGAAGATTGCAATCTTTGGTGCGGGACATATTTCTCAGGAGTTAGTCCCCATATTGCTAAAATTAAATTGTGAACTAACCGTCGTTGATCCGAGGCCAGAGTGGTTAAGTCGATTGCCCCATTCTCCTCGTTTGAAGAAGATTCAAGAAGAGAATATGCCGCTAGTGCTAGAGACTTTAGATTCGAACACTTTTGTTGCCATCGTGACCATGGGGCACGCGACCGACTACCCATTGGTGAAGCTAGCACTTGAAAAACATCATTTTCCCTATCTAGGAGTCATTGGAAGTAAAGTGAAGAGAATTAAAATGAACGCAGATTTGATAGCGAGCGGAATTCCTGAAAAGCTAGCTAAAGAGGGATTTTATTTACCCATGGGTGAAGATTTCGGCAGAAACACACCGGCCGAAATTGCCTTAAGTATTGTGGCGCAATTGTTGAAAACAAGAGATCAGCTCTTCAATCCGTAGACATGCATGCGGTTGATGCCGCCGTCCGGATATACCGTTACTTTGATTTGCTTAAATTCCTGTGAAGAGTGAATTCTAAATTCTATTTTATTCCCAGCATATGCTTTCACATTGGTTTTGGGAACGAGGATGTTCCATTGATCGCCGCCTGAAAGTGTCAGACCCTGAAGACTCAACTCAAAGGGATTATTGTTTCTAAAAAATGTAAAATCAATTTCAATGCGATGAATTTGAGAAGGGCGCCCCAGTTCAACAGTTACTTCTTCGAAGTGTCCCTTCGTTCTGCTTCTTGCTGACTCGGATCCATCAAACATATTTACCGGAGGATAAGGCGAGATCATTTGCACTGCAGGACTGTAATGTTCGTTCGTGGCACCCGTAATTTTTCCTCCATAGGCGAGGCATGCAAGATCTACCTCAGCACCTTCAGGTAAGCGATCCCAATTCTGTTGAATGGTAGTAGGTGTGGCATTGTATTTGGGTGTCAGTGGCCGCACCGGGTGCGGAATGGGATCAGGAAAAAGAATATTCTTTGCTTGATCTAATGGCTGAAAGTTAATTTTATCTTGTTCGGGCAGTGATTCATTAAATAGGCCCACACGCGACAAGCCCCCGTCTGGATACATGGATACGCGAATAGTTTTGTAGGTGGTGTCATCCTTTGCGAGTTGCACTTGCTTTAAAGAGTGACCTTCTAGTTTCAATTTAGGTAAGATTACTTTCCACTGGTCTGATCTAATATCTAGGCCTTCAATCGTGACGGCCTCGGGATGATTTCCTTGATGAAATTGAGTAGAGAGTGAAACAAAGTGGATTGGAGAAGGTTTCTTCAATTGAAAGGTAAGACTGTCTCGAGGGTCGTGTGCAGGTTTGTAATTATGTCTGACGCTCTCCCAGCTATCCATGATTTTCCCCTGACGGCCATACAGTTCGGGATCAAATATAGGAAGGTTCGGCGACAAAAGGTTTTCAGCTCGTGCAAAACGCTCGTTGGTGACCTCCAGTATTTTACTTCCTACCGCTAAGTTGAAGGGAGCCAGTGGGTCGGGCGTTCCTTTGATGGTGATTGCTTCTGGCTGGTCTGGTTTAAACGCTTCAAAAATAAGCCTTTTGTAGCCTAAATTCACTATTTCTTCCTGAGGAATGCTTGAGGTGTCGAAGTCAGATTTGAAAAGGGTGGTGTCCACTCCTTGAAAATTGAGCTCCTTTAAAATAAGTTGTGCGGCCTCTGCAATAAACAGAACGCCTTTTGTGTCTGCATTGCACAGGATAACAAAGCCGAGTCCTCGATCTGGCCCCGAAAAACATTGAACAAAGAGACCACGAAAACCATCATTTGCTCCTTGATGAATGGCGAAGCGATTTGGGCCCGCTTCAGCAATAAAAACACCTAATCCAATATTCACTCCCATGAACTTCTGACTCAAGCGATCTTGGTCACCCAGCATCTGTATCGCCGTATCGTGCGAAATAGGACCTGAGCCCTTGATTGAATGGAAACTCTCGGTGAGCTTGCTTAAAAATGAAGCCATGTCTGAGGCAGTACCCATAGCACCGGCTGCAAAAGCTGGAAACTTCTTGCGGGTGCCTTTGACGGGCTCGCCTGAATCCAAATAACCATGAGCATAGTCAATGCCGGGAATTGTATTTTGCTCAAAGCTTAAATGGTGAAGCCCCAGTTCTTTGAAAAAATCTTGGGTCATTTCTTGAATACTCTTTTGTTCTAGTGATTCCAAGAGATGCTCGAGCACCAAGAACCCTCCGCCTGAGTATTGAAACGCAGAACCCGGTTCATGAAGTACGCCCACTTTGGGATATCCGTATTTTTGGTTGCCACTGAGAAGTTCCGAAATGCGAGGCATGGGCTCGTCCGCGGGAATCCCATTCACATAGTGCATGTTTAATGCATTATGCTTCATCAGGTTTGCAAGTGTCACTTGGTTAGCCCACTCTGGACTATTTTTGTCCAAGGATTCTAATCTAAATGAAGAAGTGGACTGTTCAAAAACGGAATTAACAGGAGTCGAAAGCGAAATGCCATTCTTTCTAAAATACTCAAGTGCAAAGGCGCTTGCCATCGTCTTGCTTAAGGATGCAAGCTCAAACCAAGTGTGCTCACCAACTCGTTCTTTCCCTCGCTGGCGATCACCAATGCATATGTTTTGTTTCGTCGTCAACGAGGTATTCACCGTGATGGTGGCGCCATTGACTTGGTAGCGAAGAAGTAATTGATTTAACTTTTCATGAAGATTTAAAAACGGCAGTTTCTTCAGCCTCTTGAGGCTGATTTCCCATAAAGCATTTCTTGCTTGAACGAGCTCCAGTTCCTGGGTGCTTTGTAAGCGCGTATTTAAATCAGCAAGTATCTCGGCGCTCGATTTTCCTTCTGCAGAAATGAGGTACTTAAACCCAAACTTCTTCAAGTAGCGGTCGCCCAATGCACGAAGTTCGGCCTGTGTCTCGGCGCCAGCTTTTAAAACAAGTGCTTGTTCTTGAGATGCGACTTCATCGAGAGTTTTCTTGCTTTCGCCAATATTCCCGTGAAAGCTTGCGGCATGAAGGATGTCATCTAGGGTAAAGTTTTTTATAATCGTTTCAGCCTTCACCAAATCAACCGTGAGGTCAGAAGCAAGCGGGTGGGCAAACGAAACGCTTCCGCATATAGAAAAGTATTCGTTAAAACGTTGAATGTAATCTGTGCATAGAAACTTCTCAGGATCCAGTTTAGTCACGACATTCCAAGGGTCGCTTTCATTTCTGATTGACTCGACAGTAAACGGCAGTAAGAGTTCAGTTGCGAATTCGGGAGGGTGGGAACTTGTCATGAGTTTGATCATGATTTTCATTGCGATCCCGTACCATTTTTCAGTTCTTTCATCCCATTTCACTTGAACGATTTTCTGAGCGTTCGATAAGTCTTTCCGAATGAAGAGCATTTCCTCATGAATAATTTTCAAGAATGCATCGATGCTAAATCGCCCATGATGAATCTCGTGCCAAACTTCCCAACGCGAGCGCTCCGCAGTGGCGAGGTCATCCATCACTCGTACAGAAACTCCATTGATGGTTGCAGGAAGTGCAACGCAGCCACGGCCTGATAGCCAGTCGGTAAGGTACTGGAGTGATTGAAATACATTATAGCGGATTTCTTCGCTGTCGTTATTCGCTATAAATGGTGATTCCTTCATGTCGGCTACAATTAATGACCGAGGATAGAGTGGGTGATGAGTGTCGAGGCCCACTATGTCTTTCCCGTGTATAAAACTCATCATGTCAGCGTGGTGCTCTTTTACTAGTAAACCTTCCACCATTTTTTGAAGAGGAGCAGAATCATTTTGTTGATGAAGTTCCCATGCGCGAACCAAGGCGAGTCCAATGCGAATAAAGTCTGGGTGGGCGACCCAAAAACCACTCAAGCCGCGCTTAAGCTGTGTGATCACATCTCTCATAAAACCTTTAATCGTCATTTGAAATGAGGCGCTCAGGCGATCATCGTCGATGGAAAGAATGCCATACATGCCGCCAATCTTAATCCCACCTCTTGAGCCCACCACTTCAGTGAGAAGATCGTGTGAGGCTTTGATGCATTTAATTACAATATTCGGATCAGCCTTTACGGGAATTCGATAGTTTGAGTCCTCTCTAAATAAGCGTGCCGTTGAAGCGAGGTAGTCATGCCAACCAAGAGATGCACCAGCGAAGTAGGGATAGAGTGCGTCCATAATCTCATTCACGCGAAAGATCGCACGCGGATTTTCTAAAACGAGGAGTAAACGGATACTGCCCAACTTGTACGCGGAATGACGATTTTTGAGGAGTTTTTCTGTCGTTTCCACCATGTGATGAATGTAAAGAGCATCTTCTTCATTTTCTAGCTTGGGCACATAGAAGGTGAGGGCGGCTTCGTTTTCCCAATGTTTAAAACAATGGAGAGCAAAATCGTATAAGTGTAAAGGGATTGGTTGCTCACGGTAAAATAAGAAGGTGCAAGGCAGCGCGAGACCCGGAAAGCGTTTAATAGGAAGGGTGAGCCGTTCGCTTTCAATTTTGTAGGTTTTGTTATTTTTTGAGTCTGTAAAGCTTAAGCTCTGGTCGTAACAGGCGTTCAGATTCATTGCTGCCGCGATTAAATCCTGTCGGATAGGCGTTTTTGAATCTTCATCATCCGCGCCCCATTTAGGAAGATCAGTGCTAGTTTCAAGCAATTCAGAAATAATGCTCGGTTCATCTTTGAGTTTACGATGAAAGGCATTCATCGCGTTGATACAGAGTTTTGCGTTATCGGGTGGACCAAAGAGAGTAACGTGATTTCCGCTCAAGTGCTTCGGAATAGGCGCAATGGGTTTGCCATAACCGCGTGTGCAGTAGTGTTCGTTTTTCGGCCCAAGCACAGTGCGGCCGTTTCCGTCTTCGTGGCTGATGACGGTTTCATATCGTGGATCCAGTAAATCAATTCCGAGTGTGCGATTGAGTTCGCTGCAAGCGCGCGTTCGTTGATCAATAAATTGTCGATCTTGAGTGCGTTGAGAGAGTGTTGCAGCCAATTGCCCTTTCACGCCATCGTAAAGTTCGCATAAAAACTGAAGCGAAGATTGGGTCTCAAGGCCTCCACCTTTGCCTACTTCGCGAAGTTCAGGAATATTCGTAACGGGCTGGCTCTCAGCCAATAACTTGGAAAGAAGGGCCGGAGTAATATAATCTTGATAATAGGGGATCTCTCGCTGTTTCATGTGCCTCGATAGGTGGAGTATCCAAACGGGTTCAGTAAAAGTGGAACGTGATACTTTCGTTGAGTGTTTTCTACTTTAAAGATAACGGGTATGTCTTGGAAGAAGCATTCGGTAGATTTATTTTTAAAATAGTTTTCAATCTCAAAAATGATTTGATAAATCCCAACATTCTTTTCGATATCAAAGGAAAATCGGCCGTCCGCATTGGTCGTTCCCGCAGCGAGAGTGGTCCATTGGCCGCCATTTTTGATGAGCAACTTCACGGTGACTCCAGAGGCAGCGGTTCCGAGACTCGTATCTAAAATATGAGTGCTGATCATTTCTTACTCCTTCTTAAACGAAAAATCTAAATTAATGGTTTCATTCTCTTTGACGGAAACTTTTTTAGACTGATTGCCAAATACTTCATGCCACGCTTCAAGGGTGTATTCACCTACGGGGATGTTCTTGATGATGAACTCTCCGGCATCATTGGTCACGCTGTAAAAGGGATGATCCATTACTGCGATCGATGCACTCATCCAAGGATGTACGCTACATTTCGTCTGTACAAAAATCTCAGGGTGATTGAAAATCTTGGTGACCCGATCATCTTTGCTTGGCATCGCAACATTGAAATTCTCATTCTGACTGGTGATTGATTTCACATTGTGAAATGTCGCATCGCTGTTGATGAAATCCACCTTTTGCCCCACACGTACGGCAATGACTCGAGGTTCATATTGGCAATTTTTTTGATCCAGAATTGCCGCTACGGCAGGCACGTCATGATATTCTTTGCCTTCAAGGCCCTTCGAGATTCGGACAAGGACGTTTTTTAGTTTTCCATTGTTGATCATGATGTCGTTGGCGTAAGTGTCGCTTTTATTTTGTTGTGCACAAATGAGTGGAAGTTGAAGTTTCTCACCGTGAAGTGCGGGACCATTAAACAGAGCTAATCCTTTAATGGTGCCAGTGGGGCCATTCGCTGCAGCCGATGGTTCAGTTGCTGGTGTATTCGTTGCAGTTGCTGCAAGGGGTGCCGAGTTCTCGTGGGTAAAGAAAATCACGCCAATGATCAATGCAACTCCCACTAAACCAAACGCTTTAGATCGAGGTGGATTCTTTAAGCGCACCACGAAGAATTCCCGAATGGCTGCTCCCGCTGCACTCATTAACAAAAGAATGATCCAATTGTATTGGTTTCCGTAAGTGGACGGAAAATGATTGCTGAGCATGATGAAGATCACGGGAAGCGTGAAGTAGGTATTATGGGTAGAACGATTTTTTGCGTTTTTCCCCCATTCCTGATTCACGGGCTCGCCTCTTTTAGACGCTTCCACCATTTTCAATTGGCGAGGAATAATGCGTAGAAAAACGTTGGCCGTCATCCAAGTACCGAGCATGCCGCCGATATGAATATAGGCAGCTCTACCGCTGAGTGTATGGCAGAGAAAATATGCCATCCCGCCAAACCAAAGGAGGGTGAGGGCGTGCGCAAGAACCGGAGTGGTTTTTGAAAATTTGGATTCCCATAAAAAATCATAAAAGAGCCAAGAACCCACCAGTGAGATGACACTCAGACCAACCGCCTGAAAAAACGTAATGTGAGAGAGACGGAAGCGTCGAGAAGAAAAGTGCCACTTCCGGCGTAGAAAATCATGCAGATCAAAAAAATTCCGCTGAGCCAGGTCCAGTATGACTCCCATTTGAACCAATGGAGTGATTCAGGAACTTTGGTAGGGCCCATGAGAAGTTTCTCTACGTGGTAAAATCCACCACCATGAACCATCCACAACTCACCCACATGTCCGTCTTTTTTTGATAGCTCATTGAACTCAATGGTGCGATCCAGCCACATGAAAAAGATGGAAGTTCCAATCCACGTAATGGCGACGGTAATATGAAGCCAGCGTCCTAGTAAAAGTAGCCAATCAAATAACTCTTGATCCACAAATATCCCCTCATTTTGATGTTTTCAGCATATTGAATTTGAGCTGAAAGTACAGTACTATTTCTCGATGCCCGGGCAAAATTACCGCTTCTTTCTCGCTAGTATTTTAAATCCAAAAAACGACACCAAGTGCGATTATTTTGCGCATGGGATGTTGGTCGTTTGCGATCAGGGTAAACAGAGCTTCATTGAGGCCGTTCTCCCGTTCAATAAGGGCATGAAAAAATACTCAAGACTCATGACCACCGCCAATACCACTGATTTTGGGAGTGCGGTGATCATGCCCGGATTCTTTGATATGCACTTTCATTGGGTGCAAGATGATGTTCGCACGCAACCCAAGGACTCTCTGCTTGAGTGGCTTGAAAAGTATACCTTTCCCGCTGAAATGAAATTTGCAGATCCAAAATATGCTGCAAGTGAGGCCAAGATTTTTTTCAAACGCTTGAGTCGAGTTGGCACATTGGGTGGCGCTTGTTATAGTTCTATTCACGGTCCGGCGCTGGAGTGCGCGATGAGTGAAGTGAAGGGGGATTTCGTCATTGGGAATGTGCTGATGGATCAGTTTTCTCCGCCTGAGCTTACTCAGACGGAGGCTGAGGCAATTGCGCTCACCAAGAAGATGATTCGAAAGTTTGGGAGGAGATTTGCGTTTACCCCTCGCTTTGCAATCAGCACCTCGCCAGCGCTGATGAAAAAAGGAAGTAAGCTTGCCGACCAAGCTCATTGTTTTAAACAAAGTCACTTGTCAGAAAATCCGGCAGAAATTGAATTTGTTTTGAAACTCTATAAAAAGTTACCGGGTTACAAAAAGTGTTCCTCTTATACAGATATATACAAAAAGACAGGAATGCTCGGCAAGCGTTCACTGATGGGGCATGGTATTCATCTTTCCAGTGCAGAATTAAAAATGCTCCATGAAACAAAAACCACGCTCATTCATTGTCCAACCTCGAACGCGCCGATTCGAGAAAAGGGTCTTGGTTCTGGGCTTTTTGATTTCAAACGGGTTGAAAGAGCGAAAGTGCGTTGGGCACTTGGTTCCGATATTGGTGGCGGCCCCTTTTTATCGATGTTTGATGTGATGAGAAGTTTTGTGATTCAAAATAAGCGAGCCAAGGTGAAAGGTGCCACTTTTGTAAAGGCGTTGTACCGTTCCACGCTCTCGGGTGCCGAGGTTTTTGGAATTGCTGCAAAGACTGGAAATTTAAATCGGAAGAAGGAAGTAAATTTTATCGTCGTGCCGTTGAATGCTTCAAAGCCCCCCCATTCCGCGGAGGATGCATTGAAGCGCATTATCAATGCCCCAAAGGCGAAGCGAGAGTTGTTTGATCAGCTGCCGAGCGTAGTTTACTACCGCGGCAAACCTATCGTGAATCAAGCGTAGCTAAATCAAGCTTGATTACACTGCCTATTCTTGCACTGCTACTCACACTTCGGTTCGTGTCTCAGAGTGAACCCTGCCTATTGTTTTAGAATTTAATATTCCGAACGTAGTGACAACTATATCCTTTTTTGCCCTTTTTCTCTAAATCAGCAAGATAGTTTTGATGATGCTCTTCTGCTCTCCAAAATTTGGTAAAAGGCACAATTTCAGTGACGACAGGCGCTTTCCATACTTTGGCGGTTTCAACACGCGCTTTCATTTTTATAGCAGCATTCTTTTGGGCTTCGCTCTCATAAAAAATGGCGGAGCGATACTGACTGCCAATATCGTTCTCTTGTCGATCTTTGGTGGTTGGATCATGCATTTTAAAAAAGAGGACTAGTAAGTTTTCGTAAGTCGTCACCTTAGGATCAAAAAGAATTTGAACTGATTCTGCATGTCCGGTCGTCCCGCTGGATACGTCTTCGTAACTCGGGTCAGATTTAGTGCCACCGGTGTATCCGGTTTGAGTTTCAATGACTCCGGGTTGGGTTTGAAGTAAATGTTCCATTCCCCAAAAACAGCCTCCTGCGAGGGTTGCAATTTCCCAGTGCTTCTTTTTGGCAAACATAAAAAGGAATCTCCCATTTCCAGTTTCTTTGAGTTTATCGAGAGGTATGAATTTCATCGCTCCTGAATTGATGCAGAACCGTTGCCCACCTTTGTCTTTTGGTCCGTCATCAAACACGTGTCCCAAATGAGAGTCAGAACTGCTCGAGAGTACTTCGTTTCGATCGTCGAGAAGCGAGGTGTCTTTTTTAATGTTCACTTTTTTGTCGGTAATCGGTCTGGTAAAGCTTGGCCAACCGGTGCCCGAATCATACTTATCGATCGAACTAAAGAGGGGTTCGCTCGTTACGAGATCGACGTAAATGCCATCCTCGTGGTTGTTCCAGTAGGCATTATGAAAGGGTTGTTCCGTACCTGCCTCTTGCGTGATGCTGTATTGTTCAGGAGTGAGTTTCTTTTTCAGTTCGCTTTTCGATGGAAGGCCGCTTCCAGAGAAAGCAAAGAGGGGGAGGATGACTGCTGCTGCAACTAGTATTGTTTTAATTAATCTTTTTTTCATATTTACGCTCCACAATGTACTACGATTGCGTTCGAAAAGGGTTACAGAAAAAATAATTTATATTAAGTTAAAAAAACTTGAGTCGTGAAAATGACACTTAGGGCACTTTGCTGAGGTTCTTATAAACTGTTTCGAGTTTTTCCCTTAACGTCTCGCGGGTAAAGGGCTTTGTGATGACTGCATTGGCCTCTTCGATTACGGATTCTGCAACATCATTGAGTTCCGCTTCGGTCACCATGAGTACCAGAGGTATAGATTTAAAGCGGCTGTCAGTTCTCATTCTTCTTAAGAGATCGATCCCATCGGCAATAGGCATGGTTAAATCGGTAATAATAAGGTCGTGCGGAGGATTGGCTTCTTGCAAAGCCTGCCAAGCGACGGTTCCATCAGACGCTTCAGTGATATCGGTAAAACCGATCTCATTGCAGGCCTTAATGATGATTTTTCTCATCATGAGCATGTCTTCAACTACGAGTAGTTTTGTTTTTGAACCAAACACGGCCGTCCTCCTTCGTGACTTCATGATAACGTATTTTTCTAAAAATGCGATAGTTTAAGCGATCCAAAATTTTGGATCAGTTTTGGATCAACTTGATCCAAAACTGCTTGTGCTCACTTCACTCTTCCGTTAGCTTGCGCTTCAAGAGCAATGATTTCAAAGCAAGCTTTGGAAACTAATTATTGAAAATTAATAAGGGGTAACCGTGAAGAAAATTAAGTTAATGGTCATAGTTTGTCTATTCATCACCATCAATGGATACGCGCAGTCGCAGCCCAAGATTCCGTCTTGCGACTCAACAAGATTAAACACGGTTTTCCCATGTTCTGTTGTTGCTGATGAATCAGACCAGATTTTGCGCACTATGATGCTGAACAATTTAAAAGCCTTAAAGCGTGTGGCGAACGGGCCGACCGTAAACCCTGGATTTAATCAATACCGAGTTTCGTTGCTGGCAGAAAAGCAAAGGCCCGGTCATGGGCCCGGTACTTACCGGAATCGCTCAGTTTATAAAATTCAGATTCTGATTCAAAGTCGAGATCATGGGCCAGCACCCGGAACCGAACCGTCCTTATTGACCGTGTTCGTGAATGAGCTTTCTTCTACACAGGGCGCTCAAACAAAATACGAATCGCAGTTAAAAAAATTGACCAATCACGAGGTGGGTAACGTTGGCAATCCAAGGTTAGAAGAAATTCCAGTAATTGAAACTTTCGATCCAACCGAGAGAATGATTGCTGAGGGTTTCGAATACTGACTCTGGGAGTAATGAAAATTTAGAAATTAACTTACGAATAAAATAGGAAATCTTATGAGAAATCTAACTATGAGCATGATCGTTTTTTATTGCGTATTTCAATCGCCTGCGATGGCCGAGTCGAAATCGGTGAAATTAGACTACGAACAATCTTGGGTAACAAATGCGTTAGTGCAAGCTACACTCAAAACAAAAGCTGCAAAAATCTTTAGCCAGTATTCTGGTTTCGATGAAATTACTGCAAAGTTTGAAGAGCAGGGGCGATACACGACTCTTACCATTGAAGCCAAAGGAATGTACCTCTATCAAGGTGATATCGCCTGTGGTGAACTAAGGTTGAACGTTGTGGAGAGAGTGAAAAGTAGTCCGGGGCTATCTTCAACTGAGTATACAGCTACTTTGGATCGCAGTGGGTTATTCCCATCACGTCATTGCCAAATTAATGAAAACTAGTGTTTGGCATTCCTTAACGGGAACGCTTAAGAAAAAGTCAACGGACGGTAAGTTTACATAAATTTCTCGAAATGGTGCTAGAGCGGCACTTGGCACTGTTAATAATTTAAATCATTTGACACATGACCATACTGTAACTATAATCGTTACAGTTATAAATTTAACAAAGGAGATTTTATGAAACTATATTATTCTGCAGGTTCATGTTCAACTTCATGCCATATTACTTTAGAAGAGTCAGGACTGAAATACGAAGCGGTTGAAGTTGATTTTGATAATGCTACTGATCCAAATGTTGCGCTGGTTGGTAAGTTGAATCCACTGGGAACGCTCCCTATTTTCATCACTGATGATGGCAAACAATTGGATCAAAACATTGCGATTCAAACCTACATTGCTGATAAGGCGGTAGGGAAGAATCTTCTGCCTTCTGTGGGCACCATTGAACGTGCTCAAGCAATGAATTGGTTGTCTTTTGTGTGTTCAGATTTACACAAAGGAATTGGGGCTTTATTTGGTGTTTCCTACATATCAGAAGATAAAGCAGTGCAACAGCAAGTGAGATCTTTTTTAGTCGGCAGAGCCACTGAGTGCATTGCTTACTTAGATGCAAAGCTTGCGGGCAAAGAATACCTGATGGGAAGTACATTTATTCCCGCAGATGCTTACGCATTTGTAGTTTTAGGCTGGACTAAATATCTTGATATTCCACTTGCGCCCTATAAAAATATTGAAGCGTATATGGCTCGAGTTGCTTCACGTCCGGCAGTGGCAGCGGTTCTGAAGGCTGAAGGTCTGGTATAATCAGAAAGCATTAATTATGGCGGAAAGTACGCGGTTCTCTGTAGCGGTTCATGTTCTTTCCGTATTAGGTTATCTTGAGCAATCTGGCGTAAAATTAGTTTCATCTAGCCAGATTGCTCAAAGTGTAAACACCAATGCAGTGGTGATTCGAAATTTAATGAGCGCCCTTAAAAAGGCCAAGCTGGTTCGATCTAAAGAGGGAAAGAATGGTGGCTTGTATTTAGCAAGAAAGCCTTCTCAGATTTCACTTCAAGAAATTTATTCCGCAGTAGAGACTGAAGGTGTTTTAAGTTCCCACCAAAAACCACACTTTGCCCCCTGTCCCGTGAGTCGTGGAATGAAAAAGGTTTTTCTCAATGTTTCCAAGGAAGTAGATGGCGCCGTAGCCAAAGTGCTTCATAAAAAAACACTAAAGGACATCGTCGATCAATTCTAATTGGGATTGATTTGTCCGTAGCGATAGGTACGCGAATAAACGAAGTTGATTGATGGATCACTATGATCCAAATTCCTAGTATTCCTACGAAAAACGAGCTAAACTGCGCTCCAATGAACGCCATGAATCAAATTCAACGGGTTTTGCAGAAAACCTTACTTGAGCTCCGGAGAAAGAATCCGCAATACTCAGGTCGTGCGCTTGCAAAAAAAATTGGGGTGAGTCCGGGGGCTCTCAGTGAAATCCTCAATGGAACCCGAGTAGTTTCAAGAAAAATGGCGGTGAAGATTTGTGATCGCCTTCTCCTGGACCCCATGGATAAAGCGATAGTCCTCAAATCATTTTCTGAAAAAAGAGTCACGTCGACCGAAAGTGAGGATGCTACCCACTATTTAAAGCTCTCATCTGATCAATTTAAACTCATGAGCGAGTGGTATTATTTTGGAATTTTGGCATTCATGAAAACCGCTCATTTTAAATCAGACGTAGATGTGGTGGCCGAGCGTCTAGGGCTTACTCGCGCGCAGGTAAATCAGGCACTCGAAAGAATGATTCGGTTAAATGTGATTCAAGTCGAAAAAGATGGAACGTGGGTGAGAGGGGAGGCCGGCCATCGCACGAGTGACGACATTGTGGATCTATCGGTGGTGAAAAGCCACTTAGAGACGCTGGAGCTGGCCAAAACGGCGCTTCAAGAACTTAAGATTGACGAGCGCGATTTCACAGCACTCACCCTGCCGCTCGACTATGAAGATCTTCCCGAAGCTAAAAAAATGATTCGAAAATTTCAAAATGAGTTCGCGGAGAAGTTTTTAAAAGGAAAAAAACCAAAAGAAGTTTTTAGAATAGCAGTTCAAGTCTTCCCGCTCAGTAAACGAGGGATGAAGGATATTTCAAAAAAAGGATAAAATATGAAAAGAATAATGAAGTTGAGCTTATTGTTATTGTGTCTGACTGGTTCAAGCCCCTACGTTCATGCTCAAGAGCATACGGGGAACGGGCAGCAGCAACAGGCGCAAAGGCCAAAAGTGAAAAAAATAAAAATCGTCAGAGGTAAACTAGCTGAAGAACTTTATCATTCACTATCGGCGATGAATAAGATTTCTGACTTGAGTAATATTTGCAGTGATCCAGTGCAAATGGTGAGTGGCACCGTGAGTGAACCGGTTGAAGGTGAGGCTCGCTGTTTCTTTCGCGGTAAAGATATTGATTGGGGAAGTGATTATAAATGCTACATTGAGACGCACGAAGAGGGTTCAAAGTGGAGTAGGTTCATCTATGCTTTATTTCACAGAGACGACACCTGCGGTGGAGATGGCATTTTCCTAAAATAGCGTCGATTTTTAAACTAAAATTCATGCGTACGGGCTAGCTTTGCTTATTTTTTGTAAAATGCGATGGTCTGATTCAAGTCGTGTTCAAGCTCTTCAAATTTGAGTTCCTGAACTTGTGCTTGAGTTCCCTTGCAGTTGATTCGAATTTGGTGAGGACTGTAGCTCCAGTTTGCGAAAACCAAGTCAGTCGATTTTGTCTCTGGATGGGCAGAGAATCCTAAAAACGTATATTTTGCTCCTTTTTCGTACTTGCCACTGATAGAATCTGACTCTTGAGCAACGAGCATGCATTTCTTTCCCTCGAAAAGATGCGCGCCGGCGGGTTCGCGATAAACATTCAAATTAGCGCCGATATGAAGTTGGATGCCGTATTGGCCGGGTAGTCCTGATCCAAATAAACCGTTCAGAAAGGTACCACTCAATGCTTTTACGCTGTGGCTGGTGATGCTCTGTTGAGCATCGGATGACACTATGTTTTTAGGTAAATAGGAATGAACTTCAAAAACCCCTGATACTTGATCTTCAAAATCTTCAACGGTCCATTGTTGAAGATCGCTATGACTGCAGGATACTGAAATCTTACAGATGCTCGCGCCCTTACTTTTAAACTCTGCACTCATGACTCCGTTTTGTGAAGCAAATGCGTTGAGTACATATTGAGATTCTGCGGGGATGGTCTCCTTTGCGCCGCTCATAAAAACACTATCATAAGCACTTACCGAATGGGGCGTGCACGATTTAGTAACCGTTCTGACGACGCAGGAATTACCAATTTGTGCCGAACCAAATGAATCTAAGTTCACTTCTTTTTTGAACACTAAAGAGGGGAGAACTGTTGTTTGGTGATCACTGCTCGTGCTGCGATTAAGTTTTTGTAGTGAATTCATTTGAAATGAGTGTAGCAATTCAATGATATTGAATTGAGCGGGGGCTTTTGGTGATGCTAAGGCACTATTGCCGATCAGTGCTGAAACAACGATTAAGATTAAAGAAGTTTGCTGTACCATACTCATGATAAAGCACGGAGCGTGCCACTGAAACCCACGTAAAGCAGTTCTGATGTGCCATAGGAAAAACCCGTGTCGAGACCCAGATCTATTGTCAAAAGTTTAGTCAAGGGTGTCTAAAATTTGTTCAATTATTGGGATTAAGTTGGGAACAGGTTGGGTTTTGCTAACAACTCGCTAATAAAGCGTCAGCTCTTTGTTGTTTTTTTACGAATTATGCAGATTTGCATGCAAAAGAAGTGCCGACTGCGCTAAAATGAATTCATGGGCATACAACTAAAACAGAGTCTAAAACTTGGGCAAAATCTAGTGATGACGCCCCAATTGCAACAAGCGATTAAGCTATTGCAGTTGAATCATATGGAACTCGCAGAACTCATCACACAAGAGTTGACTGAAAATCCGGTGCTGGAAGAAATCAACGAAGCTGAAGGAGACGCGCCTCCCACTGCAGAAGATAATTTTGATCCTGAGGTTCAGCAGCAGACGGATGAGACTGCACAACTTGCACCTCAAGTAGAAGATGATAAGTCGCTCACGAATAAAGATGATGTAAATTGGGACGCATACTTAGAAGATTTTAATGATAGTTCGGGCACTGCTCCATCAATGAAGGAGAATTCTGAAGACTCTCCGACCTATGAAAACCTTCTCACTAAGACGACTTCACTGGAAGAGCATTTAAATTGGCAGCTTTCAATGTTGAACCTGATTGAAAGTGAAGAGAAGCTCGCCCAACTCATCATTGCGAACCTGAATGATGATGGATACTTGGAAACCGAACTTGCAAAGCTTGCAACTGAAGCAGGAATGGAACTTGAGGATGCCGAAGAAATCCTAAAAATGATCCACAATTTTGATCCAGTTGGAATTGCGGCACGGAGTCTTCAGGAGTGTTTGCTCCTTCAGGCGAAATTCCTTACACCTCGCCAGCCCTTGGTTGAGAAAATTATTGCAGAGCACATGGTGGACCTTGAAAAGCACAATTTGCCAGCCATTGCCAAAGCGCTATCTGTGCCAATTGAAAAAGTAGTAGAAGCGCAAAAAATTGTTCATGAATTTGAACCAAAACCCGGCAGTATTTTTACTGAATCAGATACCCAGTATATTATGCCCGATATCTATATTCAAAAAGTAGGAGCCAATTACGTCATCAATATGAATGACGAAGGTATTCCTCGCCTTCGGGTTTCAAATTATTATAAAAGCATTGTTCAGAAAGAAGCGGCCACAGCTGGCGGCGGCACGAAGGCCAAAGAATATGTGCAAGACAAACTCAGGTCAGCGCTTTGGTTAATTCGCTCTATTCAAAACAGACAAAAAACCATCTATAAAGTGACCGAAGCGATTTTAGCTCGTCAGCGCGATTTCTTTGAAAAGGGCGCACATTTTCTAAAGCCAATGGTCTTGAAAGATATCGCAGCTGATGTAGGCATGCACGAATCTACCATCTCGCGTGTGACCACGAACAAGTACATGCACACGCCGGTTGGAACATTTGAGTTAAAGTATTTTTTCAATTCCAGCATTTCTGCTTCAGATGGTGGAGATGCATTGGCGAGCAGTGCAGTGAAAGAAAAGATAAAGCAACTGATTGGTCGTGAAGATCCCAAAAAACCTCTCTCCGATCAACAAATTGTGGAGATGCTCGGCAAAGAAAATGTGGAAATCGCACGTAGAACAGTAGCGAAGTACCGCGAGATGCTGAATATTCTTCCCTCTTCAAAACGCAAACGGTCCTTCTAAACGTTCTTAAATATTGATGTTACAACAAGAAAATTAAAAACAATATTGGATGAGCAATGAACGCAAGTCTCAACACTCATTAGTCGGAGACCATTGAATGAGCACTTTCCCTGTGGCTTTCCGTGACTCTAAAAAAGAGTGAGCCTTTGCGATTTCATCTGCTTTAAAAATCTGGCTGATGTGAGGGATGAGTTTTTGTTCTTCTACTGAATTCCATTTGGCTTGGATGCCTTTTACATATTCTACGTCTTCAAGAAGGCGGAGAACGTTGAGTGCGTAGACACCTTTGTTTTGGTTAAACATGGACACCAGTGAAAAGCGGGGCATGGTGATTCCTAATTTAATCAGGGCGATCAGATCTCGTTTGCCATCTTTGATCGCGGACGACATTCCAAACGCAACGACTCGCCCGGTGTGTTTCAGTTGCTGGTAGTGTTCGCGAACACTTTTTCCACCTTGAGAATTCAAAATCAGATCAAAGCGCGGCAAGTTCTGATTGGTTTGATATTCAGCGTGGGTCATGGGTGTTGCACCATAGCTTTTAATAAAATCCAACTTACTTGGGCTACTGGTCAATCCAATGGTTTCGGCTTTGAGATGCCTTAATATTTGAAGAGCAATCGTGCCGACACCACCGCTCGCGGCGTCGACTAATACCAAGTCACCTGCGCGCGCTCTACCCATGTCAATAATGGCAGCGTATGCAGTCGCCCAATTTACAGGCATGGCTGCTGCTTCCGTTAAGCTTAAGTGAGCGGGCTTTTTAAAGACCAAGTCCTCAGGGGTGGTGACTACTGAAGAGTATCCACCAAACAAGGTGCCTGCGGCCACTTCGTCACCTTCACGTATGCGACGAACATTTTTCCCCACTGCTTTCACGATGCCGGAGACTTCATAGCCTGGTACATAGGGCCTTTTGGGCGCGTCCGGGTAAAGTCCAAGCCTCATCACAATGTCGGCGAAATTAACTCCCGAATAATGAACGTCGATACAAACGTCGTGATCTCCCAATGATAGAGGACGATCTTTTTCTTCCTCAACGCTTAATGCGTCTGGTCCGCCATTTTTTCTAAGCCAAATTTTTTTCATACTTTAAAGTTTAAAATTTTCGCCCAAGTATTTTTCGCGAGCTTGAGGGGAGTTTGCAATTTGTTCAGGTGTGCCTTGCTCAAAAATCACTCCTTCGCTGAGAAGGCATGCATGGTCGCAAATGTTAAGGGTCTCGCGCACGTTGTGATCGGTAATGAGCACTCCGATATTTCGTTCCTTGAGATGCAGAATCATTTTTTGAATATCAGCGACTGCAAGGGGGTCGACGCCCGCAAAGGGCTCATCGAGCAGAATAAAAGCGGGGTTCAGTGCGAGGGCTCGCGCCACCTCCACGCGTCTGCGCTCACCTCCAGATAAGGTGTATGCTTCTTGTTTGGAAACTTGATTGAGCGAGAACTCATCCAGAAGTTCTTGCAAGCGATGTTTGCGATCAGAATGAGTAAGATTCATGGATTCAAGGGTGGCCATGATGTTGTCTTCGACTGTTAATTTTCTAAATACCGATGGTTCTTGAGGGAGGTAGGCAATTCCTTGTCTTGCGCGCTCATGCATAGGCAAGCGAGATATATCGTCGTTGCCCAAGAACACATGACCTTCATCTGGAAGGGTTAAGCCCGTAATCATGTAGAAGGTGGTTGTTTTACCCGCACCATTTAGCCCAAGTAAACCTACCACTTGCCCCGATTGAACTTCGAGGCTTACGCCCTTTACTACCGGTCTTTTTTGATAAGTTTTGATGAGATTGACTGCACGCAGTTTTTTAGGAGCTGTCTTTTCGTTATTTGTGGGTTGCATTGCTCTGTTTGACCTCAATCATGTCAGTTTTTCGGTTATAAACAATCACTTCACCCGTGATCGTATCACCATCCTGATAGACCTGCGGGAAATCCTCCAAGTAAATGACATTTTTTCCTTCTTGATAGGTCGCCCTGCCTGAAGTGCCTGTAGAAATATGCTCTGGGTCTTGGGTGTCCTTAAAGTAAACGTCTTTATTGGCAAAAATTCGCTGAAGTTGTTTCTCGTCTCCAAGCTCAATGACTAGGTTTCTGGCTTTGAGATAGAGATCGGGCTGCTTCACTTCTGCGAATTGTTTCTCGAGAGGCTGGTGGTCATTCATTTCAAAAAAAGCGCGGTTGTTCAGCTGATTATAAATTGCGCGATCCGAGTAAACGATTGTTCTTTCGTCATTATAGATATTAAAAATGACATTGCTTAAGAGTTTTAATTCTTTTTGATTAGTGTCGAGATAGGAAAAGCCCTTTGCGGTAAACTCTACGCGGCTATCGGGGTTATTTTTTTCGCCACGAACCGGTTCCGTCAGTGGAATGGTGATGTTGAGAATGGGTTGAGTCACGGCCCTTAAATATTCAGAATAGGTAATGGTGCCATTGGTGAAGAAAACCCGCACGTCGCCAAAAAATTCGATGATATTTTGGTTAATATAAACGAGACCCTCTTTTGAGTGAATTTGGGTGCCATCCTGAAGCTCAAGAATGAGATCCCTGGCGTGCAGAAGGTTTGCTACTTGGTAAACATTGGCTTTCCTTGCGGTGAGCTTCCACTGGCTTTGCGCACCGATACTGTTGTAAAAAACGAGGTCGCGAAGGGAGTAGGAGGGCGCAACGGTGTTGGGTACGGGTTTCGCAATGGTGGTGGATTCGTTTTGCAGAAAATTGAGAAGGTCTTTAGGGTTTACGACTCGGACGCCGTTGAAGTCTTCCTCGAGGTTAGATGGGGATAGGAGTAAGAAATGGGCAACGAAGAAAAGGAAGAGACCAAGGATGAGAAGGGACTGTAACTGCGAATTTTTGAACCCAAGTAAGCGTGTAGCCACTCCTTAAGGAGACCATGAAATCCTTTCGAACTCCTAGCGGTTTTTTCGAGTTGTATTTGCTTCTTTTCAATCGGACGTGTATCCATGGAGGATCTATATTTAACCTCAGGGGAAGGGGATGGGGTAGCGAATTTGCTGCGGCGCAGCTTCAATCCCCCGATGACCAAGGAGTCTGCCATGCCCACTATTAAAGAGATCAATCAAGAAACAATGAAAACGGCCATGAAGGGCGGGAATAAGGAACTGGTTCAGTACACTCGTAATCTTCATGCGGCGATTCGCAAAAAAGAAATCGACGATCGTAAAGACTTAGATGACACCGAGATCACGAAAATCATTTCATCAATGCTGAAGCAACGTGAAGAATCGATAACTCAGTTTAAACTGGGCGGTCGCGAAGACCTCGTGGGCCAAGAAGAAGCGGAAGCAAAATATTTGAGACAGTTTATGCCAGCGCAAATGTCTGAAGTAGAGTTGAAAGCGCTCGTTACTGCAACCATTGCAGAAGTTCAAGCCAAAGATGCTAAAGACTTGGGAAAAGTAATGAAGGTCCTTCAGCCTAAGGTTGCCGGTCGTGCGGATGGAAAAATCGTAACTCAAATCGTAAAAGAGTTGTTGGGCGCTACGGCTTAGCTTGTTCGGGTAGTATAAGGAAGCATGCAAAAAAAGGGTCGATTTACCGCAGAATGGATACAGAAACTCAAACAAGGGATTTCTTTAATCGATGTTGCATCTGAAAACATTGAACTCAGAAAAACGGGCGCGAGGTATATGGGCCGGTGTCCTTTTCATGGTGATCGGTCTCCTTCGTTTTCAGTAAACAAAGATTTCTTTTATTGCTTTGGCTGCAAAGAGACCGGCGATGTCATTAAGTTCGTGATGCAACTACACGGCCTCAGTTTTGAAGAGGCCTGTGAAGATCTTGCTGAAAAAGCGAAGATACCGATCCCTGAGTCTGCCTATTCTCTTTCGAGCGCAGAGGAGCAAGCGCTTTATCAAAAACGGATCCGTGTGCAAAAGGGTGCACGCCTGAATCATTTTGCATCCCTCCAGTTTTTCCATCAAAATTTAGTTCAAGGCGCTGGCAGCCCCTTGTTTCAAGAAGCCCGTGATTACCTTAAAAAACGCGGTATTTCGGATAAAATCATTCAGAACTTTCAGGTAGGAGTGGTGGGGTCTCAAGCGGACGGACTCGTTCAGTATTTAACGAAGGCAAAAGCACCGCTGGAGTTAGCGCGTGAGTATGGCCTCATTCGTCCTTCTCAGAAGCAAGCGGGTGATTACGACTTTTTCCGCGAGCGTGTCATTTTTCCTCTGATTGATGTTCGCGGACGGGTCTGCGGTTTTGGTGGCCGAATTCTTCCGTCTTGTAATAATAGGCCTGATCAAAAGTTACCGAAGTATTTGAATAGTTCGGAGAGCGAACTTTTTCATAAATCAAATTTTCTATACGGACTCTTTCAGGCGAAACGGTCCATTCGCGAAGAAGAAGTGGTGATCGTGGTAGAAGGGTATTTTGACGTGATTTCGCTTCACCAAGCGGGCATTGAAAATGTAGTAGCGACCTGCGGAACTTCACTTACGGAAGAACACCTAAAAATTCTAACCCGTTTGGCGAAGAAAATTATTGTCTTTTTCGACCATGACCAGGCCGGAATTAATGCCACAGTGAAAGCGATGGAGCTTGGTTTAAAGAATGGCCTGATGCTTTATGGGATTCCTTTTGAAAGCACACTCGACCCAGATGAGTTTTTGCTCCTTAGCCCTGCGGAGAATTTAATAAAGTTAAAGGCGTGGATCAATGAGCCGTTTCCGCTCCTGGATCACCTCGTTGAACAGGAGTTGAAGGCCAGTGAGGCAGACGTAGAAAAGCGTTCCACCACTGTAAAGCAAATCACGGAATGGTTACAGCATTACACTGACCCAGTGGGACGGGCCCTTCGGGTGGATCAATTGATTCAAAAGTGGAGAATCCCACCATCGGCGCTGGGGGCACTCGCCACTTCGTTGAGACCCGCCCAACCCCAAGGTCGACCCGGATTGCCTCAGGGGAATCCTTCTATGCCGCGAACTTCAGTAACACCGCAGCAAGGACTGCGGCGTAAACCAATTGGGGCCCACGATCGAAACTTGCTCCACTTTCTGGCCAAATTTAACGATTTTGGTTCACTTTTCGTAGAAGCGCGTAAACAGTTGCCTGAAAAAGATACACTATCCGTCATGTTTGATGACACCGAGGTGCAGGCTTGGGTGCAAAAAATGAGTGAAGACCCGAACGGTTTTACTTTGCTCAAGCTCGCTCCTGAAAACCTCGTAAATGAAGCAATTTCCCAAGAGTTACGGTCGGTTATTATGGAAGGGTTGCTTCAGGAATCGGTCCCAGGGGAGGAAGAAAGTCTGAAAACTTTGCTGAAACGTGGCATCCACAAGTCGTGGGCACGATATTCGCAAAGACTAAAAGCACAGATGGCGATTGCAGATGCTAGCCAAGATATGGAAAAATTTAAGGAATTATCAGAACAATTCCTTGACCTACAACGAAAACTAAAGGATTTTGAAGATTCATATGTCTCAGGAAAATCAAACGACCCAGCCCAAAATTAATCGTAATCATAAAGACATCAAAAAACTTTTAGACTTAGGAGTTCAACGTGGATTTCTGTCCTTTGTTGAAGTGCACGAATTGTTGCCACCAGAAATGGTTTCTCCCGAAGAAATAGATGAAGTGATGGTCATGCTCGGTGAAAACGAAATCGAAGTCACCGATGGTCGTAAACGCTTTGAAGGTGAAGAGGGCGAAGAAGCGGAAGATTCTTTGCTTGAAGACTTTGCGGCAGGAGCCGCTCCGGCAGAGGAAGAGCTTCAGTCAGATGAATCGGGTGATCTCGTATCTACTGCTGAATACGCAAAGGGCACCGACCCTGTAAAACTTTATTTGAAAAAAATGGGTTCAGTTTCCCTTCTGACTCGTGAAGGTGAAGTTGAAATTGCAAAACGGATTGAAGCAGGTGAATTAGAAATTCTCCGCGCGCTCCTCGCTTCTCGTCTCGGTACAATGGCGATTGTGGAACTCGGTGAGCGGCTTGAAACTGCGAAGACTAAAGTTAAAGATGTCATTCGTGGTGTGGAAGACGAAGTCTCGCCTGAAGATGAAAAAGAATATCTCGATAAAGTAATTAAAGCCGTTTCTAAGGTGAAGTCACTTCTTGCGTTCCAGGAAAAAATGGATCCGAAGTTAGTGGGCCTAGAAGCGAAGAAAACTCCGATTAAAGAAAAAGAAGTGATTCGCGTTGAAATTAAAAAACGCGAGCGCCAAGTAGAGTCTGCCTTCCAAAACATCGCATTTAATCGCAAAACCATCAATGTTCTCTCAGCTCAAATTAAAGAGTATTGGACTCGCGGTAAAGAATTGATGGAAGAGCGCGGTCGTATTTACCAATACGTAGGCGTAAAAGATGGGGATGAGTTTGCCATGATTGCAGCCCTCGTTGCAGACAACGCAAAAGAGCCGACTAAAATTTTAGAGATTTGTAAAAAATACGATCTTCCAGAAGCAAAGCTCATGCAGTTGATTGCGCAAGAAGATGAAGCGGTGAAGAAATTGCTCCGTCTTGAAAGTGAATCAGGCGTGACGGTTGATGAGCTGAAGCGAATCAATGAAAGTCTGATGATTGGTGAGCGCAGAGCCGATATTGCAAAAAGCGAACTCGTGGAAGCGAATCTTCGTCTTGTGGTTTCAATTGCAAAAAAATATACCAACCGTGGTCTTCAATTCTTGGACTTAATTCAAGAAGGAAACATTGGCCTGATGAAAGCGGTCGATAAATTCGAGTATCGCCGTGGATATAAATTTTCAACTTATGCTACTTGGTGGATCAGACAAGCGATCACTCGTGCGATCGCCGATCAAGCGCGCACCATTCGTATTCCAGTTCACATGATTGAGACTATTAATAAACTCGTGCGCACTTCTCGTATGCTCATGCAACAGTTAGGTCGTGAGCCACAGCCTGAAGAAATTGCAGTGAAAATGGAAATGCCGGTCGATAAAGTACGTAAAGTACTGAAGATTGCCAAAGAGCCTATTTCTCTTGAGACTCCAATTGGTGAGGAAGAAGATTCATCTTTAGGTGATTTTATCGAAGATAAAAATATCATCAATCCTTCTGAAGCGGTCATCAGCCTCAATTTGTCTGAACAAACTCGTAAAGTGCTTTCTACCCTCACTCCACGTGAAGAAAAAGTACTTCGGATGCGTTTCGGAATCGGCGAAAAGTCCGACCATACCTTGGAAGAGGTGGGGCAGGATTTCTTCGTTACCCGTGAGCGGATTCGTCAAATTGAAGCGAAGGCACTCCGTAAGTTGCGTCATCCTAGCCGCGCGAAGCTCCTCAAAGCGTTCACTGATTAGGAATGCGCTGAAGCGCAGCGTTTCGCCTTTTTGAGCGAGATACTGGCAGCAATATATCCATGACAAAATAAATCAAGTACTGAAACCTGAGTAATGCATTGCGTTGCGGCACTGCATTTGATAGGCAATTCTCGATGTCTAAAGACCATAACAATCTTTATCTATACCTCATCTCACTCGTGTTGTTTGCTGGTTGCGGCTTCTATCACTCTAAAATAGCTGAGCCAAGCCAAGCCGAGATCAAAGCGAGGTCAGCGTCCTACAGTAAAATTTGTGAATCCGTGATTTACCCCAATTGCGTGAGTTGCCATAATCAAGCCCAAGCGAGTGGTGGGGTAATCCTGGATACTTATGCCGCGGTGAAAGCCAATCTTGGTGAAGTTGAAAATGATGCACTCATTGAAAAAACGATGCCCCCCAAAGGGCCTTTATCATCTGGGGATCAAAAAATTCTCAGAAGTTGGATCACGCGTGGGGCTCCCCAGTATGAGGTGTCTGCACCCGATCCTAATGCTCCTGTTCCCAGTCCCACTCCCGCGCTTCAGCTCAAAGCCACTTATGCAAGTATTCGAGAGTTAGTGCTGGTACCAAAATGCCTGAACTGTCATGGGGTAGGAGGCAAGGCTTACGCAAAAGTTCCTTTCGAAAACTATGAGCAATTAATGAAGGGCAATACGATAAGAAAAGGCGACCCAGAAAACAGCACGTTTTACAGCCAAATGGAATTGGGTAAAATGCCGACCAAGAAATCAGGCTTGGCCAAGGTATCTCCAGCTGATTTACAAATCATCAGTCAGTGGATTTCAATCGGAGCATCACCGTAGTTTTTGCTAAAGCATTTCTATAGCTTTTTATAGTCAAGAAGCGTATTTTTCCCTTACAAGCGCACAGATTAGCGTCGAAGGAGTTCTATTGTTTCTCGGTAGATTGAAAAGAATTGTATTGGGTGATCCTTTAACCACAGACATGGCACACCATGAGCGCATTCCAAAATGGAAGGCACTTGCGGTTCTCTCTTCTGATGCACTGTCATCAGTGGCATACGCGACAGAAGAAATTTTAATTCCACTTTCAGGATTTGCAGCAGCTGCAGTGATGTGGTCGATGCCGATCGCGCTCGCCATTGGTTTTTTGTTATTAGTGGTGACCATCTCTTATCAGCAAACTATTCATGCATACCCAAGTGGCGGTGGTGCTTACATTGTTTCAAAAGATAACTTAGGAACGACTGCGGGTTTAGTTGCTGGGGCCTCATTACTGATTGATTATATTTTGACTGTTTCGGTGTCAGTGGCAGCAGGCATGGAGAACGTGGTTTCGGCGTTTCCAGAAGTTGCCCCTCACGCAGTGGTTCTGGGGAGCGGAATCATTCTTTTGATTATGTTTTTGAATCTCAGAGGAATACGCGAATCTGCCAATATTTTTGCACTTCCGACCTATCTCTTTATCTTTTCATTCCTTCTCATGATTGTGGTGGGATTTTGGAAGCACGCTCATCAAATTCCAGTGGTCCAAACGGTGGTGGAGAATACCTATCCGAGTATTCCTCTGTTTTTGCTGTTGCGGGCGTTCTCGTCTGGGTGTTCAGCGCTCACGGGGATTGAAGCGATTTCAAATGGTATCCCTGTGTTTCAGGCACCATCAGAACGAAATGCAAAAATCACCATGGCATGGATGTCGCTCATTTTAGGTGGCTTCTTTCTCGCCATTACTTATCTCTGTCACCTTTATGGATTAGTACCGAAAGAAGGCGAGACTGCTGTATCGTTGCTTGCCCATCAAATTTTTGGTAACGATCGTTTGTACTTTTTGATTCCGGTGTCTACTGCGCTCATTCTTTTTTTGGCAGCGAATACCAGTTATGCAGATTTTCCACGCTTATCATCGCTCCTCGCGCGCGATCGTTTTTTGCCAAGGCAGCTAGGGAGTCTCGGCGATCGTTTGGTGTTCTCGAACGGAATTATCGGACTGAGCCTTTTCGCGATTTTTCTCTTGGTGATTTATAAAGGTGAAACCCATCATTTGATCCCGCTCTATGCGGTGGGCGTATTCATTTCGTTTACGCTTTCACAAGCGGGAATGGTGGTTCATCATCTGAGAATTCGCCAGCCACGCTGGATGCTGGCCTTAGGTTTTAATGCCTTAGGTGCCTTAACTACTTTTGTGGTTTTAGTGGTGATTGCGACCACCAAATTTATGAATGGTGCTTGGATGGTCGTCGTTCTGATTCCAGTTTTAGTTTTAGTTTTCAAAGCGATTGAAAGTCATTACTTAAGTGTTGCAAAACAGCTTGCTTATCAAACTACTTCTGAACCGCATGTGTTTGTGCCCATTAAGAATACCGCAATCATTCCTGTTTCTGGAATTCATCCGGGAGTAGTGGATGCCATTCGCTATGCTCTTTCCATTTCTAAGAATGTGAAGGCTTGTTATGTAGAGCTGGATCCTGAGGCGCGCATTCGAATGGAGACGCAGTGGAAGCTGTGGGCCCCTGATGTTGAATTGGTGATTCTGAAGTCTCCGTTTCGTTCAGTGATTATGCCCATTATTGATTACTTAAACGAAGTAGAGAGAACAGCGAAGGATGATATCATCACTGTAATTGTCCCCGAATTCGTTACTTCAAAATGGTATCATCAGTTTTTGCATAATCAAACTGCGACCGTTCTGCGTGCAATTCTTCGCTTTAAACGCGGGAGAATTGTAACGAGTGTTCGTTACCATTTGAAGTAGTCGTCATTTGAAATAATCGTGTTATTTATTGTCTTCAGTTTTATTGTTTTGCTCTACGATGAGCTCTTTTCTTAAATCTGCGACCACTCTGCCTTCATGTGCGGGGTCAATACTCAATTGACGGGCAATGTCGTCCCAGCTTTTACGTTCATCAGAATGCATTCTGATCACCAAAGATGCTGATTTGCCAGTGTCTTTTGCCAATTGCTCCGCAATTGCAATGTCAGAGTACTGTAGTCCTTGTTCTTTAAAGTCATTTACCTTCTCTTCACTCACTCCATATCGATTTTTAAGTGTATTGGTCCATGCACTGTTATTGTGGATTTTATCGAGCTCCCGACTTTCATCGGAAAGTTGAACGTCGTTGCTCATGGCCCAAGTTGAATGACTAAATCCGACCAACAAAAAACCTAAAATTGTTTTTATCGTTCTAGCTTTTAATCTTTTTGAAAAATTCATATGCACCTCCACGTGTACTCTCTTTATATCTCTCCGTGGGAAGCACGATGATTAATGTTCAGTAAAATAAGCTTAATAGCACTTCGCTAGTATTGCGAATGGTCATGTGGAAGATACTCATAGGGCTCAAAACGAGAACTCTTGAGAGCAGGGTGAGTTTTGAATTAAGGGTAAATGGTAATAAAGCAAAGTAAATTCAATTATTTGTCCTGAGCGGGGTCGCATGTCGATAATACATTATGTCAATTTAATATTTGAGCGCAAATTGCCGATAAGCCAATGTGATTCAACTCTTGCTACTCATTGCATGTATTTTGCCCAATTTTACTCAGGCTCAAGGCCAAGGGGTGGCTGTTAAGCAAGTGTTGGGGCGGACCTGCCAGATTGGCTTTGATGATGATCCTTATTTTTCTAAATCGACGACGAAGGCCCTGAGGGCTGAATTGAAAAAGCGCGGGTATTCGATAACCGACGTCTGCGGCTGCCAGGAGTATTTGGCGGATGATTGCTATATGTTTATGCGAGAGGGTAAAAACAACGGAGTTACATTTCCGCCCACTCTTGTCCGAGTGAGCCCAGTGACTTCTGGTGTTAAGAAAGAAAGACCAAATATATATGCAAAAAACTCGAGCACCAATCAAAGCTTAATTGATGACTTCCTCAAAATGCTTCCTTCACCGACCTGCAAACAAACTCAGCGGATCCCCTCCAAGCAAACTCTTCATGAATGGATAAAGAAAAAAATCATTCCAACGATTGATGGTTCTGCTTGCATGATCCTTCCTCAGAATATGGTTTATATGGGTACGGCTAAAAATGAATGCGGCCAACTCTTGTTAAGCGACCTGGCAAAGCCTAAAAAGAAATCTCCCAAAGCTACGCCTGCAAAAGTGAATGATGAGTCCTGTGCCGTAGTGCAGCCCGGCCCGCTCACTCAGCTCGTTGAAGAGGTGAAGAAACTCCCTCCGGTCATGGTCAGAGTGGATTGGTGGACCGGGCAAGGGTTCTTGCGAGGAAATTTAGGTGACGACGAATCGCAACTCGAACCCCTTATGCAGGCGGAAGCCATACTACCTAAAACGAAAGATTCGCCGGAATTGAAGTACAAACCCTACGAAAATTTATTGAATGATTTGAAAGCGATTCAGAATTCGCCAACGGTGTTGGACTTAAAGAGTAAATCGAAATGCACCGCAACCCTGGTGGTAGAGATCGCAAAAGGGGTATTCCTCGATAGTAAGCCCATTACTGAATACGATCAAAAGCCGGGCAGTCATTTTAAGATTGATTCGCATTGGGCAATCCGGGGATCAGTGAATGGCGTAATCTCTTATAGTGATGATATTAATGTTCAGCATGGAGAGTTCCCGTTTTCGGCAGCGAGGGATTCACACCACCCTGATCAGGCCATCGTTGGATCACCGCTGAGCCCAGATTACATTTCCCGTCTACAGCAAGGTCTTGCTGCTTGTCCTTTAGATAAGTGAAGAGCCAGCTATTGATAAATCCACTTCTTAAAATAAGGAAGATAAACGGTCGCTACTTGTTTGGAATTTATTTTAGTAGAGTGGAGTGCGATCAGCGAGAGTGTGTCGCCCGTTCTTAGGAAGACGGGGCTACCCGAATCCCCAATCGCCGAGTACGCATCTCTGATGTAGATCTCTCTTTGGTCTTTTTGTTCGTAAAAAACCTTGGTCCAAATGCGTTTGTTTTCTTCGCCTCTCAGGCCAAAGCCCACGCGTTCTAAAGGTTGGCCCATCACGAAGTGAAATTCCTGGTCGTCGGAGAGTTCAGGAATGGAGACAAAACGGTCCACGGTTGAATCTTCTTTGAGCTCGAAAACCGCCAAGTCTGAGTCACTGAACGAATGAGTGGGATTATATTTGGGGTGAACGCGGATGCTATTTTGATCAACCTTAAAAAAAGTAAGATTTGAATCGCGGAGAGAGTTTCCGATCAGCACTTCGTTTTGGTCCGACTTCGCGATGCAGTGTGCAGCGGTGATTCCGAGGCGCTTTGAAAGCATCACGGCCGAGCAAATATAAGTGTTTTTCCCGCGATAGGTTTTCAGGATCACGGCTGCTTGAAATTCGCTCCAATTCGTCGGCGTTTCAGGCATTTTTGCTAGATTGCTTGTAGAGCGTGAGTCGTGAGGAGGTGAAACGCGAGCAGGGGCTACTTGTTTAGAAGAAATTTGTGATGAGGTGCTGCACCCAGTGAACATTAAAAAACAAAATAAGTTTAGCGGGAAATAGTTCTTCAGAATATTATTCATTAAAATTAATCTCAACGTTCATTTAAAGTTCACGAAAGGCACCTCAAATTAGAGATACATGCGATCAGGGTCGATTTTGTGACGAAGTAAATCCAAGGCCTTCGGATCGGGTTCGCCAGGGATGCGTAATTCGGCTGCCACCTTTAAATCCCAACCACAGTTTTGTTTTACTTGCTCGACCGTTACGCCAGGATAGATTTCAGTCAGCGTAAACTCACCATCGATCATTTCGAGCACTCCCAAATCGGTGATTGCTTTGACCGGGCCACCGCCAGGGAGTTTTAATTCAGCGCGGGTTTTCCCCTGATCTTTGGATGGTTTTGAAGAGTCCATCCGCGAGCCGGGGCTCGTGACGAAATCACATTTCGCTACAAAGCTTTTCGGGCTCATTCGCATCATGATGAGGACGCGGTGTGAGTGGGTTGCAATTTCGCAAGCGCCACCCGAGCCCGGCAAGCGAATTTTTGGATTGTCATAGTCGCCAATCACAGTAGTGTTGATGTTTCCGTAACGATCGACTTGTGCGCCACCCAAGAAACCTACTTCGATGAGTCCGCCTTGGAGATAGCATTGAAATATATCTGACTGAGAAACAATCGCGAGTGAATCCGTAACGAGAGTGGGGTCACCAATCGATACAGGCAAACGCGCAGGAATAGTTCCAATCGTGCCGCTCTCATAAATCATATATAGCTGTGGTGCATGAGTGGCGCGCGCGAGGTTACACGCTAAATTGGGAAGGCCGATCCCTACAAATACCACTTCGCGATCTTGAAGTTCTTGAGACGCACGAATAGCCATGCGCTCAGAAGGGGTGATGATAGAAGGAGAAGCATTTTTAGTATCCATAATCCACTCCTTCGCATTTGCGGGGTTTTGCTTTCAGGCGATCGATTAAATCAGTGCCTGATTTTGCAATGTATTCTTTACGGTCTTTTACGCCATAAACAAAGGCTTCTAGGTAATCTTGATAAGTTTTAGGATCGCGCGAGATGTCTTCCCACTTCACGTAGAATGCATTATCGCGGTCATAGTAGCCCTGAGTGTAAGAAGGATGGCAACCCCAGGGTTCGTGAACGACGTGGTCGACTAAAATACCGGGAACGAGAGTGCGATTCGGATCACGACGAATGACGGAAGTGTCTACAATTTCTTCGGCTACGACAATGAGGCGCTTAGACGCAAAGGCCACTTCTTTTTGTGTGCCCATGAGTCCCCACACTTGTGCATTTCCTTCTTGATCGCAGCGTTGCGCATGAATGATTGCAACATCAGGGTGGAGTGCCGGTACGGTTGCGAAGTTTTCGCCAGTGTAGGGGCAGGTGACAGATTTAATGAGTGGGTTCACTTCAGCAATGTGAGTGCCCTCATAGTTTTTAAGTGGCCAAAAGGGGAGTCCGGCACTTCCGGCGAGAGTGCGAGCGACCATTCCGAAGTGTGAGTATTCTTCGAGTTCAATCTTTGAAGCCGAATCTTTTTGAGAACGTCTACGAAGACCGTGCAAGCTGCCTACACCCGGATTTCCGGCCCAACTAAAAACCAGTTTTTTCACCAAGCCCGCTTCGATGAGTTGGTCATAAACCAAATCAGGAGTGAGGCGCATTGCTGTAAGATTTCCAATGCGTTGACGAATGATCTCGTGTCCGGCCGCAAAACAAATCAAGTGAGTGAAGCCTTCGATGTAAAGACTCGAGCCGGGTTTCACGGTATCTTGTATTGCTTCCTTCATGGAAACAATTTTATTGGGGTTGAGCTTAGGCTTACGCATGATCGCTCCTAGGGAGTTCCGAGTTCAGTGAGGCACTGATCGAGAATTTCGAGTCCTACTTTCACTTCCCCTTCCGTAATCACTAGAGGGGGGGCAAAGCGAATGGTCGATTTACCACAGGAAAGGAGCAAGAGCCCTTTTCTGAAAGCCAATTGTTCAAGTTTGCCCACATAATCTTGTGCTGGCGTTCCATCTTTCAGCGTGAATTCAACGCCAATCATCAGGCCTACGCCGCGAATATCAGCAATTACGGGGTGTTTCTTTTGAAGAATCTTAAGCTGTTCTTTGAAGTATAGGCCCGTTTTTTTAATGGTAGGTAATTGTCCTTCAATAATCTCGATCGTTGCATTCGCAGCTGCACAACAAACGGGGTTTCCGCCGTAAGTAGAACCGTGAGTTCCGCGACCCCAAGTCATCACAGAAGTTTTGGCAACGATTGCCCCGATTGGCATGCCCGATGCTATGCCTTTTGCAGTAAGTAAAATGTCTGGGGCCACGCCAAGTGTTTCGGCCGCAAACATATCACCGGTACGGCCGATGCCGCTTTGAACTTCATCGAATACGAGCATGATGCCGTGCTTGTCGCAAATCGCACGAAGATCTTTTAAGAATTTCAGTGCTGGCATAATATATCCGCCCTCACCTTGAATTGGTTCAACGAAAATCGCAGCCACTTCTTCTGGAGCAAAGTGACTCGGGAACCAATCTTGTTCAATTTTATTTGCACACACGCAATTGCTTTCACACCAGGTTTTTTCATTCTTATAAGCGCAACGAAACGGGTAAGAGTAAGGGAGGTGATAAACTTCTGGAAGGAGCGGGCCAAAGTGAGCTTTTTGAGTCACCTTAGACGAGTTTAGTGTGATCGCAGCCAAGGTACGGCCATGGAACGCACCTTTAAATGAAATAATTTTACTGCGACGAGTGTGGTGGCGTGCAAGCTTGATGGCGCCATCGACTGCCTCAGTCCCAGAGTTAGTTAAAAAAACTTTAGACTGCCCCATGTAGGGCGCTACAGATTTAGAAAGTTTTTCGCAAAGAGTAACCATCGACTCATAATAAAAATCGGTACCGCAAATGTGTAAAAATTTTGCAGCCGCATCTTGAATGGCTTTGACCACTTTGGGGTGAGAGTGGCCGGTAGAGGCTACGGCAATTCCTGCCATGAAATCTAAATATGAGTTTCCGTCGACATCATAAATCCAAACACCTTCGCCGCGCTCTACCACGAGTGGGTATTCCTTAATATACGAAGGAGAGGTCACTGCATGGTCGCGTTCAATCATCGCCTTCGCTTTTGGGCCGGGTGGTGGGATCTTAATCTCTGGTTTTTTAACTGTATTTAGCATGAAAATACAGTACCTGAAATTTGGCTTGAGTGAAAGGGGGCGGTCAAGATTGAGGGTGTTTATGACTCACTCTGCAATTGTGCCTGAAATGCACAAAGTTAAGTTTTCTCGACAGTGTGCATTTTAGGCACAATTGCAGATGGCTCACCGTTGCCTCGATTACTGAGCAGTCAAAAAACTACCCCATAATAGTGCGGGACTGTTCGCGCATGAATTGTGAAACGTAGTAAGGTCCGCAGCCGCCTTTACCGCTCATTCCTGAGCCCTTCCAGCCACAGAAAGATTGAACTCCAGGCCAAGCACCGGTCGTCGCGCCGGTCGCGCGATTTGCATACAAGACACCTGCTTCAATATTGTCCATGAAGTAACTAATTTCTTTCTGGTCTTCGCTGAATACGCCTGCAGTCAAGCCGTAGTCGGCTTGGTTGGCGTGATCGATCGCTTCTGCGAGGTCCGTAAATTGAGTGACGGCCAAGAAGGGTGCAAAAAATTCATCACGTAAGTGACGAGCATTGCGCGGCACCTCAACAATAGCGGGCTCAACGAAGTGGCCATTTTTGAATTCGCTTTGAGTGCGAAGGTCGGAGCCACCACACAGCACTTTTCCGATTTCACGCGCTTCCTTTACTGCTTGTAGAAACCGATCTACCGTTTTTGCATTGATCACTGGTCCCATGTAAATTTCTTGTTTTGAAGGGTCGCCGATTTTAACGGTTTTGGCTTGAGCAATTAATTTCTCGATAAATTGATCATAAATACTCTCATGAACGTAGATGCGAGAGAGTGCGCTACATTTTTGGCCAGAAAGACCAAAGGCACTTCGCATAGAACCTTGAGCTGCCTTTTCTAGGTTTGCACTCGCGCACACAAAAGCCGGGTTTTTGCCGCCGAGTTCTGCAAGCACTGGCTTTGTAAAAGCTCCACTGGTCATGGTGCGAAGAATGGACAAGCCCACCGCTTTACTCCCCGTAAAGGCAACACCATCGCAAAGTGGGTTTTTAATCATGGCTTCGCCTAAAGAGGCGCCAAGGCCGTAAACCACTTGAAGCGTTCCTTCGGGAAGACCCGCTTCACGATATGCTTCATAAAGTTCATGCGCGGTGCCGGGTGCATCGTCAGAAGGTTTTAGAATAACGCTGTTTCCACCTAAAATCGCGGCCGATGTCATTCCTGCAGAAAGTGCCATCGGGAAATTGAAAGGGGCAATTACTGCAAATACTCCGTAAGGGCGAAGCACGTCTTGTGTTTGCTCGTTAGGTGAAAGTTTACCAAGTGGTTTCACAAAACCGTTCGCTTCTTCCATCTGTTGAGCGTAGTAGGAGAGGAGGTCGGCTGATTCTTCTGCATCGCCGAGTGATTCCATTCTGTTTTTGCCTACCTCTAAGGTCATCGAAATCGCGATACGCATTTTACGGTCACGGATAATGTCGGCAGCTTTATTCGTGATGCGCACTCTTTCTTTCCATGGAGTGGCGGCCCACGTTTTTTGCGCTTTCTTTGCCGCCTGAAATGCTTCAACAAGATGCGATTCGTTCACCACATGATATTTTGCAATGAGCTCGTTCGTATTTGCCGGATTTAATTTAGAATTAAAAACTCCAGTCGTTATTTTTTTCCCATTGATGATGGAAGGAAATTCGCGACCCAGTTCCGATTTTATTTTGGAAAGTTCTTCATCAAAGGCCTTGTGAATGAGTGACATGTCGGCGTTTAAAGCGGAATAGGTAATTTTAAAATTGGAAGACATTTTCGAGGCTCCTGCTTGGGTATTATTGAGTAAGTGTTTCAGTATTCATCATATAGGTTTCAGGATTATATTCAAGTGAGAGGATTTTGTTATCTGAATAGGTAATGATAAAAGCAAGATAACCCTCGGTGCTTCGAATTTGAGAATCCGGCGTAATTTCAACCGTCACGATCTCTCCAAGCTCTGACAATTTTTTGGCTAACTCTGGATCTTTGAGTGAATAGTTTAGTAATTCTAAATGAGCAACTACTGGTTTTTCGTCACTTGCATTCATGGTTGGAGTTTTCGAAGCAACCGTATGATCGTGATACCAATCATAGTTATCACTGCGGTGACCATATTGATCCAGTGGCGCGACAGCGCTTCTTCTGCTTCCATTTGGAGTTACAGTTACAACTTCTTGCCCATTTCTTTCTACCCGTACTGCTGGATTGGGTTTTGCAACTGGGGCGGTCTCGCGTTTTCTGGTAGGGTACCCATTTGGATTTTGGGTAATGTAGGGATGTCGGACTATTAGCATCTCTCCTGCGCTCATGCCATAATCGTATCTATGGCTTCCATTTGGAAACGTAACGACTTGGCCATCGTGGTTTTTGTGAACAACAGTTGAGACACGGCCATGCGTAATGCTTGTTTTGGTAGTGGTATGACTTCCGTTCTGTTTCAGTTGCGGAACTGGTTTAATCGCCAATCGCTGCTCGATTGTTTTCGCAACATAGGTTCCATCCGCAACGTTATCGGTAGGCAGCTTTGTGGTTTGAGCGAAGCTGATGCTGCATAGTAGGAGGCTAGAGGTGACGATTGTTTTTTTTATAAAGAGCTTTTTCATAAGTTAGGTATTTCTCTTTTTTCGGCAGACGTTTCAAAAGAATGTTTGTATTATATTATAATTGATTGTTTTTGTCAAGTATGATATTAAAACCCCTGTCCTTGGTTGTGCTTATGTAATAATATTAGAGCGTGTTGCACACAATGACTTTCGTTAATGAGTCACTTTGCTGGGTTCAATGATTGGTATTTCGACATCCAAGTCAGCATCGACTTTGTTATTGATGATTTGATTTTTGTTAATGATGTTGCTAACAGAGACAGCGGTTTGGTTTACGTTCAATTGATGTGCTTGATGGACTGATGAAATTTTTTCTGCCATGAGAAATAAACCAAAAATCATGTTCAATTCTATCACTCTTTTTCGGATGGTGTTCAGTATAGTTTTTCTGACCACCTCATTGCGGATGGCATTTAATCGTGGTGATTGATCGGTTGCGAGTTCGGGAACACCGGCTTCAGCTTTCAGAAGCGTGGTTCCTTCTTCAAGGTAAAGATCAATTTCATCTGATGTGAAATTGACTTGAGGAAAGTACACGAGTGGATAACCGGTGAATAATCCAGCATTAAAAAATGCAACTTTAGCGGCTTTTATTAGAGGCCGATTCATAAACTCCTTTAGAGTATCAGACCAAAGCCGAGGTGTTCTGTAACCCAAGGAGGTATACAAATGATCGAGGCCTCTTGCAGCCACAGCAATTACTAGCTGCTTTGCAGTAGCTTCATTAGTGGCGTCTACTGACGATTCTGAATGAATCAAGTCTGATGGTACCAGTGGACTTTGATCAATGAGATCAAAAAAATGATACAAGTTTTTATACAAGGTATTATTATTAATATTACCGAAATCAAAGGGGTTCTTGCTAAAAAAACCCACGAGTTCCAGTTTTCTTTTTTCTGGAAGTTCCTTAATTAATTCCTCGAAGTCAAAGACCCCGATATTTTCCTTCTCAAGAAAGACTTCAAACCATGCCACGTTTGCTTCAAAAATACCGGGGGGTGGGATCCGTTCAAGGTGATCCCTGAAGATTACTTTGAGTGTCTGATAGTATTCGCGATCGAACGATTTCAGTGTGCTTTGGGATCGTCGGTTACTGATGTAGTTTCTAATTGAGGTGACTGGATCTGAGAGGGTAAACAGTGGCGTTTCAACAATCTCCATGATGCTTCCGCAACTGCGTGCCAAAAGCTCGGGCATGGCTGCGTGGCTCACCGTATTTACGGCACCAATATTGAGTAAAAACATGAGAAGGAAAGCACGGTACATCACCATTAAATACTAGCAATCTTGAACGGATAAAAAAATAATTAACTGTATTCTAATGTAAAAAGCACATGGGCCTTCCCACTGGACGTCCGGGAATAGGTAATTTATGCCTGGTTGCTTGAGAAGAGTAATTTAAAAGCCCATCCCCTTTACAGCTTGCAAGGATGGCTCTCAATAATTACTTACACTCAGGGTGCGCTGCAAGGAGTGCATTCAATCGAGCCAGTTTCGTATCTACGCGGCCTTGCCTTGATTTAGCCTCGGTAGTTTGTTTATCCAGTTCCTTTTGGAGATCAAGAATCTGATCGCTTTCGACCTTAATAACAATGATCGACCCAACAGCCACTACTGCAGCTGAGATAGTTCCAATTTTAAGTGCGACCGGTGTTTTATGTTCAATAGTCTCTGCTAACCGTGACCACCATAACCAGCTGCCGGCCAGGGTTGCAGCACTTCCCAGCGAAATTCCAGCAATTGCGCCGTCGACGACATATGACTTATTCGAAATTGCATCAGAAATGGCAGTGTTCGCTTCAATTTCTTTTTTCAGTTCCACTTTGTCATCTTTAAGTGCATTTTGTTGCTGATGAACTTTTTCGCAAGAAGTTTGCGCGAAAGAGAGATTTGTGGATAATAAACTTACGATAATCAATCCCAATATATTTTTTTTCATTTTTAAAATTCAGTAGGGAAGATGTAGGAAACGCAATTGTTTCACCACGATTACTTTAGGGGCAGCATGCCCGCTGTTTCACTGGCCCGTCGTTCTGAATTGAAGTTGGTTTTACGATTGTTGACCTAGTTTGTCAGCACGGATTATGTAATAAAGACGGTAATGATTGTGAAGTTCTAATGAGGCAATACAATTCGGATCATTTACATTTTTTTAGTTGAAGCCGTAAGCATGGTGAATGATGTCGGAGAAAACGGCAGCGCTCGCTCGTGGCGTACGCTTGAGTGTGCTTTTATCAATTGAAAAAAGCCCGAAGTGCGCTTCCCAACCTTCCACCCATTCAAAATTATCGTTCAGTGTCCAGTGGCAGTAGCCTTTCAGTGGAATTCCTTTTTTGATTGCAGCCTCAGCCACTTGGAGGTGGGATTTTATAAACTGAGCTCGTTTATTGTCTGAAGCATCTGCGATGCCGTTTTCGGTGATCCAAAGATTCAATTTTGGATATCGACCATGTATTTCATTCAATAACAACTCCAGTCCGTGCGGGTAAATCTCCCACCCCAGATCCTGCACTTGTGAATGGGGGGCAAGGTGCCGTTGAATTTTGATGCTATCAAAAGTATTAAACGAAATCAGATCTCGGGAATAGTAATTAAAGCCGAAAAAATCTTGAGTGTGGGCAGCGTCAGGAATGCTCTCATGAGCACTTACCATGAGAGGCATGTTAAAATCCAAATGGCCTGTTTCTAAGGCTTCTGGAATTGCCCAATTAAATATTTCGTCAGATTTGGAGCTAGCAAAGCTATCCAAATAACTATTGCGATCGTATGGATCAAAAATGCGTAGGTGATGTGCTAGTCCAACCTGAGGTTTAAAGTCACGGGCATCTAGCAGCGAATGAATGGTGTGATAAGACTGCGCATGAGCCTTGATCATTAATGACATTGGACGAACGATACTGCTGATATCGTTTTTCGCAGGAGGAAAAAGATTACTCATATATGCAGCGGAAATAATGGTCATCGGCTCATTGAGTGTGATCCAAAGTTTTACTTTTTTTCCAACTCTTCGAGCAACTACTTCAGTAAATCTTCGGAATGAAGGTACGATGCCCGGCCACTCCCAACCGCCTTTTTTGGCAACCCATTGTGGAAGAGTGAAGTGATAGAGGGTAATCATAGACTCAATTCCAGCATCATTCAGGCGATCAATCTGATCCACATATTGATTTAAAACAACCTCATCGAAAACACCTTCTTTTGGCTCTACCTTCGCCC